>NZ_JBQFON010000002.1:0-487397 GCF_056533505.1 Ruegeria sp. G2 | reverse complement strand
CCCCAATGGATACTGAACAGGCATCTCCCACCCAGCAAAATCAACCAACTTACCACCCAACTCAACATGCAAAGCGTGAAGAGGCGTGCGTCTTAAGGATGTCATGATGGCTACCTTCTAATTATATAGTGAACAGAAGCTATCCCGTCAGTCTGACCCAAGCTGAATATTTTGCAACGATTCAGCCCCGGTTTTCGATGGCAGACCAAGGACTGGCCAGGCTCGTATGCGAGTGTATGCTTTAATAATGTTCCTATAGGAAACTTTTTTCCATTAAGCAACACTCTTTAGATCGCGCCTAACTTACTGCTTTGCTTTTCCAATCCTTCCCAGACCATACGAAGGTAGAAGCTCAGATCTTACAGCACCTTATCACATTCATGACCTCAGTTTCTGAACCGCACAATCCAGAACCTTCAAGCCGGCAACCAGGTCAGTTTCGGTTGTATCCTCGGCAAAATCGTGGCTGATTCCACCAATTGACGGGACAAACAGCATCGCAACCGGCATCATGCGCGAAACATTGGTTGCATCATGCAAAGCCCCTGATGGCATCCGTCGCCACCGGCCTGGCGCGATCTGCTCGGCAGCCGCTTCCAGCGCTTTGCGAAGTTTGTGATCCATCGCCACAGGCTCTAAGCCCAGAAGGGATCCATAGCTAAGCTCCACACCCGTTTGTGCGGCGATATCGCTCGCGGTGTTGCGAATGATCTCTTCCATCTTTGCCAGCCGATCTGCATCTCCATCGCGCCACTGCATCGAGAAACGCACGCGGCCCGGCACGATTGAGGACGCGCTGGGATGCAGGTCTACATGCCCAATAGTCCAGACTGTTTGCGGCGTTACCACGTTACGAAACTGGTCATTAAGGCGTGAATTGAATAGGGACAGCGCTTGAAATGCATCGCGTCGCAGGTGCATGGGCGTTGTACCTGCGTGGTTTTGCTGGCCAACAAACTGAATCACCATATCGCGAATGCCGACGATGTCGGTAACAACACCGATCTGGTCACCCTGCGTGTCAAGCGAGGGGCCTTGTTCGATATGCATTTCGATGAACCCGGTGAACCGACCCGGGTCGACGAAACTAGCGGCACAATCCGCCATCGACGCGCGCGCGCAACCAAAGGTCTCTCCGGTATGATCAGTCAGCTCATCTGCCCGTTCCAGATCCAATTCGCCAGACCAAACCGCCGAGCCCGTTGTGACACCGAACCGACCTTCTTCATCTTGAAAGCTGACAACTGAAATAGGTTGCTCACTGGACCGCGCGACCTCAAGCGCCGCTATCACACCCAATGCGCCATCCAGCCAACCGCCTTCGGGTTGGCTATCTGAATGCGACCCCATCAACAGCGACGGTCCTTCAGCTAATCCGAAAAGGTTTCCAACCGGGTCGAAATGGGGGGTCAACCCGGCTTCGGCCATGCGGCCTGCCAGCCAATGACGGGCTGCAATGTCAGCTTCAGAATAAGCAGGCCGAATGACACCTTTGCCCACGCCAGAAGCTCCGAACTGCCGTAATTTATGCAGATCTTCCAGAAACCGTTTTTCGTCGACTGCCATTACATTCCCCCGATCAACCAGAATGCACAATACGCCCGTCAGATTAGCTCGCAAGGGAGGGGCGTGAATTGATGCAGTTTTTCCCCAAACCCCTCTGGCCCCGAACGCGAAGCTGCCCTAAGACTTCGTCGCAAGAGGGTTCGAAATGTCATTCATTACATTGGTGCGTCACGGGCAGGCCAACACCGCCGCGCGGGACGAGAATAGCTACGACAGGCTCAGCGATCTGGGCCACCAGCAAGCGCGTTGGCTGGGTGCGCATCTGAAAGATACCCAGGCCCATCACCCTCGGGTCTATTGTGGCACCCTTACACGTCATATGGAGACAGCAGCCAGCATGGGTTTGGCCGAACCTGTGCACGACGCGCGCCTCAACGAAATTGAATACTTCACCCTCGCGCAGCTGTTTCATGAGCAACATGGCGTGGCGATTCCAATCGACCGCGAAGAGTTTGTGGAACATCTTCCCAAGACATTTACCGCTTGGGCCAATGGCGAAATTGAAAACCCGCCAGAGACCTTCGTCGAATTTGAAACCCGCGTCCGCGACGCGTTGCGCGACATCGGGACCGAAGGCGGGCCCGCGATTGTTGTGACATCCGGGGGGCTGATCTCGATGGTGGTCCGGCAGGCTATGATGCTGGATATCACTTCGATGGCACGGGTGGCGCTTGCCATCATGAATACGTCGATGCATCGTCTGCACCCAATCGGTTCACAGCTGAGCCCGGTCCTGTTCAATGCAGTGCCCCATCTGGAAGCACCAGATCGGCATTTTGCCCAAACCCACCTGTAAGGAGGCTCGGATGCAGCTCTATTTTGCCCCCCGCACAATCTCAGTCGCTGTGGCGATTGCGCTGGAAGAGGCCGGTTTGGAATATGAAGCCGTGCAGCTTGATTTCGCCGGGGGTGAGCAGACAAAGCCTGCGTACAGACAAATTAATCCCAAAGGCCGTGTACCTGCGCTTGCGGTTGATGGTGGCATTTTGACTGAAACCGGCGCCCTGCTGGAGTTTGTTGCCGCCAAAGCACCCGAGGTCGGGCTGGTTCCGGCAGATCCCGTGATGGCAGCGCGAATGCGGGAGGTAATGTATTATCTGGCCTCGACCATGCATGTGAACCACGCGCACAAACTGCGCGGGCCTCGTTGGGCGGACAAGAAGGCCAGTTGGAAGGACATGAAGGACAAGGTACCCCAGACGATGACCGAGTCATGCGGCTATATCGTTTCAAACGGGCTGCGTGGTCCGTTCGTGTTGGGTGAGACACTCTCGCTAGCCGACGCTTACCTCTATGTGGTCTGTAGCTGGCTGGAAGGTGACGGCGTCGACGTTTCGGCCTTTCCCAAGATCATCGCCTTCCGCGAGGCGATGGAGGCTCGGCCATCGGTTCAGGCGGTGCGCGCCGCCGGAATGCTCTGACAAAAGGAAGTATGATGACACATCTCTGGGTCCGGGCGGAACAGCGCCCGAACGAGGAACGGGTCGGGCTTACCCCTGAAGGTGCCGCCGCACTGATCGCTGCAGGCATTCGTGTGACGGTCGAAAAAAGCTCTGTACGGGCTATTCCTTTGGATGGTTACAGACAGGCAGGTTGCGAAATCGCGTCCGAGAATTCGTGGCCAGAAGCCCCGCTTGACGCAATCGTCTTTGGCTTGAAAGAGCTGCCCGAGGATGGCACGCCCTTGCCTCACCGCCACATCATGTTTGGCCATGCTTATAAGGGTCAGCATTCTGGACGCGAATTGTTGCGGCGGTTTAAGGCCGGTGGCGGCACGCTTTATGACTTGGAATATCTGGTGGACGCAGATGGCCGCAGGGTTGCTGCCTTTGGCTATTGGGCCGGTTACGCCGGGGCTGCGGTTACACTGAAGACATGGGCAGCGCAGCAACGCGGGCAGGAATGCCCACCCGTTGGTGTTTATGCCAACAAAGACGCGTTGAATGCTGAACTGATGGCCGAACTGGATGCTACAGGAGCCGAGCGTCCCCGCGCCATCGTTATCGGCGCGTTAGGCCGTGTCGGCACCGGCGCCGCCGATATGTGCGAGGCCATGGGGGTTGCCGTCACCAAATGGGACATTGCCGAGACGTCCAGCGGCGGGCCATTTCCCGAAATCCTTGATCATGATCTCTTCCTGAACTGCATCTTCGCCCGACCGGGCACCCCGGTTTTTGTCCCGCGCGATGCTCTGAGCGCAAAACGCAGTCTGACGGCCATCGGCGACGTGGCCTGCGACCCGGACAGCGATTACAACCCAGTGCCGGTCTATGACCGTGCCACCTCATGGAACGCCCCTGCTTTGCGCGTGGCGACCAACCCGGTCATGGATGTGATGGCCATCGACAATTTGCCGTCGATGCTGCCCGTCGAAAGCTCGCAAGACTACGCGGCGCAATTGCTACCGTCCCTGCTGACGCTGACCGATCTGGACAGCGGTGTCTGGGGGCGGGCTGAGGCAACCTACAAAACACATATCGAAGGGATCTGAGAGATGACGATTCACTGGTGTGGCACCGGCCTGTCGGCCATCCCCGGCCTGCGCCGCCTAATCGAAGGCGGGCACAAGGTCGCTGTCTGGAACCGGACCGTGGACAAGGCCAAGGCCGAGGTCGGAGACCTGACTGATGACATCCGCGCCTTCGACATCGACGCCCTAGGCGCGGTGCTTGAGAAGGGCGACATCATCGTCTCGATGCTGCCGGGTGACTGGCATGTACCACTGGCAGAGCTGGCAATTTCGAAAGAGGCCAACTTTGTGTCGTCTTCCTACATCGCGCCCGAGATGCGCGCTTTGGACGACAAGGCGCGCGAGGCAGGTGTCGCGCTGGTCAACGAGGTCGGGTTGGACCCTGGGATCGACCACCTGATGGCGCATGCTCTGGTCGCCGACTACCGCGCCTCGGGCGCCTTCGATCCCCAGAACCACCTAAGCTTTATCTCGTATTGCGGCGGGATCCCGAAGAACCCAAACCCGTTCCGCTACAAGTTCAGCTGGTCTCCATTGGGTGTTCTAAAGGCGCTGCGCTCACCGTCGAAATCAATCCGCGACTATGCCCCATTGGACGTCGCGCGCCCGTGGGACGCGATCAGCAGCTATATCGCCCCGCTGCCCACGCCCGAAAGCTTCGAGGTCTACCCGAACCGCGACTCGATCCCGTTTAAGGCCGAGTACCAGTTCGAGGATCACTGGCCGGTCAAAGAATTCGTCCGCGGCACCCTGCGCCTGAACGGTTGGGCTGACGCGTGGTCGGATGTGTTTACTGAAATCGAGACCCTCACAGGGCCAGAAGGCGACGCCCGCCTGAAAGAGATGTCGGATCAGTTCTGGGAAGAAAACGCCTATGACGAGGGCGAACCCGACCGCGTGGTTCTGTGTGTGGGCCTGAAAGCCGAGAAAGAAGGCGTTGAGGTCTGGCATAAGACCTATGTCATGGACGCTTGGGGTGACGAACGCGGCACGGCCATGGCACGCCTGGTTTCGATCCCGGTGTCCCTTGCAGTCGAAGCCGTCCTGAACCGTGCTATCCCTGCCGGTGTCCACGCCGCGCCAAGTGATCCGAAACTGGTACAGGGTTGGATGGACGAGATCGACACACTGGCGCAACACCTGCAAATCGCGGACCACACTGCCTAAAACGCAATCAGCCGCTTCGAACACGCGAAGCGGCTGATCACATTGTGGCGTCGCTGACAGCCGTCAAATATATTGCGCTATCACCGCTTCAACATCGCAGCGATTGAGCCCAAGCTCTGACAATTCGAAATCTGAAAGACGGTTCAGCTCTTGACCGGCGCGAACGATATCGGCTTGGATTGCGCGCATTCTCATCGCCTGATCGAACAATAACAGCGCACTGTTAGACACGTTCTGTTTCGGATTTGGGTTGCTATCCAGCATATTCGTTACCTCGCGCTTACTTACATAGATTGCTTTTCGGATCGCACCGGACAGTACCTAAGAGCAGGCCTGATAGGGCGTGTTGTGATAAACGTTTCGATATACGCGCTGCCGTATCTCAGCGCGTGGGATGCCGATATCGCTAAGCTGATGATCATTGAGCTTTTCAAGCACTCGGATCGTCTTGTTGTAAACTCTGCGACGCTGCCATGCAGATGGGGCCTCAGGCTGGTTCGCAAACTGGCCGAAGAAAAGAGACCGATAATCAGCCGCGGTTGTATTGACGTGTGCCATGTCGAATTCCTCCAGTATTCATCGTTGCTGTTGATGAACCTGATAAAAGAACTCGACA
The DNA here is from genome assembly GCF_056533505.1 of Ruegeria sp. G2. Classification (NCBI taxonomy): domain Bacteria; kingdom Pseudomonadati; phylum Pseudomonadota; class Alphaproteobacteria; order Rhodobacterales; family Roseobacteraceae; genus Ruegeria; species Ruegeria sp. G2. The sequence continues at coordinate 481,578 of NZ_JBQFON010000002.1, read as the reverse complement.
TTAACCTCGGAGGAACGCCGCATTAATATTGTTTAATGAAAGCGGATCAACCAATCCGATGCGCCAGCATCCGGACCAACCCATACGCCATAACGCGAGAACAGGGATTACATCAGATCGTTTTCAACATCTTCGGCAGAGATTCCCAGCGCATCCAACCCATTTTCCAGGTGATCGGATAAATGCGGCGTTCCTATCAGATAATCCGCGCAAGGGGTTGAGGCCTCGGACTTTGCGGTAGCAATGGCCTCGGCCAGATCTTCAGCGAAGAAGCTCTCACGACCGACCCACATGACGGCGACCAGTTCTGCTTGTTCATCCTCGCTCATGCGTTCGATGAATGCGCGTAACTCGCCCTCGGCCCGGTTCAACTCTCGCCCCATCATGGCAACCTGGGCGATTTTTCTTGCCGAGATTTCCAACATGTCCCAACTCCTCGTGTTCGCGGTTCACTGTTATCTGAACGATGCCACAGGCGATCGTCTTTGATCTTGCGCAAAGCGGAGGGCTTTACTGATGTGAACGCGATACCGGCTGATCAGGAACGGGCGCGGTGCGAAAGGGGCTGAACCGGGCGCGCTTGACCCATAGCTTAAGCGCTTGCCAGTGGATCAGAAACACCGCCCTTCGCGCTCCGAACGGTCGGCGCCAGAGCGATTTCAGAATAATGCGGTTGCTAAGCGGCCGGCGTGGACCCGTCAGGGTGGCGATCAGCCCCCCGCTGCCGCGGCCATAGTCGATCCAGACACCCACGCGCTCGTCGCGATAATCAAATCGAAACGTATAGGTCCCTTCAATTTCTTGAAACGGCGAGACATGCATCAACTTGTCAGCCAGTATCCGATCAGTTGACGCGATGGGCGAATGATCGGGTTTGTGGCACAGATAGCTGTGACGCGTACCATAAGTATTGGTCACTTCAGCAACCACAGCATAGAGCTGATTCACGTCATCAAAGCAGAACCAGAAACTCACGGGATTGAACACATGCCCAAGCATGCGCGGTTGGGTCAACAGAGTGATCTGATCCGGCTGAGGAATACCCTGCGCCTCAAAACACTCACGCAGCCAAATCGCGCCGCGACCCCGACCAGGCTCACCACCGTGATCGCTATCTCGCCATCCGGTCAGATTCACCTTGTTGAACGAAAACAAAAAGGGCGTCTTGGCACATGCTTCAGGGTCAAACAGAACATAATCGATTGAATAGCGAAACGAATTATCGATCGCACCCTTGCGCCCATGAAAGGTATGACCCGCGATGTGATCAACAGTGTTCATAACGCAGATGTTCCGTACTGACTGCAAACTGTTCAAAAGACATCCATTTCCGAATGCCCCTACATCATACATTACGAAATACTGCTCGTTTTGGATGAAATTTTTTGCACCAGACTGATCCAACTTGGGTCAGACAACGTAATGAGGTTATGTTTACCGAGATAGATACCGTGACCTTGGACGATGCGGCAGCACAACCTGCTGTCAAAAGTGCCGTGCACGGAGCCAAACGATTCAAAGGTAAATCGGTGAACGGACAAAACAAAGATTGTGACACGAGAAAGGAATGGGTGGATCACGTCCGTCGCATCCGAGATGCGAAGGATCAGATCGCATTTGCTGAACTGTTCCAGCATTTTGCACCTCGAATAAAGGCATTTCTAATCAAGTCCGGGTCAGACGCTGCACTGGCGGAGGAATGCGCGCAGGAGGTCATGGCGACCTTGTGGCACAAGGCGCATCTGTTTGACCCGACAAGGGCAACGGTTGCGACCTGGGTGTTCACTATCGCAAGAAACAAGCGCATTGACGTATTGCGAAAGCAACGCCGCCCTGAACCCGAAGACCTCTGGTGGGGGCCAGAGGCGGAGCCGGAACAGGAAGATGTTCTGGCGCTGCAACAGGAAACCGCGCAGCTGCGTGATGCCATGGCGGCATTACCCGAGGCGCAAAGACAGCTGATCGAGAAGGCCTACTTCGGAGATCTGAGCCATCGAGAAATCGCATCTCAGACCGGGTTACCTTTGGGGACGATCAAATCACGGATACGGCTGGCGCTGGACCGCTTGCGCTACGCGATGAACTGAGATGACGAGCATGAGAAACGAGATTAAACATCACCTGACAGACGACCTGCTGATGGCCTATGCCGCAGGCAATCTGCCCGAAGCGTTCGACCTGATGGTCGCCACGCACCTATCTCTTTGCGACCACTGCCGCGCCCGCGCTGAAAGCTTTGACGCAGTTGGCGGATGCGTTTTACAGGAACAAGATGCGACTGCAAGCATGAGCGACGGTTCATTGGCGGCAACAATGGCATTGATTGCTCAGGGTGCACCAAAGGCGAAACCCGCGCGACCATCTTGTGCAGTTCTTCCGGCACCGCTGCAGGACTATGTTGGCGGCGACGTGAACGCGATCAAATGGAAGCCCGTCGGCATGGGTGTCAAACAGGCAATCCTGCCCACGACCAGCGAAGCCACCGCCCGGTTGTTGTTTATCCCCGCCGGGGCAGCGGTGCCGGATCACAGCCATAATGGCATAGAACTGACGATGGTCCTGCAGGGTGCATTCTCAGATGAGATTGATCGCTTCGCCCGCGGCGATGTCGAAATTGCCGACCAATCTATCCATCACACGCCCACGGCAGATATTTCCGAAGATTGCATTTGCCTGGCCGTTACCGACGCTCCGCTGAAGTTTAGCAAGTTGATGCCGCGCCTGTTCCAGCCATTTCTTCGAATCTAATTCGTTGTGGTAGGGTTGTTTACCGACGCCAACTAAATGGGAGATCTCAGTATTGTTAAGGATGGCAACTTTAGCGCTGTTAATGGCCTTCGGAGCCAGCGTTTCCGCTCAGATGACAGCAGAAGTGAAATTCCAACCGGGCAATTTCGGTACGATGGTGAATGGTACTGTAACCGGAAACGAATATTTCGACTATAAACTGGGCGCCAAGGCTGGGCAGGAGATGTTCGCCGACCTCAAGGTCAGTGACACCAACGGCTATGGCGTGATCTATTTCAATATCCTGCCGCCGAACAGTGACGGGGTTGCAATTTACAATGGTTCAATTGATGGCAATACCGCCCGGATCGAGCTTCCAGATAATGGCGACTACACCATACGTGTTTATCTGATGGGGAACGATCGCGACACCGGCAAGACGGTTGGTTATAATTTGGACCTGTCGATCCAGTAACGCTCAACCTTCGGTCTTTCCCAGAGGCACCACATTTGTGTGGTCATCCGGCGCAATCTCTTCGAAGTCAAAATTGTCCAACCGCTGCGCACGACGGCCCGCCTTTTCGGCGCTTATCTTGATTTCCGAGATATCCTTGGCCGCCTGACCAAAATGGCGATCAAGGTTCGAGACACGTTCACCCAAACGGTCCACATCCTTGTGCAGCATTCCCAGCTCCTTGCGGATGGCACCGGCCTGCTCGCGCATGCGCGCGTCTTTGAGGATCGCGCGCATGGTGTTCAGCGTCGCCATGCAGGTGGTCGGAGACACGATCCAGACGCGTTTCGAAAAACTCTCCTGCACAAGTTCCGGGAACTTGGCGTGCAGCTCGGCATAGACCGCCTCGGACGGCAGGAACATCAGCGCCCCATCAGCTGTTTCACCGTCCAGAATGTACTTCTCGGCGATATCGTTGATGTGCTTGCGCACGGTACTGCGGAACATCTGCACCGCGGCTTTCAGCTCCATATCGTTGGTCGATCCGATCAGCGCCTCATAGGCCTCCAACGGAAACTTACTGTCGATCACGATCGGTCCTGGGGGGTTGGGCAGGTTGATCAGGCAGTCCGCCCGCCGCCCGTTCGATAAAGTGGCCTGCAGCTGAAAACTGTCCGATGGAAGCGCCTTCGAGACGATATCGTTCAGCTGGATTTCCCCGAACGCCCCGCGCGTCTGTTTGTTCGACAGGATGTCCTGTAGGCTTAAAACGTCGCCAGACAGCTTGGTAATATTGTCTTGCGCCTTGTCAATTGCAGCCAGACGTTCCTGAAGCTGCGTCAGCGAAGTCGCCGTCTGCTTCGACGAGCCATGCAGCGATTCCTTCATCCGCTCCTGCATCTCAGCCAAGGCGCGCGCCGATTTCATCGCGTTATCCGCCAGCCGGTCATTCATCTGCTGCTGCACCGAAGACAGGCGGGATTCGACCGTTTGGATCACCTGCACCTGCGCATTGGCCTGCGTGTCCGAGACATGCTGCAATCCGCCGCGAAGTTGCTCCTGCCCTTGACCAAGCTGCTGCACATGCTGTCCCAAATGGGCCATCTGCCGGGCCAAGGGTTCGGCCATCCGGGCCGAGCGTTGTGACGCCCGTAGCGATAGAAACAGCAAGAGCAGAATCAACGCCACAACTCCGCCAGTGATCAGGATGACGGGGTCATTCAACGCATATTGAGTACCAGCTATCTCGATCATGTCGCCTCGGATGTTCTTGTTTTATTCTTCATAGCCCGACAGGGCCGATGGATCAACTGCGACCGAACAGGCGTTCGATATCGCTGAGCTTCAGTTCCACATAGGTCGGCCGCCCATGGTTGCATTGGCCGGAATGGGGCGTCGCCTCCATCTCGCGCAGCAGGGCGTTCATTTCTTCTGCCCGCATCCGACGGCCTGATCGGACTGAACCATGACAGGCCACCCGGCTGAGGATCGCCTCAATCCGTGCCTGCACGGTTTGGCTTTCGCCCTGATCGGCAAGCTCATCCAGGATATCGAGGATCATGGCTCGAGCATCGACTTCACCCAGAATGGCCGGAGTTTCGCGCACAGCGACCGCTCCACCGCCAAAGGGTTCGATGGTCAGCCCAAAGCGCGCAAGATCATCAGCGACGGCCATCAACCGCGCGCAGTCCCCTTCTGTCAGATCGACAATTTCAGGGATCAACAGGGCTTGGGCGGCGACACCGTTTTCGGCCACCTGGCGTTTGAGCTTTTCGTAGACCAACCGTTCATGCGCGGCGTGCTGATCGACGATCACCATGCCGTCTGCCGTCTGGGCAATGATGTAATTCTCGTGCACCTGACCTCGTGCGGCCCCCAATGGCAGGTCCTGCGGTTCTTCCACTGGAGCAGTTTCTGGCACCGGCTCCACGATACGCCCGCTATAATTCTGTGACAGCTCCGCAAAGCCAGGAGATTGCGCACGATAGGCCGCCTGACGCGCCATCGGTGACGGACGATCCATCTGATACACCCGCGCTGGCGCAGCGGGCGCGGGCTCGGGCCGCATCGCACCCAAGGTTGCATTTGCGACAGTCGAAGACGCACGATGTCCGGCCTCGGCCAGCGCGTGGCGCAGGCTGGATACGATCAACCCACGTGCTAGGCCCGGATCGCGGAACCGAACCTCGGATTTAGCCGGATGCACATTCACGTCCACCATCGTTGGATCACAGTCGATAAACAGCGCTGCGGCCGGATGTCGATCGCGACTGAGAAAATCGAAATAGGCCGCGCGCAGAGCACCGGTTAGCATCTTGTCCCGCACAGGTCGTCCGTTGACAAACAGATACTGCGCGACGGCAGCCCCACGCGAATAGGTCGGGAGCGCGGCATAACCATACAGCCTGAGCCCTTCGCGGGTGGCATCAATCTGCAACGCGTTCTCAGCGAATTCACGTCCTAGTATGCGCGCCAATCGGGCGTGCAACGCATCAAACAGATCGCCATTCTCGCGGTCGGCGCGGAAGGTCACGCGACCTTCTCCACCACCCGAAACATCACGTAGGGTGAACGCAATTGCAGGCTCGGCCATCGCAAGACGTTTCACGATGTCGGAAATTGCCTGCGCCTCAGCCCGGTCCGTGCGCATGAACTTCAACCGTGCCGGGGTCGCGTAGAATAGGTCTCGCAGCTCGACCACTGTCCCCGTGCGCAAAGCGGCAGGCTTCACCGCCTCCACTTTGCCACCCGCCACGTGGATTTTAGCGGCTTCCGAGCCCGGTACGCGACTGGTAATGGTCAAACGACCAACCGCTCCCAGCGAGGGCAGCGCTTCCCCGCGAAACCCAAATGTGTGGATATTTAGCAGATCGGACCCGTCGATCTTTGATGTCGCATGACGCGACAACGCCAGCGGTAAATCTTCAGCGGCGATGCCGCAGCCATCATCGGTTATACGAATCAGGGTCTTGCCGCCATCCGCGACTTCGACGGCAATGCGTTTGGCCCCGGCATCTATGGCATTTTCGACCAATTCTTTAACTGCAGAGGCCGGCCGTTCCACGACTTCACCTGCAGCAATCCGATTGATCGCTGCATCATCAAGCTGCCGAATTACCGGGCGATCATTGCTGATATTGGGGTCTGCATACACCATACCACTATACCTAGCATAGATATGCGCGATTCGACCACAGGTTTGGATGGTTCAGCGGGCGAGCAAATGATGTATCCGGCCAGCTTAACCCTGTCGTAAAGGGGGTAGCGACTTAGGTCAATACTGGCCGGATATACCAGAGTGAGTGGTGGTCTTGTGGTATTTGATCAAGGCTTGCGTACCATCGCACATGGAATAAATCCCGTTAATATTTGGAAATTGTTTCCATTTGGCGAAGTTCAGCCGAAACCTTGCGAAACCCATTGGCGTGAATACGCCAAGTTAAGCCTGGCTGGGGGCTCCGCTGCGGGTTCGACAGGGGCCAAGGACGGCGGTCAGCGCCAGTATCAAGCCAGATATCGTCGCGATCATTCCCGCAGCACTAACAGCATCTGCACCCCCCAGCCACAATGGGCCGTACCCAGCCAGAACATATCCCGAGATGGCTGAAATGGTCGCGAACAGAACGCTCCAGACAATCTGGGTTTCCAGCCGGTTCGTCATCATCCGAGCCGCAGCGGGTGGACAGATGAACATGGCGATCACGATAATTGATCCCACGGCATCAAATGCAGCTACGGCAGCGATCGCCGCTGTGATGACCAGCGCCATACCCAACGCTCCGGTTCGGATGCCAATGGTACGAGCAAATCCTTCGTCGAATGTCGAGATCTTGAGCGGCCGCCAGAACAACCAGGTAAACAAGATGACACCCACCATCGTCAGTGCAATTCGGGACAATTCGGGGGGCAGACCAGCCAATGCCTGTACGTCCAGCAGAGACGACCAACCTGTGGCATCCAACCAGATCAAGCTTTCCAGATTGCCATAAAGCGCATGTTCCACGTCCAGATGAACCGTCGAGGTATCAGTCTGTTCCAACAGTAAAACCCCGCCCGCGAACATGGTTGTGAACACCACTCCCATTGCGGCGCCGGGTTCAATCTGACCTAATCGTCGGATCGCCTCGATCATCACAACGGCAACGACAGCGGCCCCGGCCGCGCCGAGCATCATGGGCCAAGTAGAGATCGCACCTGTCAGCAGAAACGCCACGACAATGCCGGGCAGAACCACATGGCTGATCGCATCGCCAATAAGGGCCTGTTTACGAAGAACCAGAAAGTTTCCGGGAAGCGCGCAAGCGATGGCTGCAAATGTTCCAATCAACAGAGGCGTCAGCGACAGAGGGACAAATTCTTCACCACTCATGGCATGACCTCCTGCGGGCCACCGATGCGACGGTCTATTTCGGCGATCTGATCGCGCGTTAGAACAGTCTCGATATCACGCAAACCATCGTACAGCGCCGCGGTGGCCTCGTGCGCCTGATCGGCACGTACGAATTCCCACCGCTTTTCGTCCCGCAGCGCTTTGGCGGCGCGCGCTTTCCCTTCATCTGTCGCGACACCATCGGCGCGCACGATACCCGCACGACGCAGCAGGCGAATGGTCAGTGGCTCATAGATCTTCTGACCTTGCGCCAGCGCCAGAAGACCCTGCCGGATATGCACGCGTCGCTGGAATCTAAGGTGCCGCAGTACCGCCGCCAAAACGCCTCGAACCGGTGCGAACAAAAGTGACAGCGCGAAAGATCCAAAACTGACCAGGACAATGATCGGACCGGTTGGCAGGTTCGGTGCCGAGGCCGAAATTCCTGCCCCCAAAAAGCCAGCAAGCCCCCCGGATATCCCTGCCAGCAGCGCAACACGGTCGGATCGTTCTGTCCAAAACCGCGCTGTCACCGGAGGAATGATGAGCAGTGCAACAATCAGGATCAGACCAACGATCTTCAACCCGACCACAGTGACCGCCATAACAAGTCCCATCATCGCCAGATCAATCCGGTGCACAGGCAACCCACGCGCGGCGGCGTATTCGGGATCAAAGGCCACCATCGTCATCGGACGGCGGATAATCATCACCAGCAACAGAGTCGCCGCGCCACCGATTGCGATCACCAGCGCGTCTGCCCAGAGCATTCCGGAGGTGGACCCAAGCAAGAACCCCTCCAACCCAGCCTGACGTCCAACACCCATGGTCTGAATCACCGTCAGCAGGACAACGCCAAACCCAAAGAAAACCGAAAGAACCGCACCGATTGCAGCATCCTCTGCAAGCCGCGTATGACGCGTCAGCCAGTTCATGCAAAGCAGACCGACCCAAGCCGATAAGGCCGAACCGACCAACAGTCCAATTAGATTGCGCCCATCCCCTCCAAACGCCACCAATGCCATGAAGGCAAGGCAAACCCCCGGCAGGGTCGCATGGCTAATGGCATCACTTACGAGGGCACGCTTACGCAGGAATAGAAACGTGCCGGTCACTCCCGCTGAAATGCCCAGCAACGTCGCACCGATCGCGACCAGCGTGGCGTTATAGCCAAGCTGCAGGGTCAGAGCATCCCAAAGCATGATTATCCCAGTGCGCGTGAAATCTGATCGATCTGTGCCGTTGCGAGGCGTCCGCCATAAGCGGCTTGCAACGTTTCCGCAGTAAAGGCCTGCTCAACCGAACCTTCGGCCACTTTGCGGGTGTTGATCAGGAACACATGATCGAAATAGTCCGCAACCGTCGCCAAGTCGTGATGTACCACGACAACGGTCTTGCCAGCTTCTTTCAGCGATTTCAGTACAGCAATGATAGCCTTTTCGGTCGCGGCGTCTACGCCCGCAAAGGGCTCGTCCAGCAGGTACAGATCAGCATCCTGTGCCAATGCACGCGCAAGAAAGACCCTCTGCTGCTGACCACCGGAAAGCTGACCAATCTGACGGTCAGCAAACTCTCGCATTCCGACACGGTTCAAACAGTCCATGGCGCGGGCCATATGACGTGCGCGAACACGACCCAGCAGACCCAACTGGCGCGACAATCCCATCAGAACCACGTCAATCACGCGTGTCGGAAAATCCCAATCCACACTGGCGCGCTGCGGGACATAGGCGATGCGCGCACGCTGATCTTCGAGCGGCTGGCCAAACACCGTCACCTGACCGGACAGAGGCGATACGATCCCCAACGCGGCCTTGAGCAAAGTGGACTTGCCAGCCCCATTCGGTCCGATTATCGCCGTCATCGCGCCGGATTGCACCGTCATATCCACCGAGAACACTGCGGGCTTCTGACCGTACGAGACAGTCAGACCGCGAATGGCGAGCGGGCAGCGATCAATATCCTGCCCTTCAAACGAAACCCCTTGAACTGTAGCGAGTTCCAGCATGGCTCAGAACCCCGCCGACAGTTTGCCGTTCATGCCACGCTGCGGCACATCCGCGCCCAGCGCCCCGGCAATCACGGTGATGTTGTGATCAAGCATTCCGATATAGGTGCCCTCATATGTGCCGGGCTCTCCCATCGCGTCCGAGTAAAGCTCTCCACCGACACCGACCTCGTGGCCTTCGGCTGCGGCACCTTCGATCAGGGCACGCATGGACCGGTCAGAGACCGAGCTTTCCACGAAGACCGCTTTCAACTGACGGTTCACGAGTGTGTCGACCAACTCACCGATGCGGTTCAAACCGGCCTCGGATTGGGTCGAGATGCCCTGAACACCCAGCACTTCATAGCCATATTCAGCACCGAAATAACCAAAGGCGTCATGGGCAGTTACCAACATACGGTTGTCTTCAGGAACTGCAGTAAGCATCTGTTCGCCATAAGCGCTCAACGCGTCGATCTCGGCCAGAAACGCTTGAGTATTTGCGGCAAAGAATTCTGCAGCCTCAGGGCGAGCTAGAGTCAGAGCATCTTGCACCTCAAGCACAACATCACGCCATAGCACCGGGCTCATCCAGACATGCGGGTCATATTTGTCGGCGTAGTCGTCATGAGCGCGCAATTTGCCTTTGTCGACGCCCTCCGCAACAGCCACAACGGTTTGCTTGCGCCCCAGATCATCAAAGAAATCTTCCATCTGCGCTTCCAGATAAAGGCCGTGCCACAGCACCAGATCTGCGCGGGTCATCGCGACGATATCTGTGCGCGTCTGACGATAAGCGTGTGGGTCAACACCTGGGCCCATCAAACCTTTAACTTCAACCTGATCACCGCCGATTTGCCGGGCCGTATCAGCGATCATGCCGGTCGTTGCGACAACCTTCAACGGCGCCTCGGCAAAAGCGGCGGCTGGTAATGCAGCAACGAAAGCCAATGCTGCAAGAAAGGTACGGCGAATCATTTGCGACTCCACTTAGGTGCCTTGTTACCTCTGAATATGCGAACCATTCGCAACTAAGTCAATGCAAATGCGAATTACTCGCAAGAAACCATCTTTTTTGTCCATTTGGTCAAAATTTTACCCTTTGCAGGGGTCGGCACACCTTTCTTTTCTTCGCAGCCCATGCGAATTTGGCGCAAACCTCCAAAAGGACGGAAAAATGGAAACGCAGAGCTCAGAAAGCCCCGTGCGCACCCCGCATCTGCCGCAAGTGACCGAGCCCCGGAACCCGGGAATGGACTTGGATCTGGATTGGGTGCGGGCCGTACAGGCCAACACTTCGGCCATCGAACGCCGCGCCGCGACGCTGCCCGGTCGGCGGTCGGTAAAGAAGGAATACCAGGCCGCATGGCTGCTGAAGGCGATCACAATGATCGACCTGACCACCCTATCGGGTGATGACACAGTAGGGCGGGTTCGCCGCCTTTGTGCCAAGGCTCGTCAACCCGTTGCGTCGTCGGTTCTGCAGGCGCTGGACATGCCGCCAATCACAACCGGAGCGGTCTGCGTCTACCATGACATGATCGAAACGGCTGTGGACGCATTGGAAGGCACTGGTATTCCGGTTGCGGCGGTATCCACTGGCTTCCCGGCTGGTCTATCTCCATTCCATCTGCGCGTGGCCGAGATCGAAGAAAGTGTGAAAGCGGGCGCCGAAGAGATCGATATCGTGATCTCGCGCCGTCATGTGCTGTCGGGCGACTGGCAGGCCCTGTATGATGAGATGAAAGCGTTCCGCGTCGCTTGTGGTGATGCCCATGTCAAAGCCATCCTCGCCACTGGAGAGCTGGGCAGCTTGCGCAATGTCGCACGCGCCTCACTCGTCTGCATGATGGCGGGTGCCGATTTCATCAAAACCTCGACTGGCAAGGAAAGCGTCAACGCCACCTTGCCTGTGTCGCTTGTGATGATCCGCGCGATCCGGGATTACTATGACCGCACGGGATATCGCGTTGGCTATAAGCCTGCGGGTGGGATCTCAAAAGCCAAAGACGCATTGGTTTACCTGTCGCTGATCAAGGACGAGCTGGGTGACCGCTGGCTGGAACCAGATCTGTTCCGCTTTGGTGCCTCATCACTGCTGGGCGACATTGAGCGGCAGTTAGAACACTATGTGACAGGCGCATATTCCGCCGGTTACCGCCATTCTATGGGGTGAGGCGCGCCCGGAAATCGCTCCGGTGGAGCGATTTCAGCGCTGAACGGGCGAAGCCCCGGGAAAAGGACAAGAACAATGACAGTCAAAGAGATTTTCGAGACCATGGACTACGGCCCTGCCCCCGAAAGCGCAGCCGAGGCACTGGCCTGGCTGGTCGATCAGGGCGACAAGTTCGGCCACTATATCGACGGCGCATTCACCAAACCCGGCAAAGGGTTTGACAGCCGCAACCCGGCGACCGGAGAGGTTCTGGCCAAGCTGACGCAAGCGAAACAGGGTGACGTGGACGCCGCGGTTTCTGCCGCAAGTAAAGCGCAACCCAAGTGGGAGAAGTTGGGCGGTGCGGGGCGCGCACGTTATCTCTACGCGATTGCACGCCTGCTGCAGAAGCATTCGCGCCTGTTTGCCGTGCTCGAAAGCCTCGACAACGGTAAGCCGATCCGTGAATCGCGCGATATCGACATCCCGTTGGCACAGCGGCACTTCTATTACCACGCGGGCATGGCGCAGTTGATGGAAAGCGAACTGCCCGACGCTCAGGCGCTGGGGGTTTGCGGCCAGATCATTCCGTGGAACTTCCCGCTGTTGATGCTGGCGTGGAAAATCGCGCCTGCACTGGCAATGGGCAACACCGTGGTTCTGAAGCCGGCCGAGTACACCTCGCTGACCGCACTGCTGTTCGCCGATATCTGCTCGCAGGCCGGGTTGCCGAAAGGCGTGGTCAATATCGTGACCGGAGACGGTGCGGTGGGCGAGATGATCGTAAACGCGGACGTCGATAAGATCGCCTTTACCGGTTCGACAGTTGTGGGGCGGCGCATCCGCGAGGCGACTGCAGGGTCGGGCAAGGAGCTGACATTAGAATTGGGCGGTAAGTCCGCCTACGTCGTCTTTGATGACGCCGATATCGACAGTGCCATCGAAGGTCTGGTCGACGCCATCTGGTTCAATCAGGGTCAAGTCTGCTGCGCAGGCTCGCGCCTTCTGGTTCAAGAGGGCATCGCCGATCGTTTCCACGCTAAGTTACGTGCCCGGATGGACACCCTGCGCATCGGTGACCCGCTGGACAAGTGCATCGACGTGGGCGCTGTAGTGGACCCTGTTCAGCTGCAGACCATCAAGGGCATGGTTGAAAGTAACACCGCTGGTCGCGTTCATCAGGCCGCTTGCGACTTGCCCGCGAACGGCTGCTACTACCCGCCAACGCTGATCTCGGGGTTGGAGACCTCTGACCCGCTGATGCAGGAAGAGATCTTTGGACCGGTGCTAGTTTCGTCCACCTTCCGCACCCCCGAAGAAGCGGTCGAACTGGCAAACAACACCCGCTACGGGTTGGCAGCAACGGTCTGGACCGAAAACGTAAACCTCGCGCTGGACATCGCGCCCAAGCTGGTTGCCGGTGTGGTCTGGGTGAACGCGACCAACCTGTTTGACGCCGCCGCCGGGTTTGGCGGCGTGCGCGAAAGCGGCTTTGGTCGCGAAGGCGGCTGGGAAGGTTTGGCGGCATACACAAAGCCCAAGGGCAAAGGTAAACCGCTGGCGAAGATCGAGGCGACCATTGGCGAAGGTGCTCCGGTCGATCCAATCGACCGCACCGCCAAATTGTATATCGGCGGCAAACAGGCGCGGCCTGACGGTGGCTATTCAAAGCCCGTCTGGGGTAAATCCGGTCTGCTGGGCCATGTGGGGCTTGGTAATCGCAAGGACATCCGGAACGCGGTTGAGGCCGCAGCAGGTGCCAAGGGTTGGTCCAAGACCACTGGCCATCTGCGGGCTCAGATCCTGTACTACATCGGCGAAAATCTCTCGGCCCGTGCCGATGAATTCGCCGCTCGCATCGACGCTATGACCGGCAAAAAGGACGGCGCGAAAGAGGTTGAAGCCTCGATCCAGCGCTTGTTCACAGCAGCCGCCTGGGCTGACAAGTATGACGGTCAGGTGCATGGCGTTCCGATCCGAGGTGTGGCGATTGCCATGAAAGAGTCCGTTGGCGTGATCGGTGCGCTCTGCGCCGACGAGGCACCGTTGTTGGGTCTGGTTTCTGCGATGGCGCCCGCGATTGCGATGGGCAACCGGACAGTTCTGGTGGCTTCTGAGCCCTATCCGCTGGCTGCAACCGATTTCTACCAGATCCTCGAAACCTCGGACGTGCCCGCTGGTGTGGTCAATATCCTGACCGGCAGCCATGCGGAACTGGCAAAACCGCTGGCCTCGCACCTGAACGTCGACGCAGTCTGGTCATTCTCATCGACCGACCTTTCGAAAGAGATCGAAGCCGTCTCGGCCGGAAACCTGAAGCGAACTTGGGTCAATAACGCGACGGCATTTGACTGGAGCATGGACCATTCCCGCCGCTTCCTTCAGGCTGCGACCGAAGTGAAAAACATCTGGGTGCCCTACGGCGAGTAGGGCTCCCTGCCAAGGGAGGCCTACATGGATTTTTCAGGAAAAACCGTCATCGTCATTGGCGGAACCAGCGGCATTAACCGCGGCATTGCCGAGGCCTTTGCGGCCTCGGGCGCCAATCTGGCGGTAGCCAGTCGTTCGCAGGAAAAGGTCGATGATACGGTCGCGGCTCTGAAAGCCGCTGGCGCACAGGATGCCATCGGTGCAGCGTTTGACGTGCGGGACCCTGAGGCCGTAGCGGTGGGACTGAAACAGTTCCATGATACATTAGGCGATTTTGACGTTTTGGTCTCGGGCGCAGCAGGCAACTTTCCGGCGCTGGCGGCTGAGATGTCAGTCAATGCGTTCAAAACTGTGATCGATATCGACCTGATGGGCACGATCCACGTGATGAAGGGGGCCTACCCGTTCCTCAAACGCCCCGGCGCCAGCATCATCAACATCTCAGCCCCGCAGGCATACTTACCTTATGAAGGTCAGGCCCATGTCTGCGCGGCAAAGGCGGGCGTGGATCAAATCACCAGGACCCTTTCGATGGAATGGGGTGTGGAAGGCATTCGTGTGAACTCGGTTGTGCCCGGTTTCATCGAAGGCACCGAGGGAGCCAAACGCCTTGCCCCCACCCCGGATGCTAGGGAAGCGTTACGCAAAGACGTACCGTTGGGCCGTTGGGGCCTGCCGCAAGACGTGGCAAACGCCTGCCTGTTCCTCAGCTCAGATATGGCGAGCTATATCAGTGGCACGGTTCTGGCGGTCGACGGGGCACTTTATCAGCGCGGGTCAGGCAAGTTCGGGCAAATGATGGGGCAAATGCTGCGTGCACAGGTAAAACAGAACTGAGCACCTGTCAGGACGTTGGCATCGCCAACATTTAAAGACCCGCGGGATTACCGTTTCAAATAAGGCTAGGAGCGTTTGACATACAGTCCAGCTGCTACCAAAAGCGTAGTCAGCAAACCGGCCACAACATAGAGAATGAATGCGCTGAGCAGGGATTGGCCGAGAGCCAGAGAGGCCGCAAATGTCAGCAGCCCCGCAAGTATCCCAATTCCTAATGCCGCAACTATCATGGCGTCTTTCTGTCCTACCTATTGTCGAACGAGACACCGGTCTGATCTAACCGCTCAATCGCCTCGACAACGAAAGCATCCTTGATGTTTCTGGCCAAATTATGACCACGACTCCTTAATGAACTCTTAAGTCACAAAATTGCACGCCAAGGGATTTCTGGTACCCTTGGCAGATTTATAGTTTGCGCACCCTGCACGACTGACTCAACACAATCACACCGTCATGACGCGCAGCAAGGTCGTCTGGCCGCTATCCGTCCAGACCGATCGGTTTCCCAACCACGGTGAAATGCAGGCCTTCGGGGTCCAAAAACTCGGCCGCTACCCGGTTTATATCCTCCAGTGTCACCGCGTTCACCTTGTCATTGCGGGTTGCGATATAGTCGATGGGCAAGTCTTCCATCTGCATCCCCACCATGATCCCCGCAATCTGACCATTCCCGTCGAATCGTAGCGGATATGCGCCTGTAAGATAGGTCTTGGCATCATCCAGTTCCTCTTGGGTAAATCCCTCGGACGCAGCGCGGGCCCACTCGTCGCGGATCACGTTAACCGCGTCGGCAATCCGGTCATTGGCGGATGAGACCGAACCAAGGTAAACCGAGGCCAGATCCTTGGGCACCAGAAAGGTCGAGACACCGTAGGTCAGACCGCGCTTTTCCCGCACTTCGTGCATAAGGCGGCTTTCAAATCCGCCACCACCTAATATGTGATTCAGGATAAAGGCTGCGAAGAAATCAGGATCGTCCCGGTCAATGCCTTTTTGGCCAAAAAGAGCAACCGATTGAGGCGTGTTGAATTCCACCACATTTATGCCGCCATCGATCTTAACATCGGCCTTATCCGGGATGGCTTTCCCTGTTGCTGGCAAATCCACCAGCAGCGTATCCAACAATGTGCCCAATTCTTCTGCGGTGATGTCACCAACGGCCCCGACATATAGCCGGTCCTTAGCAAAGACGTTCTGGTAGGCCGCAATGATATCGTCACGGGTCAGCCCCGAAACACTTTCGATCGTCCCTTTTCCGTCCGTCGCGTAGGGGTGATCTCCGTAAGCCATTGCTGCAAAACTGCGTCCGGCAATATCGTTCGGATCAGTTTGGTCCGATTTCAGACCCGAGAGCACCTGCCCCCGCACCCGTTCAATGGCATCTTGGTCAAAGCGGGGTTCGTGAATTGTAGTCCGCAACAGATTGACCACATCATCGCGGTTCTCGGTCAGGAAGCGGGTTGAAATCGAGACTGTATCATCCGTCGCCCGGTAGCTGAATGAGGCCGCCAATGCCTCAAGCTCGCGCGCATAGGTCCGGACATCCATGTCGCCCGCGCCTTCCTCGATCAACCCGCTCATCAGGTAAACCGCACCGCGTTTGTCGGGATCATCCAAGGAGGTGCCGCCGCGAAATCGCATCTCAAGCGCGGTAAAGGGTATTGAGTGATCTTCGACCAGCCAAGCGGTGATTCCTCCTGGCGAGGTTACCTCCTGGATTTTGATTTCAGCCCATGCGGGCAACGCGATAACAACAGCGATCAGGGTCGCGAGGATGCGTTTCATTGTGTCACCTCATCGTCGCGCATAAGCCATCCGGTTACAGAGGTTTCAGGCTGTATCACTTCTCGTGCCGCCGCGATGATGTCATCGCTTGTCACCGCCTGCAGGATATTCGGCCAAGCCTGTACATCCTCGACCGTCAACCCGCTGGTCAGCGCGCGTCCATAGCGGTTTCCGATTCCGTCCACATTATCGCGCGCATAGGTTTGAGCGGCGCGAAGCTGCATCTTGATGCGATCCAGATCCTCTTCGTTCACGCCTTCGGCAATAAAGTCTGAAACGACCTGATCCATCGCATCCTCGGCCTCCTGCAACGAGACACCTTCGGCAGGAACAACAATCAGATCAAAGGTTGTGTCATCCAGTGAAACGCCCCGGTAGAACGCACCGGTATAGACGACCAGTTGCTGCTCAAACTGCAGCTTTTCATTCAGATAGGATGTGGTGCTACCGCCCAGCAACTCGGCCAGAAGAAACAGCGCCGCGGCTTTCTCCTGTGCCCCTGCATCGCGTTCGGGTGCCAGATAACTGCGTTGCACATAAGGCTGCGAGACCCGGGCGTCTTTGTAGGTCAAGCGGCGCTCAGCCGTTTGCGGGGGCTCCTGCGAACGGATCCTTTCGGGCAGGTCCGGATTGGCGGGTATCACACCATAATACTGATCTGCCAGCAATTTGACCTCGTCCGGGTCAACATCACCAGTCACGACCAGAATGGCGTTATTGGGCGCATAATGGGTCTGATAGAAGGACAGGGCATCGTCCATGTCGAGCTCTTCCATCTCGTGCTTCCAGCCGATAATGGGAACGCCATAGCGGTGGTTTAGATACTGCGCTGCGTTCATCTGTTCGCCAAACAGCGCGCGTGGATTGTTCTCGGTCCTCTGGTTGCGTTCCTCAAGGATGACGTCGCGCTCGGTTACGATGTCATTTTCGGTCAGGCGGATGTTGCGCATCCGGTCCGCCTCCATCCGCATCATCAGTTCCAACCGGTCGGCGGCAACGCGCTGGAAATAGGCAGAGTAGTCATAAGAGGTAAATGCGTTGTCATTTCCCCCGTTGGCCGCGACGGTGGCCGACAACTCGCCCGCTTCCATGGTATTGGTGGCCTTGAACAACAGGTGTTCCAGAAAATGCGCGACACCAGAGGACCCGATCGGTTCGTCTGCCGAGCCTGCCCGATACCAGACCATATGCTGCACCACCGGCGCGCGGTGGTCTTCGACCACCACGACGTCCATGCCGTTATCAAGCGTGAAAGTGGTAACCGCCTCATGCCCCTCTTTGGCCAAAAGAGGGGATGCTGCGATCAGGGCAGCCGACAATGCCAGGGCCCGAACCATGGGGCATCCTCCGTTTCGTTTCTGGTATTCAAACTACGGTGGTGCTGCCAGTGTTCAAGGCCAATGACGGAATGTTAAGAAAAGTTCATTCCAACGGAGGCGCAGAAGGTGTTTCGATACCACGCTGCCGCGCCGCTTCGTTTGCATTGTTCGCATCGATCGACTCGCGCCGATATGCCTGCGAATAACGATCCACCGGGAAAAGCCGCAAACGCGTGAAGCGCTGCTTCTTCTTACGGAAATCCGCATCTTCCTGGGCAACAACCTGCCGCGTATTGGCGGGAACACCATATCGGCTTGAAGCTGTGACCAGCGCTGCATCACTCGCAGGAATCGCGGTATTGGGGTTCAGGGCCGCTTCGCTGCCGCCGAGAGCCACAACAGCATCTGCCTTTGGATTGGGATCAGTCAGATTCGCACCACCGGGGGTAGGTGCAGGTAGAAACGCATAATCCTTTGGTTGGGTCAGCGGCTTAACCGGCAGGACCGAGAACTCATCCGGCCCGGGCCCGGGCGCCCGAAGATTGCGCAAACCAATATCAGAACAGCCCGCAACTGTCGCGGCGAGTGTCAGAACAAGAATGGTGCGTGGCATACGCATCAGTGTCTCCAGCCAGTTTCAGGCGCTTTTATCGCATATCATCCGGCAGGTCACGAGGGCTTTTTGCCATCGAACATGACCAGACCTAATGCTCCCGCAAATATGAACACATCCGCCAGATTGAACACAAACGGGTTATTGATCCCACAGCAGGACATGTTCAGAAAATCCAGAACATAGCCATAAAGCACCCGGTCCACGACATTTCCCAGCGCGCCGCCGATCAGCAGGCCACCGCAGAATTGTTGAAACCTCGTCGGAGCTATTCGGCCCAGCCAAATCAGGACACCCAGACAAATCGCCAGAGAAATGCCGATCAGGACCCAGCGCGCTGCATCGCTGTCGCCCTGAAACAGCCCGAAGTTGATGCCGCGATTCTCACCGTATTTGAACACCAGAAACGGCGGCAGGACGCCGATATCGCCCTGCGCCACGCGTAGCACGTGAACGACCAGATACTTGCTGATCTGGTCGATCAAAAACGCCGCCAGTCCGGCCCAGAGGAGGAGCGGGCTGCGCATCAGTGACGGAAATGCCGCATACCGGTGAAGACCATGGCCAGACCTGCCTCATCTGCCGCCGCGATCACCTCATCGTCACGCATCGAACCGCCGGGCTGAATGACGCAAGTGGCGCCTGCCTCGGCGGCCTCCATCAATCCGTCGGGAAAGGGAAAGAACGCATCAGATGCCACGGCCGAGCCGATGGTCAGTGGTTGGGGCAGTTCCAGTACGTCGGCCATGCGCTCGGCCTTTTTGGCGGCGATCAACGCTGAATCGACGCGGCTCATCTGGCCTGCACCAACGCCTACGGTTGCGCCGTTTTTAACGTAGACGATGGCGTTGGATTTTACGTGTTTGGCGACCTTCCAGGCAAACAGCAGATCGCGCATTTGTTCGTCAGACGGGGCCTTCTTGGTAACGACCTTCAGGTCATCCATGCCGACAAAGCCGTTATCCTTGTCCTGCACAAGCAGGCCACCGGCGACCTGACGCACGGTTTTCCCTCCTGCCGTCACGTCAGGCAGAGCCTCTGTGGTCAGCAAGCGTAGGTTCTTCTTAGCCGCGAATATCGCTTTGGCCTCGTCCGACGCACCCGGAGCGATCACGACCTCGGTAAAGATACCAGTGATCTCTTGCGCGGTTTCCGCATCCAGAGGCTGGTTCAGAGCAACGATTCCGCCAAAGGCCGAGGTCCGATCACAATCGAACGCGGCTTTGTAGGCCTCAAGCAACGTGGCCCCCTTGGCCACACCGCACGGGTTCGCGTGCTTAATGATGGCACAGGCTGCGCCGTCCGCCGGATCAAACTCGGCGACCAGTTCAAACGCCGCGTCCGTGTCGTTGATGTTGTTGTAGCTCAGTTCCTTGCCCTGATGCTGCACAGCGGTCGCCACGCCAGGGCGATCTGTACCATCTGTGTAGAATGCAGCCTGCTGATGGCTATTCTCGCCATAGCGCAGGGTCTGCTTCAACTCACCCGCAAAGGCGCGGCGTTTCGGCGCCTCAAGCTGCAATGCGTCGGCCATCCAGTTGGACACGGCGGTGTCATAAGCGGCAGTCCGGGCATAGGCCTTTTGCGCCAGCCACTGTCGGAAACCCAGAGACGTCTTACCGTAGTTTTCTTCAAGTTGATCCAGCAGCGAAGAATAATCCTCGACATCCACAACGACGTTAACGAAGGCATGGTTCTTGGACGCCGCCCGGATCATCGCAGGTCCACCAATGTCGATATTCTCGATGCACTCATCGTAACCTGCACCCTTCGCCACGGTCGCTTCAAACGGATAGAGGTTCACGATCAGCAGGTCGATCGCAGCAATCCCGTGTTCGTTCATCGCGGCAACGTGAGTATCATTGTCGCGCAGCGCCAGAAGGCCGCCATGCACCATCGGGTGAAGCGTTTTGACCCGGCCATCCATCATCTCAGGAAAACCGGTCGCCTCGCTCACATCTTTGACCTCTAGGCCAGCATCACGCAACGCTTTGGCCGTGCCGCCAGTCGAAAGCAACTCGACCCCGCGTTCGGACAGTGCCTTGCCCAGTTCGATCAATCCGGTCTTGTCGGAAACGGAAAGCAACGCGCGGCGCACGGGGTGAAGGTCGGTCATGGGTCCAAAGGTCCTTTTGGCGTCAGTCGAAAACGGGCTCGTCCCGGTGCGTATCGCGCACGGCATAGGCTGTATCCTGAGCCTTGCTGAGCGTCCACCGGATGCGCGTCGCATACTCCATTGCGCGCCCAGATAGAACGATCTGTTTTGTCGCGCGCGGCTTTAATCGACCTTTTTCCAAGTAAACGCTTGGTTCAACTGACAACTTTCCAACGCGATCGTGTCGGAAAACCCAGATCTCGCCGCTTTTGAGCGCCATCGACACGGCCGCACCGCCCAAATCCAACGCCGCATCAACGTCGGGATGCAGGTGAAAACGGATATCAAAGGCGATCCCATTCAGGCCCGCCCCGTCCATGGCCCGGTCAAATTGCCGTTTGGCTTTGTCGGTTGCGGTCAGCAGTATATCTTCCCCTTCAAGCTCGCGCCCATCAAATCGCAGCTCGAGCGTACGGGCGTGGGTCAGACCGAACACTTTGTTGTAACCATCATGGCCGACCATGAACCGTGTGCCCTCAAAGGCATCTTCGAAATCCACCGGGACGTCCCGAGGGCCATCGACCAGCGCCTCCTGCGACGATCCTTTTGCGACTTCGGCAAGCCGCGCGCTGGAGTAGCCGTCGACACACAGGGTCGAATGGGACGGGGTTGCGCGCCCCGCACGTCGCCAGTCCTGACCAAAACTGCCACCCGATCCACAGTTCACGATCAGCGGGCGCCGGCCCGAGGTCAGTTCAAACGCAAGGGTGGACGCGTGCGCGTTATACGAGGCTGCGCCTTTGGGTGGCGCGCTGGCATCCACCAGAACCGTCGTGCGCGAGGCCGCCAGACGCGCATAACCCATCGACAGGTCCGAGTGCTGCTGCGGCTTTACACCGCTTTGCGCCAACGCCTGATCCAACCGTCCTTCCAACCCGCGCCCACCGCCGTGAAATCTGGCCAGCGCCCCATCCGCATGGCGCAGATTTCGCAACGTCGGCGCGATGCGTTTGATCGCTTCGGTCTGCGAGGCAGGTGTGCCCCGGCCCACTTCGCTGAGAGCCGCCGAAGTCCAGGACAACAAGGTAAACACCTCAAGCAATTCTTCGGGATTGCGGGTTGGGATACCGCCTTCGGCATCAATCTGACGTTCACACTCACGGGCCAGAGCACGCAAGGCCGGGTCTGCCATCTGCTCCTGACCTTCCAACGCCAATCCGGCCTGCACAAGACCGGCCAGAGCCTCGAACCTTGGCAATCCCGGTGTTGCCGCTGTCCAGCGTTTGGACAGAAACCACGTCTGCTGCGACAGCGATCGAAAGAAAGCCTTGCTTTGCGCCTCATCAACACCGCGCAGCAGAAAAACCGCGTGATTGATCCAACGCATGACCCGCCGCCCTGTCAGGTCCGGCGCCCAACCAGGGCCTTTGCCGCGCCCATGCGCATCTATCCAACCCCAGACCCAACGCTGCGCTTTTTCCCGGGCGCGCATGTCGCCTACGGCCGCCAAATCGTCCAGCCACACAAAACCGTGGCGTTCGTCATCGAAATCAAGGCTTGGCGCGACCACATCCCAGAGGTCGGTGTCATCAGCCTCGACCAGATATCCCGCAAACAGCAAATTCCCGGCCACCAGTTGCCGACCACGGGCAAAAGACCCAACCGTACGCGGCTCGGGCTGGCCGACGAATCCCGAGACCGCCTTCCGCCTTTGACTCAGGCGCGCGTAAAGACGGTTCTGAAACCGCGTCCAGCGATTGGCCATTGTATCCGTGTTTGACATGACGCTTGCGACTCTGCCCCTTGCGCTCTGCGGGCGCTTGAGCACACGATAGACCGGTCCGCTCGTCAAGTCATCGAAAAGCGTCGCGTCAGGCGGATTTGTTCAGACAGGCGATATAAAACCCGTCCATCCCGCCCTTGTCCGGCCAGTAATCGGGACGCAAGCGCAGGCCACCTTCTTCAGTGATCCAATCTGCTTCAACGCCCGCAATCTCAAGAGCGGCGCGGTCAACCTGCATATCAGAATAGCTATCCAGTGCCGCTTCAATCTGTACTTCACCCTCGTCCGGCAGCAGCGAGCATGTGCAATAGACCAACCGCCCGCCGGGCTTCAGCAAAGTCCAGGCATGGGCCAGCATGCGCGCCTGTAACTCAATCAACCCGCCAAATTCCGAACCGTCCTTGGCGAAAGGCAAATCCGGATGGCGGCGAATCGTACCCGTTGCCGAACAGGGTGCGTCCAGCAAGATAGCGTCATACTGGCCTTTATGCTCCAGCGCATCTTGGGCGATAACCTTAGCTTTCAATCCGGTTCGTTTCAGGTTCTCGCGAACGCGCACAAGTCGAGCCTCCGAGATATCCAGAGCAGTGACATCTGCACCTGCAGCGGATAGCTGCAAGGTTTTTCCACCCGGCGCGGCGCAGAGATCCAGAATTTTCTCTCCGGCTTTCGGGGCCAGAACCCGAACGGGTAACACCGCCGACGCATCCTGAACCCACCAATCCCCGGCCTCATATCCCGGCAAGTTTGAGACCTGCCCCGCATCCTGCAGCCGCGCCGAACCGGTAGGCAACATCTCTGCACCCGGCACCTCGACGCCTGGTTTTAGCGTCAAATCCAATGATGCCCCTTTGAAATGCGCGTGCTCCATACCTTTCACGACGTCTTCGCCCCACGCCATGATCAGCGGTTCGCGCAACCACTCTGGAAGGCGAGGGACGCGCATCTTGGGCCAAGCGTCGGGACCGTCGGCGGCAATCTTGCGCAGAACCGCGTTCACCAACCCCTTCAGCCGACCATGCTTGCGCGAACGGCCCACGATCTCGACCATGGAATTCACCACCCCATGCGCGGCTTCGCCCTGACACAGCTCGACCGTGCCAAGCCGTAAGGCGTTGTGAACCGTCAGCGCGGGCGTTTGTCGCAGGTGATCGGCCAGCAGCCGGTCGGCGCGCTCGAGCCCGCGCAGGGTTTCGATCGTCAATCGTTGCGCCCGCGCGCGATCCTCAGGGGCCAATCGATCCAGCGTACCTGCCGCAAGACATTCGGGCAACAGCCGCCCCTCGCCGAGTATCTGATCCAGCAGATAGATCGCACTTCGGCGCGCTGCTGTGGCGGAGTTTAACATGATGCTGAGTGCCTCTCGTGACCTTTGCCCGCATTGCCTTGGGCGGACGAGGGCGTATATCAAGGCCCTGTACGGAAAGGAACCCAATGTCATGAGTGACGAGCGCAAAGACCTGCCCCCTGCCGCCCAGCGCGCCCTTGCCGAGGCAGAAGAACGCCGCAAAAACGCAGAGGCCGAAGCGAAGGCACGGCCCAAAGAGCTGGGCGGGCGCGACGGACCAGATCCGGCCCGTTACGGCGATTGGGAGAAAAAGGGCATCGCAATCGATTTCTGATCAGCCATCGCGCAACGCCTGCAAGAAGTCATCGATCAAAGCGCGTTGTCGATTCGAGCGCACCCTATCCTCGGGCCATGTCAGCCAATAGCCATCTTTTGTTGCAAGCTCGGGCATATCCAGTCTGCGAAGTTGACCGGTCTCCAAACTGCTCGACGCCAAAGGAAGTGATCCCAACGCGATCCCCATGCCCTGACGCGCTGCCGTGATGGCATGACCCACCGAGTCGAAACTGATCTGGCCAGCTGGCAATTCATCAACCCCCGCAACCTGCGCCCAATCCTTCCAGCCGGGGCGTTCTCCGCGTAGATCAATCAGCGGCGCGCCCCACTTGATGCCAGGTGCTGCCATCGGTGCCAGCACTTCAGGCGCGATAAGCTTTGCCTTTCGCCCAGGCCAGACGCCTCTGCCATAGCGGATCTGCAGCCAGGTACGCTCTTCCTCCAACGAAGCGCGACGCGCCATCGAATCTGTCATCACACGCACTTTGGGCTGCGCCTCCAGGAACGTAGGCAAGGCAGGGAGAACCAGCGCGTGGATATGCGACGAAAGTCCTGCGACGCGAAGCTCGCGCGGGTTTTTTCCGAAAAGGTCCTCGGTATGGCGTTCCAGTGCCTGCAGGCTGTCCTGCACCAATGGCAGATAGCTTTCACCCTCGATTGTCAGCGACACGCCCCGTGCCTCGCGCACAAACAGCGACCGACCCAACCAAGCCTCAAGATTCCCGATCCGTTGACTGACCGCTGCCTGCGTCAGACCAAATTCGCGCGCAGCGGCAGAAAAACCGCCCAGTCGCCCGGCAGCTTCGAACACGCGCAGCCAGTCAAGAGGGGGTAATCCGATCTTATTCTTAGCCATAAGATTTTCCAGGCCTCAGTGGCAATAAGGTTTAATTGTGGTAATGCCACGAAGCGCGTATCTCCTCAAGCAAAGCCCGCGCTGAACAGGAGAACCCCCATGCTGCGCTCTGCCACCCATGACCCCTCGATGGTCACCATCGATTTTGCGAACGGCACTCAATCCCGATTTCACGCCATCTGGTTGCGCGACAACGCTCTGGACCCCGAAACACGAGCGTCGGGCAATGGTCAGCGCCTGATCACAATCAGCGATATTCCGGCTGAGACTTCGATCAGCGCGGCAGAGGTCGTTAACGGAGATCTGATCGTCACCTTCCAGCCCGAAAACAAAACTGTGACTTTTCCTGCCAGTTGGTTGGCCGAACACGTCTATGATCGCGATCGGGACAGTGAGATCGGCCGCCTGGCCCCAGACATCACAACTTGGGAACGCGGCATCGACGCGCCGTGCGGTGACTGGAATGCGGTGCATGCCAACCCCACGGCCAAGCGCGACTGGCTGGCCGCAGTGGCGGAATACGGGTTCGCTAAGCTAACAGATGGTCCCACCGAGCCAGAATCGCTGCTGAAAGTGGCCGATTTGTTCGGCTATGTGCGTGAGACCAACTATGGTCCTTATTTTGAGGTCCGGACCGAGGTGAATCCAACCAACCTCGCCTATACCGGATTAGGTCTGCAGGCCCATACCGACAATCCCTATCGCGACCCGGTACCAACGCTGCAAATCCTCTACTGTCTTGAGAATTCGGCCGAAGGTGGGGATTCCATTGTTGTCGATGGCTTCCGCGCGGCCGAGCGTCTACGCGATCAGAACCCCGAAGGTTTCGCCCTGCTGGCGGGCTATCCGGCGCGGTTTGAATACAAAGGCTCTGACGGCGTCTGTCTGCAATCGCGTCGCCCCATGATCGAACTGTCTCCGGATGGCGAATTGATCGGCATCCGCTTCAACAACCGTTCCTCCGCTCCGTTCGTCGATGTGCCGTTCGATCAGATGGAGGCCTATTACGCCGCCTATCGTCAGTTGGGTGAGATCATCGACGATCCTGCCATGGGCGTGTCTTTCAAGCTGGAACCGGGCGAAAGCTTTATTGTCGACAACACCCGCGTCTTGCATGCGCGTCTAGGTTACTCTGGCGCAGGGTCACGCTGGCTGCAGGGCTGCTATGCTGACAAGGATGGGTTGCTTTCGACCTTGGCTGCCATGCGGATGGCACAGCCGGAGGCAGCAGAATGAAACCCGACTTTTTGACCCTGAACCGGGACAACATCGTGGCATTTATCGGCGACATCTTCGAACGCCGTGGCGGTGAAGAATATCTGGGCGAACCCGTGACCATGGCCGAGCACATGCTGCAGGGTGCCACGATTGCCGAACAAAATGGGCAGCCCGAAGAAATCATTGTCGGCGCGCTGTTGCATGACATTGGTCACTTCACATCTGAATTTGGCACCTATCATCCCGACGACACCGAAGATCGCCAACACGAGGACGCGGGAGCAGAGGTGCTCGAGCAATTCTTCCCTTCGGTCATCACCGATTGCTGCCGATATCATGTGGCGGCCAAGCGGTACCTCTGTGCGACGAAGCCTGATTATTTCAACCGCCTGTCCGCCGCCTCGGTTCATACGCTGGAACTACAAGGCGGCCCGATGAGCGCCGAAGAGGTCGCGGAGTTTGAGGCTAACCCGAACCTGAAAGAGATCATCCAGGTGCGCCATCTGGACGAGGCGGGCAAGCGCGCGGATATGGAAACACCGGATTTCGCCCATTTCGCGCCGATGGTGCAGCGCATGGTCGATAAACATCTGGGTTCGTCATGACCGCGCCAGAGTACATCTTCGAGGCCAGTTCAAAACCATCCCTGCCCTGGCACGAGGTGCCGCTGATCCGCGCAACGGATACTTCGGTCAAGGGGTATGGCTGTCTGGTCGACACCCCGGATACGTTCGAGATCGAAATTGTGCGCTGGCCGCAGCAAGGTTGGCGACCAATTGACGAAGGAACCGGCGACGAAGCGGGTTGGGTCGAAGGCACGTTTAACTGCGACTGGCAGGGCGATGTTCTTTATGGTGAGAACGAGGCCGTCAAAGGCCACTACGTTCTGGGTTGGTCTACCGATCCGCAAAAGGCACAGACGGGCCGTCAAACCGGACCCCGCGATCAGGTCTTGCTGTGGCATATGAACTACCACCCGGACGGGGGGCAGATGTTCTGGCCGCTGGACAACAAACCCTTCATCGTCCCCGCCGCCCTGCCCGGCGACAACTTGACGCCCGAAAAAGTGGTGGCGTTCTGGTGCGACGGCTCACGCGGGCTCTATATTCACCCCGGCATCTGGCACGAGGGGATTTTCCCGGTCGAAGACCACCAGCGTTTCCTTGACCGGCAAGGACGGGTTCATGCCCGCGTCAGCGCCGATATCGGGAACGAATTCGGCGTCTATCTGGCCTGCCCGCTGCGAGCGGACAAGATCAGGGATTTATGACCAACGCCGCCTGATGACTCGAACGTTTGCGGGCTATCCAGAACTGTACGACCAGCAGATAAGGCACGAAGAACGCGAAGTTCTGCACCAGATCGAAAGGGCCCGAGAAATCGGGCTCTGACCCCACTCCACCGGTCAGCAGGTACCAAAGCGTGTAATGCACACGGTATAGCCATGACCCAAGAGCCAGCCAGAACAGCCGCAACCCCCAGGCCCAATGCCCTGCACGACCCCTGATCAGCGCCATCCTCGCCACCATTAATCCAGCGGTGAACAGGCAGAGCCCATACAGAAAGAACGCTGCAGACATGAGCGGTCCGCCGATGGTTCCGCGCAACGGGATATAGGTCATGCCCGCCAGGCCGGTTATCAGCGCCAGCGTGACCAGCAGCCCGCCCAACATGCGATGAAATCCGATAAACCGCAGCCGAAGACCCCGCAGCAGCTGCAGCGGCACCAGCGCCACCAGCAAAGTTCCGGCAAAGATATGCAGCATCATGGCCGCGTTGCCGACATCTTGACGGTCGGAAAAGAGATAGCTCTGCCTAGCCGCGTCCTCAGACAGGCCAACACCGATCATACCCAGCCCGTGCATCAAAAAGGGCAGCAGCGTCAGATAGAACACGATCAGCACCAATCCAGTCGCCACTCGAGATGTAAGGTTCCGCATAAGCCCGAGTTTAACGCCGTTGCGCGGCCCGTCTATGGCTTACAGCCCGAGCACATCCACCATGTCGTATTGGCCCGGTGCCTTACCCTGCCCCCATAGCGCTGCCTTCAGCGCGCCACGCGCAAAGATGGCGCGATCCGTGGCGAGATGGCGCAAGACGATGCGTTCTCCCGGCGCGGCAAACAAGACGTCGTGTTCGCCGACGATGTCTCCACCGCGGATGGCGTGGAAGCCGATATCACCGCGTTTGCGCGCGCCGGTAATGCCGTCACGACCACGGTCGGACACATCCGCCAATTTGACGCCGCGCCCTTCGGCGGCGGCTTCACCCAGCATCAAGGCCGTACCAGAGGGTGCATCAACCTTGTGGTGGTGGTGGCCTTCGATGACTTCAATGTCGAAATCCTCATCCAGCGCGGCGGCAACCTTTTTGGTCAGTTGCACCAGCAGGTTCACGCCAAGGCTCATGTTGCCTGCCCGCACGATCACCGCATGGCGCGAGGCCGGTTCCAGCGCCGCAATCTGTTCGTCACTCATGCCGGTGGTGCCGATCACATGCACGCAGCGCGCCTGCGCGGCCAAAGCGGCAAACTCCAGCGTCGCCTCAGGTGCGGTGAAGTCGATCACCGCCTGCGCCTGCGCGAAGGCCTCCAGCGGATCATCGGTGACCAAAACTCCCAGCGCAGGGCCACCCATTGCTTCACCAACATCCTGACCGATCCAATCGTGACCCTTGCGCTCGACCACACCAACCAGGCGTGCCTGATCACTGTCGGTCACGGTCTTGATCAGCATCTGCCCCATACGGCCCGAAGCCCCTGTAATGACGATCCCCGGAATATGGGTCATTGCGTTGGTCCTTTTCTAAAGTCGGCTCAAAGCCTCCTACCCCGTTCGCACCCGCTTGGCAAAGCCCGGCTTTGCGCTTAGATCGGGATTTATGGCTAAGAACAAATTCCACGATGGCCCCGGCCCGTCCCAACGACAGCTGCGTGTCGGCGAACTTATCCGCCGTACCCTGTCCGAAGTTTTGGCGCGCGGAGATGTCCACGACCCCGATTTGAACCGCATGTCGATCACCGTGGGCGAGGTGCGCACCTCGCCCGATCTAAAGATCGCCACCGCCTATGTGCTGCCATTGGGCGGCAAAGGGCAGGAGGACGTGATCGAACTGCTCGCTCGCAACAAGGGTGAGCTGCGGCGCATGGTCGGCAAGAAGGTCGGACTGAAATTCTCTCCCGATCTGCGGTTCCGGTTGGATGACACATTCGACCGTCTGGATGACACCCGTCGCATGTTCGAACAGGACGCGGTGCGCCGCGATCTGGACGAGTGATCCGCCTATCTGTCACATTAGGCGCAGTTGTTTGGGCCGCACAGGCTGGGGCAGTGACTTGTGAAAAGCTGACCCACGAGGACAAGCGCTATACCATTTGCGAGGTAGACGCGGCATCCGAAGATTTGCGCCTGTTCCTGAACGATGAGAATGGCGACCTGTTGGGCCATTTCTCGTCAGTGAACGAAGCTCTGGCCCCTGACGGTAAGCGTTTGGCCTTTGCGATGAACGCGGGCATGTATCATGATGATCGCTCGCCCGTGGGTCACTTTGTTGAGGACGGCGAAGAACAGATGCGTGTGATCCCGAATGCTGGCCCGGGAAACTTCGGTCTGTTGCCCAACGGTGTGTTCTGCATTCGCGATGGACGCGCCGATGTGTTTGAGACATTGGATTACATCGAACGCGCGCCGGAATGCCGGTTCGCCACCCAGTCCGGCCCGATGCTTGTCATCGATGGAGAGTTGCACCCCCGATTCCTGCCGGATTCGACCTCTCTCTATATACGCAATGGTGTCGGAACCAACGCTGAAGGGACCCGTGCGGTATTTGCAATCTCTGAGGATTACGTCACCTTCCATGAATTCGGCAGGGTGTTCCGCGACGCGCTGGATACTCCGAACGCATTGTTTCTGGATGGCAATATTTCGCGGATGTATGACCGCGCCAACAACCGATCAGACATCGGGTTTTCACTGGGACCAATAGTAGGCGTCGTCGAGAACGTACCGGCAAATTGACAGCGTCGAAGCGATCCGCTAACTCGCGCGCCTCAGTAAGTTTCAAGGTGCAAGATGGGACGCAAACGCAAGGGTCGTGACATTTCCGGTTGGCTGGTGGTGGACAAGCCTGCGGGCATGACTTCGACCGCTGTGGTCAACAAGGTGCGTTGGGCGATGGACGCCAAGAAAGCAGGCCATGCAGGCACGCTGGACCCCGAAGCAACTGGCGTTCTGGCGGTAGCTTTGGGCGAGGCGACCAAGACTGTTCCCTACATCACCGATGCGCTGAAAGCCTACACATTCACTGTGCGATTAGGACAGGCCACCAATACCGACGATGCCGAAGGCGAAGTTATCTCGGAAAGCTCTGCGCGTCCGACGGATGAAGATATCAAACAGGCGCTCTCACCGTTCCTCGGGGACATCATGCAGGTGCCGCCCAAGTTTTCAGCTGTGAAGATCGACGGTCAGCGCGCGTACAAACTGGCCCGCGATGGCGAAGATGTGGAACTGTCCGCACGCCCCCTGTGGGTTGAAGAGTTGATCCTTGTCGACCGACCCGACACCGATCATGTGGTGTTGGAAATGACCTGCGGCAAAGGCGGGTATGTCCGTTCGATCGCGCGCGATCTGGGCGAAGCGCTGGGCTGCTACGGCCACGTCAAAGAACTCCGTCGCATCTGGTCGGGTCCGTTCGAGGCCGAAGACGGCCTGTCCATCGAACAGATCGACGAGATGGCCAAAAGCACAGCATTGGATGAATACCTGCACCCGTTGGAAACCGGCCTGTCTGATCTGCCCGAGTTGAAATGCACCCCGGAAGGGGCAACCCGACTGCGCAATGGCAATCCGGGAATGGTGCTGGCATCCGACGTCGAATACGGCGACGAGGCCTGGGCTTCGCTGGATGGCAAGGCTGTGGCCGTCGGGATATACAAATCCGGTGAATTGCATCCCAGCCGGGTGTTCGTCGTTTGAACCACGTGTTAGGCGAAGGGCATGATCACCCGTTCTCATACCAAGGGCGACGCGCCCTCGACCGCCATCTACTCCAACTGCGAAAAGTATCGCTATAGCCTGACCCGCATCTGGGATCCGGCGGGGCGCAAGGCGCTGTTTGTGATGCTTAACCCATCGACCGCAACCGAGGTACAGAACGATCCCACGGTGGAACGCTGTGAACGGCGGGCGCGAACATTGGGCTTCGGCGCATTTCAGGTTACCAACATTTTTGCGTGGCGCGATACCGACCCGCGCAAAATGCGCGCAGCCGCGGATCCTGTTGGACCGCAGAACGACCAAGCCATTCTGGAAGGTGTTGGTTGGGCCGATCAGGTTATTGCTGGATGGGGCACACATGGCGCGCATCTTGATCGCGGTCGATCTGTCGAAGCACTGCTGCGCGCCACTGGTCAACCGATGTATCATCTGGGGCTCACCAAAGACGGCCATCCAAAGCACCCGCTCTACATCGCTTACGCGCAACAGCCTCAGTTGTGGTGACGAAGGGTTAACCACGCCTGCAACTTGGCTTTGACCAACCTCTTGATTGCATGAGATGTTTTACACTCGGGGCAAGTGTGCTTGCGGAGGGTAATCATGTTTCTGATCGGTTTATTCGGGATGGCTGCATTGGGAGGGGCCGCCTATGCGATAAGCGACGTTCTCGTACCCGACGAAACAACCGAGGAGGATGGTGAGCAAATTGATGACATGGTTGAGCATGAATTAACCGAAGGCAGCCTCCTCGAACTGGATGAAGATGTTGAAGAGCCCGATTCATCCGAAGATGCCAACACAAGTGAAATCATCTCTGAGCATGAGGGAAATCTGGTCATCGCGGGCGATGAGGATGCAAATGTTCTGACCGGACAAGAGGGTAATGATCAGATTAATGGGTACGAAGGCGGCGACCTCATCGACGGGGGGGACGGAAATGACATCATCTACGGTGGTTCTGGAGAGGACACGCTGATCGGAAACGTCGGGAACGATGTGCTCCATGGCGGGTATGGCGACGACAATTTGGCCGGAATGTCAGGCAATGACGACCTGTATGGTCATTTCGGAATGGATGAGTTGGAAGGTGGCGACGGCGATGACCGGCTTTTCGGCGGTCAGGACGATGATATCTTGAGGGGCGATGACGGCGACGATCAATTGCAAGGTGGCGACGGCGATGACTATCTGACAGGCGGTCCAGGACAAGATGCCCTGTTCGGCGGAGACGGCGATGACATTCTGAACGGAAATGATGGTCCGGAGGAGACTTCCCCTGACTTTCTGAACGGCGGCGCTGGCGATGATATCATACTGGCCAAAGACGGAGATATCGTCACCAGTGGAGACGGCGACGACGAAATAATCGTGCAGCCGGAACCTGATCAGGAAGCCGCAACAATCATGGATTTCCAGATTGGTCACGACAAGCTGCTAGTAACCTGGGACGGCCCAGAAGACCCTGAGCTGACCATCGAGCCAGACAGCGAAAACAATGAACTTACCCATGTTAGGGTCAACGGCGAGAACGTTGCGCAGATTTTTGGTGCAGATGGTCTAGCCGCAGATGATATTCTGTTTGTGACCGAAGCCCAATTGGCACAGTACGCTTTCACTGGTTGAACCCGCAGAATCCCTTTGCCATTCGCAACAAAAGCGCCTATACGCGCCCATCCGCATTGGAATCGGTGCGGTTTTCTCCATGGGCCTGTGCTGGACGACATCCCGGCCTGCGCCATCAACTCTAACCTTTAAAGGAGACCCCGATGTCGATTACTGCCGCTGAAAAAGCACGCGTCATGAAAGAATTCGCAACCAAGGACGGCGACACCGGTTCGCCAGAAGTCCAGGTTGCCATCCTGACCTCGCGCATCACCACCCTGACCGAGCACTTCAAGACCCACAAGAAAGACAACCACGGTCGTCGCGGTCTGCTGAAAATGGTCGCCCAGCGCCGCAAGCTGCTGGACTACCTGAAGGGCAAAGAAGAAGCGCGCTATCAGGACCTGATCAAAAAGCTGGGCATCCGCCGCTAATCACGCTTTGTTCGTGCGTTGCGGGCACTGACTACCCCTTTTTGTACATCTAGTACGCTCGCCAATAGGCGGGCGTATTTGTATTGTGTAACACTGAATCAGCTATGGCATCGTGCATGAAGCATGGCCGAGAACTATAGGCCAACCCACGTTCAAGAGTGGCATTAAAATGTGCAGTTACACTTTGAACAAATTTTTTTTGCTCCATGTGAACCACTTCACTGACCAGACCAAAAGAATGCGCCATGCTGACATTGTTAGTGAGTAGGCGCTTCTTTTGTTTCGGGCGTCAGGTTTTCATAGTCCTCCCTATATTTACTGGGCGCGCCTTTGACAGGCGCGCCCTTTTGTTACCTTGATCACCCGGAATGCGAGCGATTCTCAGCCGATTTGCATCAAATCCAGGAAGAAGTTCGTGCTCCGGAAGACGAGAAGACCCATAATCAATCAAGGGTCTAATTGTGACGTGGCGTCGCGACCGAATGGCGATAGCTCCGAAGGTTGACGTAAGCGTAAGTAATACAGCTATATTTTTACCACTTGATCAAAAATGATGCGAAACGTGGAATCCTTCCCCCTTTCTCAAAGTCAAATTTTTCATACATGCGCCGTGTCGCTGCGGGTTACCACTCACGGCATATGATCTTTGAGCTTCTCCCTCGAGGCTCAGATCTGACCCGCAGCGACAAGCATCTGGGCGGATTAAGTTGTTGGGAGGTGAACGATGCCATTGAAAGCTGGTCTGGACAGAATGTTTTCGATTAAAACAATTCGAACGGCTGATGTTGTTAAATCATCGGTGGTGCCTTCCAGCCCAGACGGAACGCGAAAACCAATATCGAGGGTCGAAACCGCCGCTGTTCTCCGAGGAATTCTCAGAGAGGAACAGCTGAATCCGGCGAAACCGCGCGCGCACGAA
Organism: Ruegeria sp. G2; assembly: GCF_056533505.1. Classification (NCBI taxonomy): domain Bacteria; kingdom Pseudomonadati; phylum Pseudomonadota; class Alphaproteobacteria; order Rhodobacterales; family Roseobacteraceae; genus Ruegeria; species Ruegeria sp. G2. The sequence continues at coordinate 447,374 of NZ_JBQFON010000002.1, read as the reverse complement.
GACCCAATACAATAGCGCGCCAATGTCATCACATCCGGCCTCTGTCATCGGGTTTCCAGTGCCAAATATCGAAGCACTGCGCACTATTGAAAACGCCCGCAACTCGGCGGGCGTTTAATGGGGGTCAGGTGAACTCGGGCTGCTATTGCGACATGCCACCTTCGCTGCTGACCTGTTCCTGAACGTGGGTCTCATTGCCCACGGTCGCACCACGTGGCGGGAAATCCGCAAAGGTCGCCAGATGCGCCTGAACAAGACGAGCGGCGGGACCAAAGGCCCACATCTTGTTGCCCATCCAGCGCGTATACATGCCGGATTCCTCGGCCGCTTTCTCATAAGGATCGCGGCGCAGGTTGAACAGCAATGGCGCGTTCAGTTCCTCTTTGGGCCCGGCCCAGCCCTTTTCCTGAATGGTGAAATGCGCCTTCCAGTCGTTATAGCGGATCGCCTGCAGATCGGTGCCTTCGTAATAGACAATCTCTTTGCGGTTACTGGGTGTGTCGCCGGTCAGATATGAAAGCTGATTGTACCCGTCCAGATGCACCTGATAGCCTTCGAACCCTTCAAGCAGATCGGCAGGAAGGTTCTGCGATCCGCCTGCTGCCGCGACCAGAGTGGGCATCCAATCCATACCATCGAAGATACCGTTCAGCACCTGGCCTTCGGCAACTTTGCCGGGCCAACGGATGATCGCGGGAACGCGGAAACCGCCCTCCCAAGTGGTGCCTTTTTCGCCGTGGAATGGCGTGGTGCCACCATCGGGCCATGTCATCGTTTCCGGGCCATTGTCCGAGGTGAAGATAACGATGGTGTTGTCGGCGATACCAAGCTCTTCCAGATGCGCGGTCACCTTGCCGACATTATCGTCAAGCTCTTTCATGACCACATCCTGCAGGCCGCGCCCGTCGCCCAGCATCGCCTCGTATTCCGGGCTGAGATGGGTCCAGACATGCGCCCGCGCAGGCGCCATCCAGACAAAGAACGGGGTTTCGCCGTCAACTGCGCGGTTGATGAAATCGATGGTGTGGGCCGTGACCTCATCATCCAGTGTTTTCTGACGTTCGGGCGGGGCTGGACCGTCATCAATGATGCGCTGTTTGCCCACCGGCCCCCAGCGGGGGTCGACGGTTTCGTCAACGGTATCCGTGGCAAACGAGTGGATAATGTTGCGCGGACCGAACTGAGCGGCAAATTCCGGATCATCCGGCCAGTCGGGGTCGGTCGTGTATTCCATAGCGTTGAGGTGGTAGAGCCAGCCCCAATATTCATCAAAACCCTTGGCCGTTGGCAGGAACTTGTTCAGATCGCCCAGATGGTTCTTACCGAACTGCCCCGTGGTATAGCCCATGGATTTGAGGATATTTGCCAACGTCGGGTCTTCGTCGCTAAGCCCGACCGGATCGCCCGGAAGGCCCACCGTGTGCATGCCGGTACGTACCGGGAACTGACCGGTGATAAAGGCGGAACGCCCTGCGGTGCAGCTGGGTTGCGCATAATAGTCGGTCAACCGGGCGCCCTCGGCGGCAAGCTGATCCAGATTCGGAGTCTGGATGCTTTTGACACCTTGATGATAGCTGCCAAGGCTGGCCCATCCGACATCGTCAGCCATGATCACCAGAATATTGGGCTTGTCGGACTGTGCAACGGCCGTCGTGGCAACCGCCCACAAAGCCGCAGCGAGGCTGGTAGTTACTGATTTTATTCGAAACATTCGGTTCGACTCCTGCGTTCAATCGGATTGGCCGAGTGGGCCGATATGCGGTATGTCCTAGCGGGTGGACCATTCGCTCCGCAAACGCGGGTTTACTTTTTTGCAGGATCTGAAACTTAATGTTCAGTAACTGAAACTTGAGGGCCTTCGTGTTAACTGAAAAGACTCTTTCCGCCTTTCTGCACCTTGCCGAGACGGGCAACTTTCAGGAAGCGGCCAAACGTCTGGGCGTCTCGAACGCGTCGCTGTCGCGCTATGTTTCGATGGCCGAGGAACAAGTCGGCTTTCCGCTGTTTCACCGCAAACGCGGCAACAGCGGACTGACGCGTGAGGGGCAAACATTCCTGCCGGTGGCAAAAACTCTGCAGGCGGATTTGAATCGCTGCGCTGATCAAGTGGAGCGTATCCGTCTGGATACCGGTCAAACCGTGCGGATCGGCTGTGGCCCTTTGACGCCGCGTACGCTGGTGCGGCCCGCGATTCAGGCCGCCTTGCAGCAATCCCCCGCATTCCGTTTCAGGGTGGATGTCAGCGCGCGGCAGGCACCGATCGAGATGCTCGAGAATGGTGAAATCGACATCTATCTGGGCGATCTGACCCATACGTCAGAGACCGATAATATCGAGCTGATGATGTTCGAAAAGCGTGCGGTGGTGTTTGCTGCCCATGTTTCACATCCATTGCATGAAACCGCCCCTGTAACCTTGAATGCGCTATTCTCGTATCCTTTCGCCTCGCCGCATCTGCATAAGCATTGGCGTGCGGCGATCACGCGGGCATTGGGCGGCAGCGACGATGCGGTTGAAAAAGTCAGAGCGTTGCCTCAGGTGGAAAGTGATGATTATGCCTTTCTGACGTCGCTGCTGACGGGCCCCGAGTTTGTTGTCGGCGGGATGCCTGAAACCTTCGCCGAACTGGTCGCGGACGGATCGGTCAAGCTGATCGAGACCACGCCGCCGATTACCTGGAACATATGCGCTGCACGAAAGGCAGGACCGGGTCAGCCTGCCACCGAAGCCCTGTGGAAACAGCTTGAGGAACTGGCTGGTCAAAACCCTGGGTGATGCATTATTCACCCAAATGGTTGACTGAAACATGAAAGGGGTGTAATTCATCCAAATGGTTGAACGAGAGAGTCGCTATGACCTGGGCGCAATATTGAAGGCCGCGTCCGACCCGACACGCCGAGCGATTCTGACAATGCTTGCGCAGCAGGGTCCCTTGCGGGTGACGGATATCGCGCGACGCTTCGAGATGAGCCTCAATTCGGTATCCAAGCACATCAAGGTGCTGGAAAATGCCGGGTTGGTGCAGCGTCGGACAGAATGGCGCGAACATCTGATCGAGGTTCAGATGGATCCCTTGTCAGCCGTGGATGAATGGTTTGCCGGGCTGCGTTCAATTTGGGCGCTTCGGCTGGACGCCTTGGAAACTGCTTTGGAGGACCCAGAAGATGACGGAACTGTCCCTTGAAATAACGCGCGCCATCCCGCACCCGCCTGAAAAGGTGTTTGACGCGTGGCTGAACCCGGAAATGCTGGCTAAATTCATGCTGCCTGGCCCCAACATGACCGTGCCCGAGGCACAATCCGACGCCCAGGTCGGTGGCCGGTTCAAGATCATCATGCGCGCACCCGAGGCCGGAGACCTCCCGCATGAGGGCGAATATAAGGTCATCGACCGGCCCAACCGGCTGCAATTCACTTGGAACTCTCCCTACAGCCAGGACGATTCCACCGTGACGCTGGATTTCACACCCACTGAAAAGGGCACCAAACTGCGCCTGCACCACATCCGCTTTCCGTCACAGGAAAGCCGCGACAATCATGAAGGCGGCTGGACCCGAATCCTTGAATCGCTGGAGGGTGCGCTGTGATCAACTGGCTTGCCCTGGGCGCGGGCGTAATCGCCGCCTTTCTGTTGGGGTGGCTGGTCTACGGCCCCATCGGATTTCAGAAACGCTGGGCCGAAGGCACGCGGATCGATCCCACCCCACCCGCTTCTCCACCTCTGCCGCAAATGGCAGCCCAGATCGTGTTTTTGATCCTGCTGGCCTCAGTGATTGCCATAACTGAGACGACCAACAGCCTTGGGGTTGCGGTACTCGCCATCCTTGCAGTCGTAGCGCAGACGGCTTCGGTCGGGGCATGGGCGCAGAAAAGCGGCTTCGCCATCGCGGTCGATACTGGATATGCGTTTGGCTGCGGCGTGGTGATGATCCTGGCGCACGCGATCCTTTGATATATCGGCCCCTGCCCGGCTTGGGCAGGGGTTAGGCAATCCCCTGCCCCTTAAAAACTCCCGACTTTCCAAAGCTTGCAAACTGATGTATGGGCCAGTCATCTGAGACGTTGTGCCCTGACCCCGGCACTCGAATGGAAGATAAAGTGGGGTCGGCGGCAATGGGGCCGCCATGCAAACCGGAGACCCGCAGGGGCGGGAGTGCTCCGTTCTAGGATACGCATATGTTTGATGTAACGAAGAAATCTATGCAGTGGGGCGAAGAGACGCTCACACTGGAAACCGGCAAAGTTGCCCGTCAGGCGGACGGCAGCGTAATTGCCACGCTGGGCGAAACCAGCGTCATGGCGAACGTGACCTTTGCTCGGGCTCAAAAACCTGGTCAGGACTTTTTCCCGCTGACCGTACACTACCAAGAGAAATACTATGCCGCCGGTAAGGTTCCGGGTGGCTTTTTCAAGCGCGAGGCGCGCCCGACCGAGAAAGAGACGCTGACCGCGCGCCTGATCGACCGTCCGATCCGCCCGCTGTTCGTTGACGGCTTCAAGAACGAAGTGCTGGTGATGTGCACCGTGCTGAGCCACGATCTGGTCAATGATCCCGACATCGTTGCGATGATCGCCGCATCCGCCGCACTGACCATTTCCGGCGCGCCGTTCATGGGCCCGATCGCCGGTGCCCGTGTTGGTTTCGAGGACGGTGAATACGTTCTGAACCCGACCGTCGACGACATGCAGGACCTGCGCCTGAACCCCGAACAGCGTCTGGATCTGGTTGTTGCCGGCACCAAAGACGCCGTGATGATGGTTGAATCGGAAGCCTATGAGCTGTCCGAAGCGGAAATGCTGGGCGCGGTGAACTTTGCGCATGAGCAGATCCAGCCGGTGATCGACCTGATCATCTCGCTGGCCGAAGAAGCCGCAAAAGAGCCGTTCGATTTCCAGGCGCCGGATTACTCGGAGCTTTATGCTGCCGTTAAGGCCGCCGGTGAAGAGCAGATGCGCGCCGCCTTCGCGATCACCGACAAGCAAGAGCGCACCGCCGCTGTTGCCGCTGCCCGTGAAGCGATCAAGGAAGCGCTGACCGAAGAGCAGCTGGAAGACGGCAATCTCGGTTCCGCGATGAAAAAGCTGGAAGCTGGCATTCTGCGCGGCGACGTCGTCAAAGGCGGCAAGCGGATCGACGGTCGTTCGACCACCGATATCCGTTCGATTGTTGCAGAAACCTCGATGCTGCCCCGGACCCATGGTTCCGCCCTGTTCACCCGTGGTGAAACACAGGCGCTGGCCGTGACCACGCTGGGCACTGGTGACGATGAACAGTTCATCGATGCACTGCATGGCAACTTCAAATCGAACTTCCTGCTGCACTACAACTTCCCGCCCTATTCGGTTGGTGAAGTTGGCCGCGTGGGTGGCCCGGGCCGTCGTGAGATCGGCCACGGCAAGCTGGCATGGCGCGCCCTGCAGGCGGTTCTGCCTGCGGCGACCGACTTCCCCTACACGATCCGCATCGTGTCGGAGATCACCGAATCCAACGGCTCGTCCTCGATGGCGTCGGTCTGCGGCGGTTCGCTGTCGATGATGGATGCGGGTGTTCCGCTGAAAGCACCGGTTGCCGGTGTGGCCATGGGTCTGATCCTGGAAGATGACGGCGAATACGCCATCTTGTCTGACATCTTGGGTGACGAAGACCACCTGGGCGACATGGACTTCAAAGTCGCCGGTACCGAAAACGGCATCACCTCGCTGCAGATGGACATCAAGGTCGCAGGCATCACGCCCGAGATCATGGAAAAAGCCCTGGCGCAAGCCAAGGACGGCCGGATGCACATTCTGGGTGAGATGGGCAAAGCCCTGTCCGAGACCAACGAATTCTCGGTCCACGCCCCGCGTATTGAGACCATGAACATCCCGACCGACAAGATCCGTGAAGTGATCGGTTCGGGCGGTAAGGTCATCCGCGAGATCGTCGAGGTTTCGGGTGCCAAGGTCGACATCAATGACGATGGCGTCATCAAGATTGCCTCACCCGACGGTGAATCGATCAAGAAGGCCTATGAGATGATCCACTCGATCGTTGCCGAGCCGGAAGAGGGTCAAATCTACACCGGTAAAGTGGTCAAGATCGTCGACTTCGGTGCCTTCGTGAACTTCTTTGGCAAGCGCGACGGTCTGGTACACGTGTCCCAGATCGAAAACCGCCGCCTGAACCATCCCTCAGACGTTCTGAAGGAAGGTCAGGAAGTAAAGGTCAAGCTGCTGGGCTTTGACGATCGCGGCAAGGTGCGCTTGTCGATGAAAGTCGTCGATCAGGAAACCGGCGAAGAGATCGTGCCCGAGAAGAAAGAAAAGAAAGAGGAAAGCGCAGAGTAATCTGCCTTTACTGTCTGGATGCGAGAGACCCCGGTTCAGGCCGGGGTCTTTTTGTCTTTATGATCCCCGCATAAACAGAAGCAAGTACTGCCCGCTTCGAACCTATGTGTTGGCGCGGAACTCTCATTCCAAATCCGCTCCGATTTGCAGAACAGTGTCGATAAATAGCTCCAGATCTTGCCGCTGCGTGCGGTGATTGTTGATCGCCACGCGCAAGCAATGCTTCCCGTCCAGGGTGGTATCAGAGGGAACCGCGATGCCGGATTCCTGAACCCGCAACATGATTTCTGTGTTGATTTCCCTTAGCCGATCTTCATCCGCGATCCCATTGGTATAGCGAAAGCACACGATGTTCAGATCCACGGGCGCGACGAGTTCAAGCCGCTGTTCGGCACTCACCAATTGCTGCAGATATCGCGCCTGTTCGATGTTCTGATCGATCAGACGGCCAAACTTTTCGACCCCGTTCTCTTTCAGTGACATCCAGATCTTGAGTGCTTTAAACCCCCGGCTAAGTTCAAAACTATAGTCGGCCAAAAACTTGCCAGCGATCAGCCCGCGTTCCTGAATTTGCAGATAGTCGCCGTGCATCTCAAACGTATCGAAATGGCGCTTCGCGTCCCGGACCAGAACGCAGCCAGCTTCGAAAGGGGTGTGCAGCCATTTATGCGGGTCCAAGGCGATGGAGTCGGCCAACTCTATTCCATCAACCAAATGTTTGTTGGCGGGCGCCAGACGCAGGAAAGCACCAATACAGCCGTCAACATGGAACCACATCCCTTCGCGACGACAGATTTCCGCGACTGCAGTGAGATCATCCATTGCACCGGTATTCGTCGTCCCTGCAGTCGCGATCACGCAGGCCGGTTTGATGCCATTGGCCCGGTCTGCTGCGATGGCGTTTTCCAACGCAGGGATGCGCATTCGATTGTGGTCATCGCTTGCAACCTCTGTCAGCGACTTTGCGCCATGGCCCATCGTCTCGAGTGCTTTCTGATGGCAGCTATGTACTTGGTCTGAAGAGTAAAACCTGAGGGGTTGCGGCATGCCCAATATGCCTTCGGCGCGAACGTCAACGCCGGCAAGTGCGTTTCGCGCCACATTCAGAGCCACCATATTGGCCATCGAGCCACCGCTGGTCAGAGTTCCACTAGCGTCCTCGGGAAAGCCCATCAATTCCTTGAACCAGTCAACCACCTGATTGTCGATCATCGCCGCAGCCGTGTTGCCGCCACCAAGGTTCGAACCGTCAACCGCAGCAATAAAATCGCCCAGTGCACCGGTGAAATTGGACGAACCCATATACCATCCCCAGAACCGTGGATGGATGTTGCCCATGGAATACGGGAACAGGTTTTCGCGCAGGTCGGCATAGACGGCATCAAGCGGCTGCGGCGTCATGGGTGCAGGGGATTTGAAGAAGTTTCGAACCGTATCCGGCATTTCCTGCCAGACATGCCGATCACGGACCTGGGACAAATGCCCGATCGCATCGTCAACCATCTGATGTGCAAGATTGCGCGATAGGGTCCAGTCTTCCGGATCCAGAGATTCTTCAAAATTGCCCATGTCAAAACCCCCAAGTGTTCAAAAGCGGCAAGTGTGGGGTGCACATGATACTTAGTCAATCTGCCTTGGATTCTGATCCTGATTTGGCCGGTCAATAAAGCTGTGAGACCCTATGCGCGCTTCATTAGAAAGGGGACTCCCACGGGGCCTCGGGTTCCGCTCACACCGTCCTTAGCCGCACTCAGGTGCTGGTTCGGTAAACCAATTCTTAACACTTATAAGTTGAGTTAGCTCAAAGTTAAGGAATATACGATATCCGGGAAATCGCTCCGCTTTGGCCTCGATCACCATCTATGAAATCAGCGGCGACCCGTTTGGCAATCCAAGCGTGACCATCACCGAAGGGTATCAGGTCGAAATCACCGATGATGACGGCCTTCTTGAGGATCCGGATGGAAACGGCGGCCAGCAGTTTAACACCAGTACGCTTCCTAACCTGGACAACTCGGGCAACCTCCAGATTTTCGAAGGTTACACGGCCACTGTAAGCGGGGCGCCAGTTACCTATACTCTGATTAATTTTTCAGGGACGCAATACATCGTCGTGACCTCTGGCGATGTTGAAGTCGGCGATGTTCTGACAGGCAACACGCTGGCGCAGAACCCCGCGCCGCCGGTGGCCTATGACAGCCTGCCTAGCTTTGTCTGCTTCACATCGGGGTCCTACATCCTAACTCCGTCCGGTCGCCGTTTGATTGAAGAGATCAAAGTCGGGGATCAGGTGATCGTCGCGGATGGCACCAGCCGGGCCGTGCGCTGGGTGGGTAGACGACGGCTGAGTGAGACGAATTTGAAGCAAACCCCAAAGTATTGCCCGATCCGGATCAATGCAGGCAGTCTTGGACCGCAAACGCCGTCGCGAGATCTGCTGCTGTCGCCGCAGCATCGGGTGGTCGTTTCGTCACCGGCAATGGAACTTCATCATAATCACTCGATGATGCTGGCGACTGCTAAATCTCTGGTCAACGGCAAGACCATCAAACAGCTGCCGCCGGGAGGAGGTGTCGAGTATATTCACATCCTGTTCGACCAGCATGAGTTGGTGAATGTTGAAGGGTTGTGGTCGGAATCATTTTACCCCGGCGACCATACACTCGACGTGATGAGTGTTGCGGTGAAGGAAGAGCTGTTCGGTCTGTTTCCCGAACTGCAGTCGGGTGCACGCGGCTATGGTGATACCGTGTTGCCGGTGCTGAGATCATTCGAAGTGCAGATTTTGCGCTCGGGTTTGTGCGCCCCTTCCGGGACCACACCAGCTTTTGTGCATTGAAAAAAGCAGGGGGCTTTTGCCCCCTGCCCGTCTATCCGTTTAGGACGGCGCTTTGGTCTTGCGCAGATAAGGGAAGATCGTCTCGAACTCGCCGAACTTTTCTTTCGCCTCATCATTCGATACCGCAGGCGGGATGATCACATCCTCACCCGGCACCCAGTTGGCGGGAGTTGCCACGCCCTTGGCGCTCATTTGCAGCCCGTCCAGTGCACGCAGGATTTCCGCAAAGTTCCGGCCCACGGTCATTGGGTAGGTCATCGACAGCTTCAATTGTTTGTCCGGACCAATGATAAAGACCGAACGTACGGTGGCACTGTCGGCAGGAGTGCGACCGTCTGGCAGATACGCCTCTGCCGGCAGCATGTCGAAGGCTTTGGATACGGCCAGCCCATCATCAGCAATGATCGGGAAGCCGGGGTTGGCGTTGCCATATGCTTCAATGTCTTTCTTCCACTTCTTGTGGTCTTCGACACCATCGACCGACACGCCCATCACCTTGGTGTTCCGCGCCGCCCATTCATCGTTCAGCTGCGCAACGGCCGAGAACTCGGTCGTGCAGACAGGGGTGAAATCCTTAGGATGCGAGAACAGGATTGCCCAGCTGTCGCCGATCCAGTCATGGAATTGGACGGTGCCTTGATCGGTTTCTGCTGTGAAATTCGGGACGGTGTCATTGATACGCAAACCCATTGGAAAACTCCTCTACTGTGAAAATCGTGAGTCGGTTGCAGCCAATCTAATCACTTACCGCAAAGGTTAAACCATTCATGTTGCCCTGTCAGGAAATTCGGTAGATACATAATTTGATCAAATTATGATTCTCACTTGCCTTGCACCAAGTCAGGTGACAGAGTGCACATGAAAACCGACCGGACGGTCGATTTATTTTTGCTCCGGAGGATGAGCCATGATCGAAAAGCGCGAGTTCTATATCGACGGCAAATGGGTTGCCCCATCAGAACCGAATGATTTCAAAGTCATCGACCCCTCGACCGAAGAGCCCTGCGCGGTGATCTCGCTGGGATCTGAGACCGACACGAATGCGGCGGTCGCTGCGGCCAAAGCCGCCCTGCCCGGCTGGATGGCCACACCCGTCGAAGAGCGCATCGGCTTGGTGGAAAAGCTGATCGACATCTATGCTACGCGTTCGGAGGATCTGGCGCAGGCGATGTCCATGGAAATGGGTGCGCCAATTGACATGGCGCGTACCCAGCAATCCGGTGCGGGCATCTATCACCTGAAAAACTTTATCCGTGCCGCCAAGGCGTTTCAGTTCGAACGTCCGCTGGGTGATCACGCGCCGAATGACCGGATCATCTATGAGGCGGTAGGTGTCGCTGCCCTGATCACGCCCTGGAATTGGCCGATGAATCAGGTCACGCTCAAGGTGGGCGCCGCCGCGATTGCGGGCTGCACGATGGTGATAAAACCCTCGGAACAGAGCCCGCTGAACGCGATGATTTTTGCCGAGATGATGGATGAAGCTGGTTTCCCAGCAGGCGTCTTCAATCTGGTGAACGGCGATGGAGTCGGCGTCGGCTCGCAGCTATCGGGGCATCCGGATGTGGATATGGTCAGCTTCACCGGCTCGACCCGCGCAGGTACTGCGATTTCCAAAAACGCTGCCGATACCTTGAAAAAGGTACATCTGGAACTGGGTGGCAAAGGCGCAAATGTGGTCTTTGCGGATGCCGATGAGAAAGCCGTCAAACGCGGCGTGCTGCACATGATGAACAACACCGGCCAAAGCTGCAACGCGCCCAGCCGGATGCTGGTGCAGCGTCCGATCTATGACCAGGCGGTTGAGACCGCCGCCGAGGTGGCCAACAAGATTACCGTGGGCAGCGCTGCTGAAGAAGGTCGCCATATCGGACCGGTGGTGAATGAGGTTCAGTGGACCAAGATTCAGGACCTGATCCAGCAGGGTATCGACGAAGGGGCGCGCCTGGTCGCTGGTGGCACCGGTCGGCCCGAGGGATTGAACAAGGGCTATTATGTACGCCCAACAGTATTTGCTGATGCAAACAATCAGATGACTATCGCCCGCGAAGAAATCTTTGGCCCCGTCCTGACCATGATCCCGTTTGATACCGAGGATGAGGCCATCGAGATCGCCAATGACACGCCTTATGGGCTAACCAATTATGTGCAGACCCAAGATGGCGACCGCGCCAATCGAATGGCCCGCGTGTTGCGATCCGGCATGGTTGAGATGAATGGCCAGTCTCGCAGTGCAGGGTCACCGTTTGGGGGTATGAAGCAATCCGGGAACGGACGTGAAGGCGGCGTTTGGGGGTTGGAAGACTTCCTGGAAGTGAAGGCCGTAGGCGGCTGGGCTGCGGAGTAAGCATCCATCGCATTTGACTTTGGGGGAGTGCGCTTCGCAGGCGCGCTCCGCTTTCATTTGGAAACGCATCCCAACGTCTCGGAACTGGGCAAACTTGAAAAAAGCCTTCTGGGTGACCATACCTGCCTGTTATGCAAATAGAAGAAGTCTGGCCAAACTACCGCGCACGTATCAAGGCGTTCCTGCATTCCAAGGTGGCAAACCCGGCGGATGTAGACGATCTTTTGCAGGAAATATCGATCAAGGTTTTCACAGGGCTGCCGGCACTCAGCGACCCTTCCAAATTGCAAGCCTGGCTGTTCCAGACTGCTGACCGCACAATCATCGATTTCTACAGAAAAAGCGCGCGGGCAAAGACCGTTGATCCTGAAGATCTTTGGTATTCCAGTGACGATCCAGGCATCCGTCAGGAACTGGAAAATTGCGTCGAGCCATTTATCCGCGGCTTACCCGCCGAGACGGCAAAGTTGCTTATGGACATCGACATCAATGGCATGTCCCAAAAAGAATATGCCAAGGCTCACGGACTATCTTATTCGACATTGAAATCCAGAGTTCAAAAGGGTCGCGACGACCTGCGTAAAGCATTTGACGATTGCTGTAACTGGACCATCGATATACGCGGAAATATCGCGGAATATCATTTAAAATCTGATAACTGCAAAAAATGTTGAGCCAATCTTCGTCTTTTTGATGCGGGCGCCGTCTTACAGGTGAACGTATCAAAAGGATAAAACGATGATCAAAATTATTAGCTTCAAAATCTGCCCGTTCGTGCAGCGTGTCACCGCTATGCTGGAAGCAAAAAACGTAGCCTATGACGTTGAATACATCAGCCTAAGCGACAAACCAGACTGGTTTTTGGAAATTTCACCGACGGGCCAAGTGCCTGTCCTGGTAACCGAGAACGGTACCGTGCTGTTCGAATCCGACGCGATCGTAGAATATATCGACGATGTCACAGCGCCATTGCAGACAAACATTTCGCCCGAGCAACGCGCAGTTAATCGCGCTTGGAGCTATCAGGCGACGAAACACTATCTGGTCCAATGCAGTACGATGCAGAGCGCCGACAAGGCGACGCTGGATGATCGCATCCGCAAACTGGATGCGTCGTTTGCCAGGGTAGAGAAACAACTGGGCGAGGGCTCATTTTTTGCCGGCGAAGAACTCGGCAATGTTGATATCGCATGGCTGCCGCTGCTGCACCGCGCGGCTATTGTCGAAAAACAAAGCGGTTATGACATGCTTGCGGGTTATCCCAAAGTGAAGGCATGGCAGCAGGCTGTGCTGCAAACGGGAATTCCGGCGAAATCCGTACCCGCGGATTTCGATCAGAAGTTCTCGGATTTTTATTTGGCCGAACGCACATGGCTTGGGCGAGGCGCAAACCTGAATGAAGCACCCAGCGCGCCTGCAAAATCCACCGGGAGCGGGTGCTGCGGATAGAATAGGAATGCTCCTGCCCTGCAATCGCCGGGCAGGAGCTCGCTATCAAACCGGTCGAATGGTCAGTTGAGGCTCTCCATTCGACGTGTGCCGGGTGGATCGACCATCCCAGCCAATCTCGCCGGTGACACGCTGCCGATAAGCCGAAAAACTATCGAACTGTACCACATCTACAGGCGCGTCGAACTGCAGGGTCACCCGCCGATGTGATCCATCACCCAAGATTGTCAGGCCACGGATTTCCGCAGTAAAGGGCTGACCCAAATATCGGCCCTCAACCCGGTCACCAATGCGTAGTTGCATTCGGTTACCGGCCAAGGCGTGCAGGGTGTTCCAATCGCGCACACCATGCTGATGTGCCAGCGATTCCAACGCCTCACTATGCGATAGCGTAACACCTGTATCTTGCAGGCGTTTGCGCAGGCGTTTTGCCTGCTCTTTCAGCTCCGCAACCGGAGCGATGTTTTGAGTTTGTGTCATGATGTGCCTCGTTTCCTTGAACGGGCGCGAAATCTGGACGGGGCTCGCATTGCCATCCGCGCGCCTGGAAAGGGCAACAGATGTGATTCAACCGGGTTTCACCAAAGCCAAAGGCTGCGAACGGCAGGGGACCCGAACCTGCCGCGCCTTTTGGCAGCCTCGGGTCGACCTGTCAATCAGGCGTCCGCCTGCGCAGCCTCAAAGGCCAGCATGGCGCGTTTGACCGGCAGCCCCCAGTGGTAACCACCCAAACCGCCCGATTTGCGTAAGGCACGGTGGCACGGGATCAGCCAGCTGACCGGGTTCCGGCCCACCGCCGTGCCCACCGCACGCACCGCTTGTGGCGAGCCAACCCGCTGCGCGATTTCTGAATAGGTAGTGACCTGTCCAGATGGGATGTGCATCAACGCCTCCCACACTTTGATCTGCAGCGGCGAGCCAATCAGATAGAGCGGGGTCGGCTGTAAGCGGTCACTTTCGGCGCCAAAGGCACTGAGAACCCATGGGCGCAGGCGCATCGGGTCTTCGACGAACTCGGCCTGAGGCCAGCGCGACAGCATGTCTTCCATCGCCTCTTCTTCACCTGTTTCAGCGCCAAAGGCGATGCCGCAGATCCCCTTGTCGGTCCCCATGACCAGAGCTGGGCCAAACGGGCTTTCAAACCAACCCCAATAGATCGTCAGACCCGCGCCTTTACGCGCGTATTCGCCGGGGCTCATGGATTCCCATTTCAGGAACAGATCGTGTAACCGCCCGCTACCGGATAATCCGACGTTATGCGCGGTCTCCAGCGTGGTAAAACGTTCGCGTAGCAGTGCCTTGGCATGGCCCAAAGTCAGGTATTGCTGATATCGCTTAGGTGACACCCCAGTCCAGCGCGAGAACAGGCGCTGGAAATGGGCTGGGCTCATATCCATTTGGCGGGCCAGCTCATCAAGGCTGAGTTTCTCTCCACCCTGATCGATCAATTCGATCGCGCGCCGCATGACGTTGTAATGATATCCGCTTTCTGCTGTCTGGATGTTCATCGGTCACCTCATCAGTTACAGGAACAGTAACTTGCCCCCGGCGATCTTGCGACCCGGAACCTGCGCTTTATCTTGTCAACTGAGTTGACGAATCAATCTGTGTGCCCCTACTATTCAGGTATGGAACACAGGTTGGATCAGCTTTATCAGGCAGTGCAGGCCGCCCGGCCATTGCTTCGGAACATCACGGCAGCCGTTGAGCAGGGCAGCCAGCGCAAAGGCGTGACCGTCGGACAACGTGCCCTTCTGGAAGGTCTATCGCTATTTCCAGGCGCGACCGCCCCGGTGCTGTGCGCCAAGCTGCAGCTGAAACGGCAATATGTCTCGCGCATCTTAAAAGAGCTGATGAGCGAACAGCTGATCGAAAGCCAACCCAATTCCAGACGTGCAGGCACCCATTGCTACCGACTGAGCCCTTCGGGCGATGCGACGATCACGGCAATCAGAGCGGATGAGATGACAAAGCTGTCACGCTTTGCACAGGATTTTTCTGCGTCAGAGCTTGCCGCTTACCACAAGGTTCAACTTGCCCTGACCCGGTACTTTGCAGACCTCGCCAAGGATACCTGACATGTCCGTCCTTTGGATCATAGCGACCGGGATAGTGATCGCCGTTTTATATATACTCCTGGAAATCCGAAAGATTGGAACTCCGACCACCGGGCCCAAAATAAACCTTGCATCGCGGCCTGAAACGGCACTGCTGGTGATCGATATGCAAACAGATTTTACCTCGATGTCCGCATGGGATGACGCGCAGATCGAGGGCGCCTTATCGGCGATCCGGTCGATGACGGATAGCGCCCATCAGTCTCGTAGGCCTGTGATCGTCATTCGGCATGAATTCGAAGGGAGGCTGGCGAACATGCTGAATGGTTGGTTCAATCAGGGGCGTGGCAATGCAGAATCAGACGGGATCGGATTGGATCCGCGTCTCGCGCTGAATCCGGATGCCGAGTTTGTAAAGTCTGTGGGTGACGCCTTTTCTTCGTCGGTTTTTGAGCAGTTCCTGGAAGAAAAACAGATCGGAACGCTGGTTCTGACAGGGTTGGACGGGTGTCATTGCGTGAACAAGACCGCGCAGGGCGCGCTCAATCGAGGATACCGGGTTCAGATCGATCCGGCAGCCGTTCTGGTGGCTGACCCGAGCCGATGGCACGGGATCAGGAATCAACTTGCAACGGCGGGCGTAGATTTCCGACCGCAGACGTAAGGCACAGGGACAAATCGACCAAGACCCGCACTTGAGCAAAACCAAAACGCACCTTTTCAATTGCGACCGCTTGTCTGGCAGGGCATTAAGGCTCGGATGGCCAAGCAACTTGGATACCACAAGATCCGCGAGATCTTTACGCGTTTTCACGACGCCGACCCTGAACCCAAGGGCGAGTTGGAGCATGTGAACGTCTATACGCTGGTCGTGGCCGTCGCGCTGTCGGCGCAGGCGACCGATGCGGGCGTCAACAAGGCCACGCGTGAGTTGTTCAAGATCGCCGATACCCCGCAAAAGATGCTGGATCTGGGCGAGGAGGGTCTGATCGAACATATCAAGACCATCGGTCTGTTCCGTCAGAAAGCCAAGAATGTGATCAAGCTGAGCCGCATTCTGGTCGAGGACTATGGAGGCGAGGTGCCGAACTCCCGCGCCGCGCTGCAATCGCTGCCGGGTGTGGGGCGCAAGACCGCTAATGTCGTACTGAACATGTGGTGGCGGTATCCGGCGCAGGCAGTAGACACGCACATCTTCCGCGTTGGCAACCGCACCGGTATTTGCCCGGGCAAGAATGTGGACGCGGTTGAGCGCGCTATCGAAGATAACATCCCGACCGATTTCCAGTTGCATGCACATCATTGGTTGATTCTGCATGGCCGCTATCACTGCAAGGCACGCAAACCGCAGTGCCCGACCTGTATCATCCGCGATCTCTGCGAATTTGAGGACAAGACTCTATGAAGACCTACCAACTGACGGGCATCGGAAACGCCGTTGTGGACGTGATTTCCCAGGCCGATGACAGTTTCCTTGAGCTGATGGGTATCGAAAAGGGCATCATGCAGCTGATCGAGCAGGAACGCGGCGAAGTGCTGTACGCCTCGATGGAAGGTCGGGTGCAGACACCGGGCGGTTCGGTTGCAAATACCATCGCCGGGGCGGGTGCATTGGGCCTGGATTCCGCTTTCATCGGACGCGTACATGATGACGCACTGGGCCGGTTCTATGCGGATGCGATGAACGAAGATGGGGTTGATTTCGTGAACCCGCCGGTGCCGGGTGGAGAGCTGCCAACCTCGCGCTCAATGATCTTTGTCTCGCCGGATGGTGAGCGGTCGATGAATACTTATCTGGGTATCTCCTCTGAACTGTCTTCTGAGGATGTCTCGGAAGATGTCGCAGGCAACAGCCAGATCATGTTCCTCGAAGGCTATTTGTTCGACAAGGAAAAGGGCAAGGCGGCGTTTTTGGAAGCTGCGCGCAACTGCCACAAAGGCGGCGGTAAGGCAGGCATCGCCATTTCTGATCCGTTCTGCGTGGAACGGCACCGCGTCGATTTCCTGCTGCTGATCGAGAACGAACTGGATTTTGTGATCGGCAACGAGGCCGAGATCAAATCGCTGTTCGAAACCGACGATCTGGAAGAGGCGTTGGCCAAGACAGCCGAGATTTGCCCTCTGGTCGTCTGCACCCGGTCTGGCGACGGGGTAACCGTATTGAACGGCGACGCGCGAATCGACGTACCGGTCGAAAAGGTTATCCCGGTGGACGCGACCGGCGCAGGCGATCAGTTTGCTGCCGGGTTCCTGTACGGTATGGCCACAGGCCGTGATTACGAGACATGTGCGAAGATCGGCAATGTCTGCGCGCGCGAGGTGATCAGCCATATCGGGCCAAGGCCGGAGGCGAATATGGTCGAGCTGTTGCGTGAGGCCGGGCTGGTTTGAGCCCATGTTGACCAATGCTGCATGCTGTACCAAGGTCGGCTTTGTAGATTGAGGCCCACTTTCAAGAGGAAACTGTGGAAAGCAAAACCCCAAAGGAGGACTTTCCGGCTATTGGCACCATTGAGAACCCAGCAATGTTTTTCGATGGCTCTGATCTGCTGCTTAGCTACGATATAGCTCCCGTAGCGGGAGGCGGAATTGCTGTCCTAAAGTTCTCGAGTGTGATTCATTTCGAAAAGAATCCGGTCAATGTAGAGGGTTTGCGTGACGCAAAGTATCCTACGAAAGCATGGGATTTTACGGAGATTTACGACAGCGACCGAACAACAAGATGGAAAGCTCTCTCGCCGCGCTTTTGGACGATATCGTTTAATGATGTCACCGTGGAGATCATCTTTTCCGAAGTCGAAATGATCCATGAGGCGCGACACGCAGAAAAACCACCTGAAGCGTTGGTTAGATTACTTGCCACATAGTGGTTAATCGAAGAACTCGTCGTCCTCGCTACGACTTTCGGACGTTACTTGCTACAGAGCGAAGGTCCACATTGTCCGTATAGCGGCCAATATTCAGACCTTCCGCTGCCGCTCCGTCGTCAGAGATTGACTGTCTGCAAACCGACACGCACTCAATGAAGTGAACTGTGGTCAAATCTCAGGCAAATGTCCTCGAAAGACCTCGACCACACGCGCATACACGTCTCGTTTGAAGGGTACGATTTCATCAACAAGCCGTGACGGTGTCTGCCACTTCCAGTGGGTGAATTCCGGGTGCTCAGTTGCGATGTTGATCTGATCATCCCGCCCCAGAAACCGCATCAGGTACCATTTCTGCTCCTGCCCGCGATACCGGCCCTTCCAGATTTTGGGCACAATGTCATGCGGCAAGTCATAGGGCAGCCAGCCGTCGGTCTCGGCGATGATTTCGACCAGATCTGCGGTCACGCCGGTTTCTTCCCAAAGCTCGCGCAGGGCGGCATCGAGCGGGTCTTCGCCCTTGTCCACACCGCCCTGAGGCATCTGCCAGGCGTCTTTGTGGCGGTCGTTACGCTGACCGACAAAAATCGATCCCTCGACATTCATTAGCATCAGCCCGACACAGGGGCGATAAGGAAGTTTTGCTATCTGGTCGGGGGTCATATGCGGCCTCATGAACATGCTTTTAAGCGTCTGTAGCAAGCACTGCGCAAAACGCAAAGGGAATGACGTTAGGTTTCGCGTGACAACGGTGACGCGAAGGTCAATCTGACGGACAAAGTCGGGAGGGAGAGTTTGCCATGACTGCGTACCCAAACATGCTGGCCCCGCTGGATCTGGGCTTCACCACGCTGAAGAACCGCGTGCTGATGGGCTCGATGCATACCGGGCTGGAAGAGACTGGCGACTGGAACCGTGTCGCCGAGTTTTACGCGGATCGCGCGCGTGGCGGTGTGGCCTTGATGGTGACGGGTGGAATTGGCCCGAACCTCGAGGGCTCGGTCCTGCCCGGGGCCTCGATGATGACCAATGAGACAGAAGTGGCAAACCATTCCATCGTGACCAAACACGTGCATGAGGCGGGTGGCAAGATCGCAATGCAGATTCTGCATGCGGGGCGGTACGCCTATGGGCCGAAATGTGTCGCCCCCAGCCCGGTGAAATCTCCGATTTCTCCGTTTCCGCCGCATGAACTGGACGAAGAGGGCATCGAAAAGCAGATCAGCGATATCGTCAACGCCGCTGTTCTGGCCCAGAAGGCGGGCTATGACGGGGTCGAGATCATGGGGTCCGAGGGGTATTTCCTGAACCAGTTCCTCGTGACCCACACCAACAAGCGCACCGACCGCTGGGGTGGGTCCTATGAAAATCGGATGCGTCTGCCCATCGAAGTGGTACGCCGCACGCGCGAAGCCGTGGGGACCGATTTCATCATCATCTATCGCCTGTCGATGATTGATCTGGTGCCCAATGGGTCGACCCATGACGAAGTCGTTGAACTTGCGCAGCGGATTGAGCAGGCCGGGGCCACAATCATCAACACTGGGATCGGCTGGCACGAGGCGCGGATTCCAACGATTGCCACCAGCGTACCCCGTGCGGCCTTTGCTTGGGTCACAAAGAAACTGATGGGCAAAGTTGGCATCCCGGTGATCACCTCGAACCGGATCAATACGCCTGAAGTGGCCGAAGAGGTTTTAGCGACCGGCTGCGCTGACATGGTGTCTATGGCCCGTCCGATGTTGGCCGATGCGGATTTCGTGAACAAAGCAATCGCCGGTGAGGCAGCGAAAATCGCCCCGTGCATCGCCTGCAATCAAGCTTGCCTGGATCATACCTTCAGCGGCAAGCTGACCTCGTGCCTGGTCAATCCGCGTGCCTGTCATGAAACCGAACTAGTGATCGGCGAGGCTGAGACGCGCAAAACGGTCGCCATTGTGGGCGCGGGACCGGCAGGCCTTTCCACCGCGATGACCGCCGCACAGCGCGGCCATGAGGTAACCTTGTTTGATCGCGCCGCTGAGATCGGTGGGCAGTTGAACATGGCCAAACAGGTGCCGGGGAAGGAGGAGTTCTGGGGACTGGTCGACTGGTACCGCACCATGATGGACGATCTGGGTGTGACGGTCGAACTGAACCGCGAGGTCAGCGCGGATGATCTCACCAGTTACGATGAAGTGGTCATCGCCACCGGTGTCACCCCGCGCGATCCGCAGATCCCCGGACAAGAGCAAGACAATGTGCTCAGCTATATCGACGTGCTGCGCGACAAGGCCGAGATCGGCAAATCGGTTGCTGTGATCGGGGCTGGCGGCATCGGGTTCGACGTCTCCGAATTCTTGCTGGAAGACGGCCACAGCCCGACCACGGACCTGCCTCTTTGGATGAAGGAATGGGGCGTCACTGACCCGGCCGAACATCGCTCGGGACTGGCACCCGAAGGTCCGCAGCCTGAGGCGCCCGCGCGGCAGGTCACGTTGCTGCAACGCAAAGCACAGCGTCACGGCAAGGGGCTCGGCAAGACAACGGGTTGGATTCATCGTGCGACCCTAAAGATGAAAGACGTTAATTTCGTAGGCGGCGTGAATTACGAGCGCATCGATGATGACGGCCTGCATGTGAGCTTTGGCGAAGCCCACGAAGACCCGACTGTGATCCCGGCGGATACGATCGTACTGTGCGCGGGTCAGGTCTCGGACCGTTCACTGGCAGATGAGCTAATTGAACGCGGGATAACACCTCATGTGATCGGCGGCGCAGATGTGGCCGCCGAGCTGGACGCAAAGCGCGCGATCAATCAGGGGACGCGGCTGGCGGCAGAGCTCTGACCAGCGGTTGCGCGAGCATTTTCAACCTGCAGGGTTGTCAAATCAGACCCCAACAGGCCGCTTCGTTGGAGGTGGTCTTTTTTTTTGGCCATATTGACTTGTATGGTACCTTGGTACATATGTACGCCATGATTGAAAAACCCGAACGCATCCAGACCGGAATACGAATCGAAAAACGCCTGCTGAAAGTCCTTAAAGGGTTGGCGGAATCTCTGGACATGTCCGTTGGTGACTTGATCGAGGGCATCGCCTTGCACAGTTTTGAGAACAAGCCGCCTTTCACGCCTCAGACACTGAAAAAGATCCGTCAGTTGAAAGAGGTCTACGATCTGGACTGGACCGCGGAGCACAGCCATAAATTCGCGGAGGCCAAGGAATGACCAAAACAATCCAAGTATCTGACATCACCGTGGCGTTCGAAGCTCATACGATCGACAATACGAAATTCGGGCATGCCCAGCATGTGCAAGTGGCCTTTGACCTGCTGAGGAAATACGATTTCATCGACGCGGCTGCGATCTATGCCAAAGGTATTCGCACGTTGGCGACAAATGCCGGTGCACCAGGGAAATTCAACCTGACAATCACGTACGCGTTCATGAGTCTGATTGCCGAACGTATGGCCCAAGGTCCGAACCATAGTTTTGAGGCTTTTATCGCTGACTATCCTGAGCTGATGTCAAAGAACGCTCTTGAGCGCTTGTATGCAGATGACAGGCTGAACTCTGATCTGGCGCGTGGTATTTTCCTTCTACCCACTGCCGCTTGAACGCGGTGCTTGTTCGCGATCATTCAAACTGTAATCTCGGATCACGGACGCCACACGCAGACGATAATCCTTGAACAACCCGGTGCGACCTTGACCTTGTGCAGCCCGGTGCCGGACAGTTTGGCGCCAGATGGCAACGGCCTGTTCATCCCGCCAGAACGACAGCGACAAGTATTTGCCCGGTGTTGACAGGCTTTCAAACCGCTCGACCGAGATAAAGCCTTCGATCTGGTCCAGCAGCGGGCGCAGGTCGGCAGCGATGTCCAGATAGGTCTGGGTTTCGGCATCGGCGGGTTCGACATCGAAAATTACGGCAATCATGCGCCATCCCCATGCGGGGTTGAGACGCATCTGAGCCAGGTCCGATCCTCGCGCGTGATGAAGCGTTCTTTTTGCGCAAAGGCATAATTCTCTTGCCCCAGTGGATCGGCTGACAAACGCGCGCGGTAGGCTTCGTATTCAGCAAGGTTAGGAATGTTGTAAATCCCATAAGCCAGTGTCGATGACCCCTCGTACGGTGCGAAATATCCGATCAGATCAGCCCCGCATCGCGGAATCGCCTGTCCCCAATTGCGCGCATAGGTCTGAAACTGCTCTTTTTTCGTCGGATCAATCTGGTATTGGATTATACAAGTGAGCATAGATGCCTCCAGTTGATGATTGGCAAAGAATAACCTCTTGGATGCGGCTTATGTTTCGACTATGGTCGAAGCATGCGAGACGGACCGGATATTGCACAGATCGCGGCGCTGATTGGCGATCCTGCGCGTGCCAATATGCTAACAGCACTGATGTCGGGCAAAGCGCTGACGGCTGGCGAACTGGCGCGTGAGGCCGGGATCAGCCCCCAAACCGCAAGCTCACACCTGAAAAAGCTGCTTGCAGGCAGCCTGGTCCGTGTGCGTGGACAGGGACGGCACAAATATTACGGACTGTCCGGAGAAGATGTGGCGCATGTGCTGGAAAACCTTATGGGGCTGGCTGCAGGACGCGGCCATCTGCGGACGCAGACCGGACCAAAAGATGCGGAAATGCGGTCAGCACGGGTTTGCTACAACCATCTTGCGGGCAGCCGTGGGGTGCAGATGTTCTCCGCCATGCAGAAACAAGGGTATCTTGAGACAACGGAAGACGCGGTTCACCTGACCGAAGAGGGCACTCAATTCTGCACCGGCTTTGGCATCGATCTGGAAGGACTCAGCCGCAGCCGCGCACCGCTTTGCCGCCCCTGTCTAGACTGGAGCGAACGGGAAACGCATTTGGCCGGCAAACTCGGCCGCGCCATGCTGACCCGCATGGAAGAGATCGGCTGGCTTGTGCGTATACCTGACAGCCGCATCATCCGCTTTACCCGAACAGGAGAAACTGAGTTCGACGGACAATTCAGCGCTTAACCACTACTCTACAGTGATTGTAATCACCTCTGAAACGATTGGCGTCGCGTGGGGTACATGACCCGCATCACCCAACACAAGCTGCAAAGCGTGTTCCCCCGGGCTCAATTCCAGCGTGACCTCGGTCTGGCCGCCGCCAAAGTGGATGTGGTTGTCATCTGCGGGCAGCCCATAGGCCAGTTCATCCGCGCCGTCTTCACCCTGCCCCAACGGAGGACGATCAACCAGAAGGTGATGGTGGCCCGTGTTCTCCTTTTCGGTTCCGGCAGGAGCAACACCCATCCCACTTAGGCCAAACACGATCGTGACGGGTGATTGTACGGTGTCTCCGTCAGTCAGATTTGCGAAATAAACCCTGGCATCAGGGTTTGACGGCGTTTCTCCCCCGGCCGACGCGAGAGTTGCGGACAGGCACAGGGCGGCAGCAGCAAATAGGGCTTTCATGATCTCCTCCATGGTCACAAAAATGCCATTCTCATCATAGCACGATAGAGAAAAAGTCCAGATATCGGTTATTTGTGTTGGGTGTTTGGAATTACAGCACGGCAACTTCGGCGTTTCCCAGTCGCAAACGATCCCTATCAAAACCCTGATATTATCTCATGTCTGCCCAGTTCTCGCCCAGATTGATCGCAATAAAGAGACAACGAACAGAAGACCTGGGGAACGAGAATGGATCGACTGACCGAAATGGAGGCCTTTTCCAACGTGGTGGACCAGGGTGGTTTCACCGACGCGGCCAAAAAAATGGGTATCTCCAAATCAGCCGTGTCCAAACACGTGTCGAGCCTTGAGGCGCGGCTGGGTGCGCGACTGCTAAACCGCACCACACGCCGGGTTTCACCGACCGAGATTGGACTGGCCTATTATGATCGCGCCCGGCGCGTGCTCAACGACGCGGGCGAGGCAGATGCGCTTGTAACCTCGATGCAATCCGACCCTTCTGGTCTTCTGCGGATCAGTGTGGCGACGGATTTCGGTGTCAATCACCTGTCACCTGTGCTTTCGGAATTCCTGTCTGCCTATCCCGATATCACCGTGAACATGGTGCTGAACAACCGTTACGTCGAACTGATCTCGGAAGGCTTTGACGTGGCCGTGCGCATTGGGGAACTGGAAGACAGCACCTTGCGCGCCCGCAAACTGACCGAAACCGTAAAACGCATGGTCGTAGCGCCCAGCTATATCGAGCAGTTTGGGCGCCCGCAAAAGATCGACGACCTGAATGAACACAAGCTACTGCACTATTCGAGTCAGTCCTCGGGCAGCGTTTGGAAATTGACCGCGCCGTCGGGCGAGAAACGTCAGGTGCGCACCGCTGGTTGGTTAAGCGTAAATGACGGACAGTCGCTGTTAAACGCCGCAATCTCGGGCCTTGGGATCGCACATCTGCCCAGCTATCTCTATGCCGACGCGCTGAAATCGGGCGAGGTGGTGGATGCGATGCCTTCGCTTCCGGACGAGGTGCAAGGCGTTTACGCAGTTTATCCGCCGGGCCGGTTCACCCAGCCCAAGGTGCGTGCTTTCATCGATTTTCTGGTCGCATCCTTCGCTGAAAAAGGTCCGATGGATTGGTAGAATTCTCCCTGTGGAACCTAAATGACCCGCGCTGATCAGTGCGGGTCTTTTTTGTCGCTCGTTCGATCTGAATCTGCCGGTCAAACCTCAGCAGGTGATACAGCCCGCTGATACAGGTGCCATGTGGTGTGACCCAGGATCGGCAGTGTAAAGACAAGTCCCAAAAACGCGGGTGCCAGTGATATCAGCATGGTGACCGAAATGATCGCAGCCCAGCCGAGCATCACCACCGGATTCTCGGAGACGGCGCGAACCGAGGTAAGCATGGCAGAGACGAAATTGGTTTCACGATCCAGCAGCATCGGCATGGCGATAACGGTTACCGAGAACAGCACAGCCGACAGAAACGCCCCGACGCAGGTGCCAATCGCAAGGAAGGTCCAGCCCTGCGGCGTGAAAAGCACGATGTTCAAGAACCCCTCAAAATCGGAAAATGACGCTTTTTGCAGAGTGATCGCCAGCCAAAGGCGGATTTGATAGGTCCAGACCCAGAATATAAACAGGGTGACGAAGGCCATCCAGCCCAGCTCGCGTTTGCGTTGATTGGCCATGACGGTGAGGATTTCGGACCACCCGAAGTTTTCCCCTTTTTGCAAGCGACGGGACATCTCATAGAGCCCCGCGGCTGCGAAGGGCGCGACCAGCGGAAAGCCTACCGCCGCAGGAATGATCATCCAGATCTTGCCAAGCCAAACCAGGCACCAGACGAACAGGATGCCGAAAACCGCATAGAACAGGCCGAAAAATCCGCTCATGACCGGGCGCGCAAGGAAGTCGGAAAACCCGGCCTTGAGCGACGCGGTGATATCTGCCGCTGTCAGCCTGTTGACCTCGGGCATGGCTTGTTGTGGGGCCATGTTATCCGGCGGTGTGGAATCGTCGGTCCTGGATGCCATGACGCACTCCTCCCTAAGCTTGGTGGCGGATGGGACTGCCTGCCAACAGGTCCGACAGCAAGACAGAGGTCCCGTTTATCTGCAAGTGTGCATCAGGGTGTGGCATCAGGGCAAGAGGTGCACAGGGCGGGTGCGATGCCTGCGCCCGTCAGTTGACCAGCAACACCGCCTCGACCCGGCGATTGATATCCCGGCCCTCGGGCGCGGCGTTCGAGGTGATGGGCGCAAGATAGCCTACGCCCTGCGCTTCGATCCGGTCGGCAGCAACGCCGTGTGCTTCGATCAGACGCGCGCGCACAGCTTCGGCCCGTTTGGTACTGACCGCAATATTGGCCGACAGGGCGCCGGTATCATCCGTGTGTCCGACCAGCGCCAAGCGGGTCGATGGATTGTCGGCCAGATAGCCCGCAAGCAGCGCTAGCGAGGTAAATGGCCCTTCGCCCAGCGCGACTTCGCCGGTGCGAAAGTGCAGATCATCGAGAATGACGTGACCGGTGCCGCTGAGATCGCTGAGCAACCCGGCCGAGCCTTCAACGGTATCTTCGATCACCAATGGCGGCGCGGGTTGCGTGCCCAGCGGAGTCACCCGGATCGTCTGCACATAGCCATCTGGCGGGTTACGGCTGACCAGCAGGCTCAGCACCTCGTCGCCGCGGGTCGCGGACAGAAAGCGGTAATCGTGGATCGCCACATACATGTCGGGTGTCGGCACTACCTCGGTGCCAAAGCGGAAATCGAACCCGCCACAATTGCGTGCCTCACATTCAAACGCGATCTCGAAACCCTGCGCCTGAAGCTGATCCCGCAGAGGTGCAAGGATTTGCAGCGTTGTGTTGGACCCCGCCTGAAGCCGCCATGTCAGCCGCTCAACACGCCCCTCGACATTGCGGGACGGAATTGCGCCGTCGGCAAACACGCCGGTTGGCAGGTCGTAACTGTCAAGCGCGCTGGTGCGGTCAGATATCTGCCGGGCGCCCGCAGGAAAGTTCAACTCCTGCGCCAAGGCAGGCGCGGCCAGCAAAGCAATACAGATGAACAGGGTTCGGATCATCGGAACTGGGCGTGATACTCAGGGTTCGGGACCATCGCAGTGGCACTGGCCACGCGGTTGGTCATGTTGAAGAAACCGGTGACATTGGCGATGTCCCAGATATCGCGATCCGAGAATCCAGCATCGCGCAATAACTGGCGGTCGGGCTCTTCGATTGTGGTACTGGCAGTGGTCATCTTGGCGGCGAAATCCAGCATCGCACGTTGGCGCGCATCCAGTTTGGTGACGCGGTAGTTCATCACCAACATCTCGCCCAGTTGCGGGTCACCCGAAAGCTGCCGCACTGCCGCGCCATGGGCCACGAGGCAATAGAAGCATTTGTTGATCGAAGACACCACGACCGCGATCATCTCGCGCTCCAGTTTGGACAGCCCGCTGTCGGCCAGCATCAGATCATTATACATCGAAGTGAAGGCGTTCAGCTTGTCGATATCGAAGGCATAGGCGCGCAGGACATTCGGCACCATTCCCAGTTTCTCGACACAGATATCGAAGTATTTCTGCGTCTCTGGCGGTAGAGGGTCCACCATTGGCAGATCCAGGGCAGTGGGCATGTCCTGTTTGGTCAATTCGCTCTCCTTAGACGCGCTGGCGATAGTGGTATTCTCCGTCGATCTTCATCCCAAGCGAGTGGTAGAGGCCATTGGCCCCTGCATTCGCCTTGGTACAAATCACGCTAAGCGTCTCGGCGCCATTGTCCAGCGCCCAAAAAGCCGCGGCTCGCATTGCCCAGTTGCCCAACCCCTTGCGGCGATGATCCGGCAGGATTTCCAACGCATGCACCATCGCGATACCGTCGTGGATCGCCACAAAACCCGTTCCTGCGGGTTGATCGCTGTGGCGCAACAAAAGGCCGGTCTTTGGGCCCGGTGCCCGGTACATGATGGCAATCCGCTCGGGGCCGATACCGCCCTGCGCCCAGATCTCGCGCATGATGGCCAGCGGTTCCCAGATGTTGAAAACAGTCACGCGCGGGATCGGGATATCGGTCAATTGCTGCGCCGGGCAGGAATAGATATTGACCGGATCAAGAATGTCATATCCGCGTTCGGCAAGCTGCGCATCCAGCACTTCATCCCCCGGACGCAGGCAGAAGATGCGTTTCTGGCCCATCGCCTGCATGGCGCCTTCAGCCGCGTCGATATCGGCGTTGGTTACGTCCCCAATCCGACTGGCGGCGGATACGCGTGACCCTCCGCCCTGCCCTTGTCGCAGCCGAAAAGGGCCATGCGATTGATAGCCCGCAGCAGGCCATGTGCCGTCTACAACTGCAGCCCAATCGGTGCTCAAAGCTCGATCTCTTTCGCGAGGCGGGTCATGGCGGCATCAATGCGCCCGCCATCGGTGCCGCGCACAACCACATTCGCCCCGAACACGCCATTTGTCTGAAACGGATAACATCCGATCGAGAGGTCGCCGAAATCTTTCGCGAGCGCGGCCAAGGTCGACGCTATATCGCCCTCACCTCTGTCCACACGCAGAGTCTGCGACAACAGCGGGTTGCCTCCGGTAAGCAAAGGTAAAACACTCGCCACCATCGCCTGAAAAACCAACGGTACTCCGGCCATGACATGGACGTTTGCAATCGTAAAGCCGGGCGCGGTCGAGACCGGGTTGTCGATCAATTCCGCCCCGTCCGGGATACGCGCCATACGCAGGCGAGCGTCGTTCAGCTCCAGCCCAGACTTCTCGTAATGCGCTTCAAGCAGCGCCCGCGCGTCGTGGCGAACATCGATATGCGCGCCAAAAGCTCGAGCGATGCAATCGGCGGTGATATCGTCATGGGTCGGGCCGATGCCGCCACTAGTAAACACGTGGTCATGGGCCTGGGACAGCGCCCTGACTGCCGCCTCAATCGCGGGCGCATCATCACTGACAATGCGCACCTCTTTCAGATCGATGCCGTGTTTGGCCAGCTCTCCAGCCAGATAATGCATATTGGCATCGCGGGTGCGGCCCGAGAGGATCTCATCCCCGATCACCAACATTGCAGCGGTTGGATTGGCCATGGCGCGCCCTCCCTCTTGATCGACCGTTAGGGCAGGTATAGGCCCTAGGCCATGCGATTTGAAACCCCCCTTGTCCCCGCCCGCCTGATCCGACGTTACAAGCGCTTTCTGGCAGATTGCAGGTTGGAAGACGGGCGCGAAGTAACAGCCCATTGCGCCAATCCCGGCTCGATGATGGGGCTGGCGGAGCCGGGTGAGAAAATCTGGCTGGAGCCGAATGATGATCCGAAGAAAAAGCTGAAATACGGCTGGCGGCTTGTTGATCATGAGAACGGGCATTTCACAGGAGTCGACACATCCGTCCCAAACAAGGCGCTTCGGGCGGCGCTTGAGGCACGCGAAATCCCCGAACTGGCGGCCTATGAAACCGTCCGCCCTGAGGTCAAATACGGTGAAAACAGCCGCATCGATTTCCTGCTGACCCAGCCCGGCCTGCCAGATGCTTATGTCGAGGTCAAAAGCGTCACCCTCTCACGCCAACCCGGGCTGGCTGAATTCCCCGACAGTGTCACCGCACGCGGCACTAAACATCTGGGCGAACTGGCGGCTATGGCGGCACAAGGGCATCGGGCGGTGATGCTGTATCTGGTGCAGCGGACCGATTGCGACCGGTTTGCGCTGGCGGCGGATATTGATCCGACCTATGCGGCGGCGTTTGAAGCAGCGCGGGCACAGGGGGTGGAGAAGTTGGTTTACGGGACGCAGATTTCGCCAATGGGTATTTTGGTAACTCGTCAATCAATTGTTGAGAGAAAACTCAGATGAATCCGACTATTTCTATCGAATTTGCCTAGGTTTCTCAAAGGACAACTGAATGACTGCCCCATCGAAGACTGAGAACACCCGCTTAAAAAAACGTATTCGAACAATCTCACTGACTCTAATGATTTTGGGTGGCGTACCTGTATTGGCAAGATTTTTTGGTGTAGGGTTTATCCCCTCTCCAGTTTGGCTTTCCTTGGCATTTTGGCCTGCATGCATAGTGGGAGCAATTTCAGGAGCAACAGCACTTTGGGCGGTTCATCTTAGCTTATCGGAAGGCATCCTATTCTCAGAGCCAATAAAAACAACATTGTCTATATTGTTCATGCCTTTGGCAGGTGCGTTTGCGGGGTTTCTTGTAGTGGCGGCGACGATCCCTATGGTTATTTCTCTTCCCTCTTTTCGCACGGTAGAAATAACATTTGTTGTTAGTGATCCCAATATGGGAGATTATCGGAGGTGCCCTAGGCCAATCGCTCTGAAAGACACGGCGCGTGCCGTTAACGTCGTTTGTGATGTCCCGAACAGTATTCGCAGACGTTTGCGAACCGGAAGGAAGATTATTCTTGTTGGCCCCGGAAGCAGTGTCGGCGTATTTCCAACTCACTTTCGTCTACCTTGATCACCAAGAGCCCTTATCAGTCTCTGTATTAAATCAAATTAACTGAAAAACATCCACGACCGCACACCCTCTGGTACTTTCTGCACAAGCAGCGTAAAAGAAGTGCTGCGTGAAATATTTGGAGTCTCGCACCGATGAAAGAACATCGTGGCCGTCTGACCAAGGATGGCATCCGTATCTACGAACAAAGTGACTTTGCCGGAATGCATGCGGCAGGGGTGCTGGCTGCGCAGATATTGGACGATATTGCTGATCATGTTTTTGTCGGTCAGACCACGGGTGCGATTGACGGGCTGATCACGCAGATGGTCGAGGACGCGGGCGCAGAATCAGCGACCATTGGCTATAAAGGTTATCAGCACGCAAGTTGTATTAGCGTGAACCATGTAGTCTGTCACGGCATACCCGGCGAGAAGAAGCTGAAGGATGGCGATATCCTGAATATCGACGTCACTGTGATCGTCGATGGCTGGTTTGGTGACACCTCGCGTATGTACGTGGCTGGTAAGCTTCCGCGTAAAGCCGAGCGGCTGATTCAGGTGACCCATGATGCGCTGTTCAAGGGCATCGATATGGTCAAGCCGGGTAATACCTTCGGGGATATAGGCCATGCCATTCAGGCCTATGTCGAGGCGCACCGGATGAGCGTTGTCCGCGATTTCTGCGGACATGGGCTGGGCCGTGTTTTCCACGCACCACCAAACGTTCTGCACTACGGCCGCCCCGGAACTGGCGCCGTGTTGGAAGAAGGCATGTTCTTCACCATCGAACCGATGGTCAATCTGGGCCGCCCCGAAACCAAAACACTTGCCGATGACTGGACTGCCGTGACTCGCGACAAATCTCTGTCGGCGCAGTTTGAGCATTCGGTGGGTGTGACGGCCGATGGGGTTGAGATTTTCACCCTGTCACCGGGTGGCAAATATCACCCGACTTATTCGTCCTGATCAGTCGCCTGATCGCGTAAAAGTTTCAGCAACAACGTCTCATCGCGCCAGGGGATCACCGCGTCGTTGATAAACACCGGCGCGCGCATCGGTTTGGTCGGCGGCCCGGTGGTGGCGTCGCTGTCTGTCAAAAA
The DNA here is from genome assembly GCF_056533505.1 of Ruegeria sp. G2. Lineage (NCBI taxonomy): Bacteria > Pseudomonadati > Pseudomonadota > Alphaproteobacteria > Rhodobacterales > Roseobacteraceae > Ruegeria > Ruegeria sp. G2. Next base: position 416,498 of record NZ_JBQFON010000002.1, on the reverse strand, counting down.
GCCCCAAAACGGAGGTGTGATGGCGCGGTCCATGGGCCGACCTTAGCATATTTCTCGGTCAGAGTCCCAAAAGCCCCGGCACATGTGACATATCCGTGAAGACCTCGGCCCCCAGCGCAGCCAGCCGCGCGCCGTCGTCGTGGGCTGCATAGGCGAGGCAGCGCATATTGGCACGGATGGCGGCGGTGACGCCGTTCTCACTGTCTTCGATCACGACCGGCGATTTGGCGCCAAATTGCTGCGCCGCTGTCAGGAACAGGGTGGGGTCAGGTTTACCTGAGCCCAGCACATGGGCCGAAAACATGACCGTGCTGAACCGCTCCCACAGACCGTTCTGACCCAGAGTAATCTGCATTTTCTCTGGCCTGCCATTTGAGGCGACACAATAAGGAATGGTGGCTGCATCCAATTGCGTCAGCAATTCTGGGATGCCTTCAACCAAAGGAGTGCCCGCTCGCAGCCTCTCATAGATTTCCGAGTAGATTTGATCGGTCCAGTCGTCAGGCAGATCCGCACCGAGATCGCGCGCCTTGTCTCGGACACCAGTCATCGTACCACCGACGAAAAGAGACATGCACTCTGCAAGGGTCAGGTGCAGACCATATTGGGCCAGATTGTCGATCATGACCTGATTGGACAGAACCTCGCTATCAACCAGAACCCCGTCGCAATCGAAAATGACCAGATCATGCATATCAGCCCCCAGTTCGCCACATCAGCGAAATGCACGTGTCGCCATATTTCCGCGCGTCATGCAGAGCGAACCCATTTGGAGCAATCATGGGGGCGTTTTCCTCCCACACGATCAGGGCGTCCTGGGCCAGCCAGCCACCTTTGGTGGCCGCCGCCAGCGCCTTTTGACCCAGGTCTTTGCCATAAGGCGGATCAAGAAAGACCAGATCGCATGCGTCGCCTGCGTTTTCCACCAACCGCGTTGCGTCACGTCTGATCAGAGTGGTCTGGTCCCGACTTCCGGTCAGATCGATATTCTTGCGTATCAGACCCTGCGCAATTCGCCCATCATCGACAAACGTAACATGGGCCGCTCCGCGCGACAGCGCTTCAAGCCCCAACGCACCAGTACCTGCAAACAGGTCCAACACGTGCAGACCATCAATGTCGATCTGATGGTTCAGGACGTTGAAAAGGCTTTCCCGCACCCGATCGGTAGTGGGGCGCAGATGGGCCCCCGCATCGCCTTTACCGACCGAGGCCAATGCCCGGCCCCGGAAGTTACCGGCGATAATCCTCACGCTTTGAGCAGCGGTTTCAAGTCCGCTTCTGGGTCAGCCACCACCCTCGGATCAGCTGTTTTACCCGCATCGATCAGGCGTTTGCCTACCATATAAGCGCGCGGGTCGTTCATCGCGTCGACCGCAATCAGCTGATCGCCTTTATAGTACCAGAAGGACACCGTCGCGCCTTCACCCTTGCGGGTCACGACGCGATCATAGCCTGTATTTAGGCCCGCAATCTGCAGCTTGACGTCGTACTGATCCGACCAGAACCACGGCGTCGCGGTATAATCCTTGGCAGCACCCAGCATGTTCTGGGCCACGATCTCGGCCTGATCGATGGCGTTGGGTACGCTTTCCAGACGAATGCGGCCCTCACCATGCGGGAACGAGGCACAATCACCCGCCGCCCAGATTGACGGGTCCGACGTGCGGCCATGGGCATCGGTTTTGATGCCGTTGTCCAGCTCCAATCCCGCCATTTCAGCCAGTTGCGTTGAGGGTGCGATGCCGACCCCCACCACGACGAAATCCACCTTTAATTCGGTGCCATCGGACAGAATAGCACCCGTCACCTTGCCATCTTCACCAACCAAACGATCCAGCCCAACGCCTTCGCAAATGTCGGCTCCGTATTCCGTATGAAGCGTACGGAAATAGTCGCTGGTCTCTTTCGCGGCGACACGCTGCAGAATGCGGTCTGCCATCTCGATCAGCGTGACTTTGACCCCACGCTTGGCACAAACCGCGGCGGCCTCGAGCCCGATATAGCCGCCACCGACGATCAGAGCACGTGCACCATCGGTTACCCGAGGCTCCATCTCGTCGATATGCGCAAGATCGCGCACCACATGGACGCCTTCAAGATCGCCACCAATGGCTGCGGGCAGACGACGCGGATCAGAGCCTGTGGTCAGAGCCAACTCATCATAGGCGATCACGTCATCACCTATGGTTACCGTTTTGGCCTTTGGGTCAATTCCGGTCACGCGCTGCCCCAGTCGGAGGGTGATATTGTTTTCCGCATAGAAGCTATCGGGCCGCAGGAACAGGCGTTCCAACTCCATCTCGCCCAACAGGTAGCCTTTGGATAATGGCGGGCGCTGGTAGGGCAGGTGCGGCTCGGCACCAATCAGGGTGATGTCGCCTTCAAAGCCGTCCTTGCGCAACCGCGCCACGAGTGAAGCACCAGCCTGCCCTGCCCCGATCACGACGATATGGCTCATGTTGTGCTCCCCTGCAGAATTCCGATGGTCTCTTTCTTTCGACAACCTATATTGCGACAAAGCCCGACTCTGCAAATCCAAATGACAGGAGCTTAATAAATGATTTCAACAGGTGACATGCTGCCCGACGCGACGCTGATTCAGATGGGAGCCGATGGCCCTGGAGAGGTGCGGATTTCAGAAAAAACCAAAGGGCGCAAGGTGGTGATCTTTGCTGTGCCCGGCGCATTTACCGGGACCTGCACGACCGCGCATGTCCCAAGCTTCATGCGGACAAAAGGCCAATTCGACGCAAAAGGAGTTGATGAGATCATCTGTATTTCGGTCAACGATCCCTTCGTGATGGGCGCCTGGGGTGAAAGCACCGGAGCAACTGCCGCAGGATTGACCATGCTGGCCGACGCCGCATCGGAATTCACCAAGGCGGTAGGCATGGATTTCGACGCGCCACCGGTTGGTTTGCTGGCACGGTCCAAGCGCTATGCCATGTTGGTCGATGACGGCAAGGTAATCGCCTTGAACATCGAAGAGAATCCGGGCGTTTGCGAGATTTCGGCTGGCGAAGGTCTGCTTGAAACCTTCTGATCCCGGTTGGCCCCGGCATAACCGGGGCCACATAAAACGCATTTAACTTGATGCAACGACCCGATGTGCCAATACTCGGCCATACAACCCGGGAGTTCATTGATGCGACTGAAATTAATCACTTTGATTCTTGGTGGCGCCGGCGCCTTAGCAGCGTGCGGCCCCGCACCCACCCCCCAGCAGCAAGCGGCGCGACAGCACGAGATTGCCTGCCTGAGCGGAACCATAGGCGGTGCACTAATCGGTGGGGTGATCGGTAATCAATTTGGCGGCGGTTCCGGCAAGACCATTCTGACCGCGGCGGGCGCTGCTGCGGGTGGGCTGTCTGGCGAACGCTACGCATGTTGAGGAGACTGGATATGAACCGAGTATTGATTATCGCAGCCGCCCTCATAATGGCCAGCGTTGCCAACGCCGAGACTGTCGCGGAATTGCATGAGGCCGAGCTGAACAATATCGACAAGAACAATGATGGGTTTCTGTCCCAGGACGAATTCAACGCCTTCTCGGACTATGCATTTCAAGCGATGGACGAAGACAAGAACGGCACACTTGGCCTGGATGAAGCTAAACCGTTCCTAGACATCAAGCAGTTTCAGAATGTTGACCGCGATGGAGATAACACTATCTCACGGCCAGAGTACGACGCCCAGATGGACAGCGATTTCACCTCGGCTGATCTGGATGGCAATGGGCAATTAAACTAGTGCTCAATCAATCAGGAGGCGTAAGATGACGAGATGGATCAGCCTCGGCGCGCTTCTGGTGCTCGCGGCTTGTGATGTACCGCAATCACCTGTTGTTACCGGCCCAGACGGACAGACCCGCATTCAGATCAATACCGCCGGTTTGACCTGTTATGAGACACGGTGCCTCGACATCAACCCGTCGACCCGCAGCGTCCGCTCGGTCGGCAGCCGCACGATCAGAATCCCGGCCAAAATCGATATCAGCGGAGGAACCATTTCTCCAGATGATTTCAAACAACTAGGAACCGCTGCGTTGCTGGCAGGTGGTGCAGGGTCAGCTGGCGACCGATAGAAGGCTATCCATCTTGCGCGCCAGCTTGGCGTCTTGTGCGGACAGGCCGCCAACATCATGGGTGGACAGCACCACCTCGACTGTGCGGTAGACATTTGACCATTCGGGGTGGTGGTTCCATTTCTCGGCCCAGATCGCCACCTGCGTCATCCAGCCGAAAGCGGCGACAAAATTATCGAAGATGAAGGTCTTTGTGATCGCATCGCGGTCCTCAACCATAGTCCAGCCATTTCTGAACAGCGGGTCCAGCAGCGGGCCGCGGGTCTCGGTTGACAGAAGTTCGGTCATTGCTGTTCCTCCGGGTTCGATTTCCTGAACGGGCCATAATCCGTCAGAATCTCGATCTCTTCTCCCACTGCGTGGGCTTCGGCGTCCAGATATTTCTGAACTGCATCAGCAAAACCCGGATCACCGACCCAGTGCAAGCTATGCGTGCGGGTCGGCATATAACCGCGCGCCAGCTTGTGCTCGCCCTGGGCACCTGCCTCAACCCGGGCCAGCCCTTCGGCAATGGCAAAGTCGATCGCCCTATAATAGCACAGTTCGAAATGCAGGCAGGGATGGTGTTCCACGCAGCCCCAATAGCGGCCATAGAGCGTTTCCCGGCCGATGAAATTCAAGGCCCCGGCTACCGGGTATCCGTTGCGCTCGGCCAGCACCAGAGCGATGTCATCTGTCATCGTTTCCTGAGCGATATCAAAGAATTGCCGCGTCAGGTAGGGTGATCCCCATTTGCGCGCGCCGGTATCCTGGTAGAATCGCCAGAAGGCATCCCAGTGCTCCGGCCGCAGATCATCGCCTGTGATCGTACGAATCTGCCCGCCGAAGTCACAGGCCTGCTCGCGTTCTTTCCGGATATTTTTGCGTTTGCGCGAAGATAGCGCTGCCAGAAACCCATCGAAATCGGTGTATCCATCATTGAGCCAGTGAAACTGCTGCGAATGCCGGACCATCAGGCCCATCTGTTCACCAGCCAGCGCCTCGGCCTCGGTGCAGAAGGTGGCGTGCAGTGAGGAGATGCGATTTTCGGCGGCTAGCTGCACCGCGCCTTGCACCAGCGCTGACATGCCCACCGCATCATAGCCGGGCCGTACCAGAAAACGTCGGCCTGTTGCGGGTGTAAATGGCGCAGCAATCTGCAGTTTCGGATAGTATCGCCCGCCTGCACTTTCATAAGCATGGGCCCAGCTGTGATCGAAGATGTACTCACCCTGCGAATGCGACTTGGCATACATCGGTGCCGCACCGATCAGCATTCCATCTAGATAAGCCGTCAGATATTGCGGCTGCCAGCCTGTGCCGCGTCCGACTGAACCGCTTTTTTCCAAAGCCAGCAAAAATCGGTGTGTGGTGAACGGATCATGCGGTCGCCCGCCATCAGCAACCTCAGGACAGGCGCAACTGTCCCAATCGCCCGCTGTTATCTGCGATAGCGATGTCAGAACCCGAACCTCTATCTGTGCCTGATCCATGTCCCCTCCGCGCTGCACCTTTATCTGTGATCGCGCGCGGCAGGATCAAGCGGGATATTCGGCCAGATAGCCTTCGAAGGTCACATTATCGGCAACCCTGCGCGCCTCGGCCTCTTGTTCAGGCGAGCGCACCGTCCAGCACAGGATCGGCACACCTTGCTCCTTCAGCTCGGCGACCCGGGGTCGGTCAAGATCAGAAGCTTCATGGCTGATGAAACTGGCCCCAACACGGTCAAAATCCGGGATATTGCGCAGATGGTCGCAAATGGATTGCTGCAAAAGCTCGGCCTTTGGGTCGTAAGAGCCGGTAACGAGACCGCGCGGTAGGTGTGGCGCAAGGCGCGCGAGTTCGGCAACCGCGTGTGGGTTGAATGACATTAGTGCGACCAGTCCGACATAGCCTTTCAGCGCACTTACTACATCCGCTTCCAACGCACCGATATCAGGTCCCATTGCCCCATCCTGATCCTTAAGCTCAATCAGAAGAGGCACCCGACCGGCAACCATGTTCAACACCTCTTCGAATGACGGGATACTCTCACCGTCGGAATGCAGCAGAGGCTGCGCCTGAGCCTGCGCCGCAGTGATTTGCTGAATAGGTCCCGCGCGTCCGGTCAGGCGAGTCATGTCATAGTCATGAAACACCATCGCACGGTTATCGCGCGTGCGCTGCAGATCAATTTCAATGCCATATCCCGCGTCGATCGCAGCACGAATGGCGGACCGGCTGTTCTCGGGCCGCTGGTCTGCAACGTCATGCAGCGCCCGATGTGCAATCGGGCGCTTCAGAAACTCAAGGGGCAGCGAAGGTGTCATTGAACCTCGAAGATGCCTTCGATTTCGACCGCGACGCCTAGCGGCAGCGACGCCGCGCTGACGGCTGAGCGCGAGTGACGACCAGCCTCACCCAGCGCCTCAACCAGAAAATCGGACGCGCCATTGATCACCTGCGGTTGCGCGGTGAAATCAGCAGTCGAGTTCACGAAACCAGTCAGTTTGATCACCCGCACCAGTTTGTCGATATCGCCGTCGCACGCCGCTTTTACCTGAGCCAGCAGATTGATGGCGCAGACCTTGGCCGCAGCCGCACCTGCCTCAATATCCATGTCATCGCCCAGCTTGCCTGTGATCAGATCGTCCGCCTTGGAGATTTGGCCCGACACATAGACGATGTTGCGGATGCGCACGAACGGAACGTAGTTTGCTGCGGGCGCGGGCGCGTCCGGTAAATTGACACCCAAGCTGTCCAGTTTTGCTGCAATACTCATGTGGTTGATCCTCATCTCACAGTGATTCCGCGCGGACGCTAACCGGGAACGCAGGTTTCGGAAAGCGGGAAAGCGGTAATTTTCTTAAGGCCTGCGAACTGCGCGGGTGTTCTCCTGTTCAGGAAGTGTTGAATTCGTGTCACTTTACGACCTCCCACCTACTGAGGTAAACGCGAGTCGTTGTTTCATATTCCGCGCGAAACCTCTATGTGAGACGAATTGCGCACCATGAGCGCAATGGCCGTATTGATTGAAGGCCCGGCACACCACCGGGTATTTTTGGAGTAAAGAAGACAGTGCCAAGCTATATTCGCCTGAAGCACCTATTCATATTCGCCATCATGACGGTTCTGTCGGCATGCGCAACGCAGCCACAGGACGCTGCCGCGCGAGGTGAGATTTTCGACCCTTACGAAGGTGCCAACCGTGGCATTCACAAGTTCAATCTGGGCGTTGACCGGTTCCTGTTCCGTCCAGCCTCAAAAGGCTATGTGAAGATCGTGCCCGATCCGATGGTCACCAGCTTCAATCACTTTGCTGAAAACCTGACCATGCCAGGGCAGGCTCTGGATTATCTGTTGCAAGGCAATCTGAAACAATCAGGCAACGCGTTGCTGCGCTTTCTGATCAACTCGACCGTGGGTGGATTTGGCCTGTCCGCTCCGGCGGATGAATTGAACCTGCCGCCCGTCGACACCGATTTCGGAGAAACCTTGCATGTTTGGGGTGTCAGCGAGGGCGCCTACGTTGAACTTCCTTTCTATGGCCCGTCGACCGCGCGAGATGCAGTCGGCGTCGTATTCAATCTTTTCTCGAACCCAATTAACTTCTCTCCGGTGCGTCCGGTCGACAACATTGGTGTCTATGCCGAGGTTGTGCGGCGCATGGGGGATCGTGGACGGTTCTCGGATACGGTCGATTCAATTCTTTATGACAGTGCCGATAGTTACGCGCAGGCACGTACGATCTATTTGCAAAATCGCCGCTTTGAACTGGCAAGGGATGATGAAGACGCCTATCTGGGTCTGTATGACGATCCCTACGCCAACACCGGGACCGACCCTGTCAGAGACCCCTATCTTGACCCGTATGAGGACCCCTATGCCGAATAACCTGTTGAACAGACGCCGATTTGTAGCCGCTGTCCTTACCGGGATGACAGTTGCCGCATTGCCTCTGCCCGCGTTTGCGCTGACCGAAGCGCAGGCCAAGCAACTGGTCAACAGCGTGGTGGCCGATATCACGCGTATCATCGACTCGGGTAAATCCGAGAACGCCATGTTGCGCGATTTTCAGAAGATTTTCGTTCAATACGGTGATGTGCCGATCATGGCCCGCTATGCGTTGGGGGCAGATGCACGCACAGCCTCCTCCGCACAACTGCGCCAGTTCACCAAGGCGTTTGAGGGCTATATCTCGCGAAAATACGGTCGCCGGTTCCGCGAGTTCATCGGCGGTGAGGTCACCGTACGCAATGCGCGTAAGATCAAAACCGGATACGAGGTCAGAACCTCGGTCAAACTACGCGGCTCATCTCCGTTCGAGGTGACCTTCCTGGTGTCGGACAAATCGGGTCGCGGCAAGTTCTACAACATGTTCATCGAAGGCGTGAACCTGCTGCTGACCGAACGCACTGAAATCGGCGCGATGCTGGATGCGCGTGGCGGTGATCTGAATCGCCTGATCAAGGACCTGAAAAACACCGGCTGATCCTGATATCCGAAAACGAGCGTGCCGCCGATTAACACCGGCGGCACAGTGGCGATCCGTTGCCTGAATCCACGGAATCAATTCAGTCGTTCGCCCGTTTCCTTGGCGAAATACGACACCTTGCTCATGTCGAAAGCCAGATTCAACATCTGGCCCGCCTGCGCGCTGGTTTCGGCATGCAGGCGAGCTGTGACCTGCTTGCCCCCCAGTTCCGAGACCACATAGGTGTCGGCCCCGGCAGGTTCGACCATATCGACCATGCAGGCCGCCTCTTGCACGCCTGCCCCGGCGCGGAAACCGGCCTCGGCAATGTCTTCCGGGCGTAGACCGAGGATGACATCCTGCGGCAGTTCCGGCGCGCGCGCATCGGTTAAGACCAGCGTATCGCCGGTTTCTCGCGTGATCGAAATCTGCGTCCCCGAACCATTGTTCGATGCCTGTGCTGGGATCAGGTTCATCGCCGGAGAGCCCATGAAATCCGCAACGAAAAGGTTGGCTGGGTTGTTGTAGATCTCGGCCGGTGTTCCGATCTGCTGCACGATCCCGCCTTTAAGCACGACGATCTTGGTCGCCAGCGTCATCGCTTCGATTTGGTCGTGGGTCACGTAAACGATCGAAGCGTCCAGCGTCTGGTGTAGCTTCTTGATCTCGGTCCGCATCTCGACCCGCAGCTTGGCATCAAGGTTCGACAGGGGTTCGTCAAACAGGAACAGCTTAGGATCACGCACCAGCGCCCGGCCCATTGCGACCCGTTGACGCTGACCGCCCGACAATTGGCTTGGGCGGCGGTTGAGCAGCGGTTCGATCTGCAGCAGCGACGCGACCTCTTTCAGCTTGGCATCCTGCGTCGCCTGATCGACCCCACGCACTTTCATGCCGAAAGTGATGTTCTTGGCCACCGACATGGTCGGGTACAGAGCATAGGACTGGAACACCATCGCGATGTCACGGTCTTTGGGGCTGACATGGGTCATGTCATTACCGCCGATGGAGAGCGTCCCGCCAGTGATTTCCTCAAGCCCAGCAATGCAGTTCAGCAGGGTGGATTTACCGCAGCCCGAGGGGCCGACAAGCACCAGGAAATCACCAGGTTCAATCGAGATGTTGATGTCTTTCAGAATTTCGACAGGGCCGTAATTCTTGTAGAGTTTGTTGATATCAAGGATGGGAGCCATGGGTCTTATCCCTTCACTGAGCCAGCGGTCAGACCGCGGATGAAATACTTACCGGCAACGACATAAACGAGCAGCGTCGGCAGGCCCGCGATGATCGCGGCAGCCATGTCGACGTTGTATTCTTTGACGCCGGTGGTGGAGTTTACGATGTTGTTGAGCGCCACGGTCACGGGTTGCGTCCCCGCCTGGCTGAACGACACGCCGAACAGGAAGTCGTTCCAGATCTGCGTGAACTGCCAGATCACAGTCACCACGATGATGGGCAGCGACAGCGGCAGGAAGATCGACCAGAATATCCGCAAGAACCCGGCCCCATCGACACGCGCCGCCTTGGTCAGCTCAGCCGGAATGGTGACATAGTAGTTGCGGAAGAACAGCGTGGTGAAGCCCAGCCCGTAGATCACATGGACAAAGATCAGGCCCGGAATGGTACCCGCAATCCCCATCATACCCAGCAGACGTGCCATCGGCAGAAGGACAACCTGAAACGGGATGAAGCAACCGAACAGCATCAGCGAGAAAATGATGTTGGCGCCTTTGAACCGCCACTGCGCCACGACATAGCCATTCAGCGCGCCCAGCAGGGTCGAGATCGCCACCGCAGGCACCGCAATCAGGACCGAGTTCCAGAAGTAAGGCCGCAGACCTTCACACTGGATACCGGTACAAGCGCCGGACCATGCGATTTTCCAGGCGTCGAAGCTGACTTCTCGCGGCAGCGAAATCAGGCTGCCAGTACGGATTTCCTCAAGGCTTTTCAACGATGTGGTCAACATCACGAACAGCGGCATCAGGTAATACAGCGCGAACAGGCACAGCAGGACGTAAAGCAACCAACGCAGGGCAATCTTTCTAGTGGCGCTTTGGGTGCGGGTTTGGGTTTGGGGCAGCGACAGATCAGTCATTTTTCGCCCTCAGCTCTGAGTAAAGATAGGGAACCACGATGGCAAAGACGACCAGCATCATGATCATTGCGGACGAGGCCGCCTGACCGATGTCACCGCGTGAAAACGCCATGGCGTACATGTAGGTGGCTGGCAGATCGGTTGCATAGCCCGGACCGCCGCCTGTCAGGGCAATGACAAGGTCAAAGCTCTTGATCGCGAGGTGCGCCAGAACGATGAAAGCAGACAGGAAGATCGGGGCCATCGAAGGAATGATGATCGCGGTGTAGATGCGCCATGTAGGGATACCATCGACCTGAGCGGCCTTGATGATCTCGCCATCGACCGAACGCAGACCGGCCAGAAACAGCGCCATGACGAAGCCCGAGCTCTGCCAGATCGCGGCAATCACGATGGTGTAGATGGCGTAGTCGGGGTTCACCAACCAATCGAATTCGAAATTCGGAAAGCCCCAACCCTGCACCATGGATTCGATGCCCAGGCCCGGGTTCAGAATCCACTTCCACGCGGTACCGGTCACAATCATCGACAGCGCCATCGGGTAGAGGTAGATCGTGCGGATGGCTCCTTCGACGCGGATTTTCTGATCCAGCAGGATGGCCAGCAACAGGCCCAGTACCATCGCGATGACGATGAACAGCGCGCCAAAGATATACAGGTTGTTGATCGCCGTATCCCAACGGGGCGAGTCAAAGAGGCGTTCATACTGGATGAAGCCCTTGATCTCGTATTTCGGCAGTAGTTTCGATCGGGTCAGCGACACCCATGCGGTCCATCCGATAAATCCGTAGACAAAGATCAATACGGCGATGAACGACGGTGCCAGCACCACCTTGGGCAGGTGGTTTTCCAGCCATTCGGACATTTTAGCCTCCGGGGAAAAATGCTCTGCCCCTCAGTATAGGGGGCAGAGCGTATTGGATCAGTAGCTGTTTGCTACCGCGTCCGCCAGTTGCTGAACCGCGTCAGCCGAGGACATATCCGAGTTGAAATGTGCGGTCACAACATCGGTGATCGCACCGGACTGCGACCCGCGCAGCGCCATGCCATGGGCGTAAGACGGCAGCAGCGAACCTGCGGCAGATGTCGAGCCCATGTCTTCGGCCGACAGATTGGCACAGATGTCAAAGTCTTCCAGACCAACATCGGTCCGCGCAGGGATCGAGCCTTTGTTCAGGTTGAACACTTTCTGGAAGTTCGGTGCAACGATCAGCTTGGCGAGCAGGTCCTGACCGGCTTTCTTGTCGTCGCCTTCCACGTCAAACATGGCAAAGCTGTCGACGTTGTACAGATACCCGTCGCCGGGGGTCGAGGCGCACAGGAAATCTTCGCCGGGCTTTTTGCCAGCCGCCAGGAATTCACCCTTGGCCCAGTCACCCATGATCTGGAACGCGGCTTCGCCGTTCATCACCATCGCGGTTGCGAGGTTCCAGTCGCGGCCCGAGAAGTTCTCGTCCACGTATCCGCGCAGGGTACGCATCTGATCAAACGCCTGCACCATGGTGTCCGAGGTCAACGCTTCGGGGTCCAAGTCGACCAGTGCTTTCTGGTAGAATTCAGGTCCACCGACACCCAGCACAACTGCTTCGAATACGGTGGCGTCCTGCCATGCCTGACCGCCATGAGCCAGCGGGATCACACCGGCGGCTTGCAGTTTTTCGGCAGCGGCATTGAATTCATCCCAAGTGCTGGGCATTTCGATACCGTTTGCAGCCAGAACGTCCGCGTTGGCCCAGATCCAGTCAACACGGTGAACGTTCACCGGAGCCGCGCACCAGGTCCCTTCACACTTCATGTGGCCCGCGATCGACGCAGGCAGGACATCAGCCCAGCCTTCTGCCTCGGCCACGGCCGAGATGTCTGCCAGAACACCTTCTTCATACCATTCCTGAATGGCGGGGCCTTTCAGCTGAACAGCTGTCGGCGCGTTACCGGCCAGAACACGTGCGCGAAGCGCAGTCATGGCCGCATCACCGCCGCCACCTGCGACCGGCATATCGGTCCATGTGCCACCGTTCGAGGCAAACTCCTCCTGCAGAACCGCGACCGATTTCGCTTCACCGCCGGATGTCCACCAGTGCAGAACTTCTGCCTGCGGTTCGGCCACTACCGACGACCCGGCCGCAATGGCAAAGGTCGACACAGTGACAAATGCAAAACGCTTCATATTTGTTCTCCTCCCTGAGAATTCGGTGCCACCCAATGGGCGGCGATGCCCGATATAGCGCTAACAGAATGTCGCATGGCAACGCAGAATGCAGAGCAATATCCTGACAAGGCGGAAATTTTCACCGCTTTTGTTACCGCGTGTTACTTTGGGCTTGAATCCGTTTCCATTCGTTACAATTGGCGGCGGCGGAGGAAGTTTGAGAGGAGGATTAGCGTGGGTATTCCCCGGCTCTTGGTGGTGGACGACGATTCTGAGATGCGTTCGATGATGACCCAGTTCTTTCAGCAGAACGGGTATATAGCGCTGCCCGCCAGTTCGGAAAGTGAAATACGCACGCACCTGACCTCGGGTCGGATCGACCTGATCTTGTTGGACGTGATGCTGGGCGATGAAAACGGCGTTGAGATCTGTGCCCGCTTGAGGGCCGAACAGGATGTGCCGATCATTCTGGTCTCGGCCCTGTCGGCAGATCACCAACGAATGGCGGGATATGAAGTTGGCGCGGATGACTACATTGCCAAGCCGTTCAACCCGCAGCTTCTGCTGGCCCGCGTCCGTGCTGTGATGCAGCGCGCGCAACGCACCCCTTCGCTGGCTTATCGCCGCCGTACCCGTACATTTCACTTTGACGGCTGGGTCTTTGACGGCAAACGGGACGAGGTACATTCGCCCGACGGCTATTTAGTCTCGCTTTCACAGCGCGAGACCGCCCTGCTGAAAGTCTTGCTAGCAAATCCGCACATCCCGCTAACCCGGGATGAGATCGCCACCGCGCTTGATGTCACCGGCGAGGCTGACAAGCCCGAGGCGCAAGGCCGCGCCATCGATATGTTGGTTGGGCGACTACGCTCTAAAATCGAGGCTAATCCGAAAGAGCCTCAGATGCTACGCACTGAGCGTGGGGTTGGGTACATATTTACCGCCGACATTTCGGTAGATGAGGACGCATGACATTGCGCCTGCGCAGTTTTGGTTGGGTCTGGACGCTGTCAGCCTTCGCTGCAGGGATGTTGGCAACCGTATTGTGGTTCACCTCTGCACAGGCCTGGAACCGTTTCCAAACTCAGGCATTTGTTGCGGGATTCACCGTATACGAGGATTTGCGGACGGGGATGGCACCGCCACCCGGCTTGCTGATCAATCCCTTGCCGGCCAAGGCCGCCGCACTTGCCGATAGGGGAGAATTCCAACAAATGCCGGGCTTTTCGGATCGCCGCTTTGTCACCAATCTGTCGATCCTGACCGACAGTTCAGCCCCTCTGAGTGGACGCGAACTGACGCTAGCGGTATTGTCCGATCGTCTGGTCTATCCGGTCTCGGATATCGTGTCGGGCAACGATCAGACCGGGCCCGAGAAGATGGGCAATCTGACGCGCCTGCTTGCGACCTATTGCAGCGAACCCATCCTGATCGCGCAATTCGGGCGCGGGGTTTGGCAGCAGGTCGATGGCACCGAAATCTGGGGCTGCAAAGCTGCGCCGATTGATCTGCGCCTGCCCGCGATATTGCTGGGAATAGTCGCGCTGGCCGCGTTGCTGACCTCGGTCGGGAATGTCTCAGACAGCTTCACGCGCTTTGCACAGGCACTTGGTGACCGCAAACGTCGCGGTGGGCCACAAAGTTATGATGCGGACGGGCCGGAAGAGCTGCGCGATATCGTGGCTGCAGTGAATGATCACCTTGAGGCTGAACGCGCGCAGCTTGAGAAACGCGCCATTGTGCTGTCGGGTGTTAGCCACGATCTGGGTACGCCGGCAACGCGTGTCCGGCTGCGTGCCGCCCTGATCGACGATGCCGAATTGCGCGAGAAGCTCGAAGCAGACGTGGATCAGATGACCGGCATGATCGAAAGTGTACTAACCTATACAAGGTCCGAGCTCAGCGTTGAAGAACCGCGGCAGATCTCGTTGACCTCACTGGTCGAGTCACTGGTCGCCGACTATCAGGATATGAACTTGCCGGTATCTTTGAAAGCAATTGAACCTGTGGCTGTCGAAGGTGCGCCATCATTGTTCATGTCGCGCCGGGGGCACGGATCGCTGCCTGAGACACGGCGCATTCTGGTGATGGGTCGACCAATCTCGTTGAGGCGGGCGCTGTCAAATCTGATCGACAACGCCTTGAAATATGGGCGCCGGGCCGAGGTTGAGCTGGAAACCGATGCTCAATCCGCCACGATTATTGTCGAAGATAAAGGCACCGATTTGTCGGTTGATGATATCGAGGCGTTGCTGGCCCCGTTCCAGCGTGGGTCAAACATCGGTTCGTCAGATGGCTTTGGGCTTGGCCTGACCATCGCACGCACCGTTGCCGAGCAACATGGCGGATCGCTGAGCTTTGAGGCAGGAGACCAAGGCTTGCGCGCTTGCCTGCAGATCACCCGGCAATAGATCAGGGCGAATAGCTGCGTACCAGCGCGCTTGCGATCAAAGCCCAACCATCTGCAATCACGAAAAATGCCAGTTTGAACGGCAGGGAAACCGTAGCCGGAGGCACCATCATCATACCCATCGACATCAGGACCGCCGCAACAACCAGATCGATGATCAGGAACGGTAAAAATATCAGAAACCCGATCTGAAATGCCCGTGCAATCTCCGACAGCATGAATGAAGGCATCAGAACGGACAGCGGTGCCTCGGATGACGGCTGCAAATCCGCGCCATCTGGTCGCAATGCTGCCATCGCCTGGAACGTATCGACATCCAAACGCGCCGCCATGAAGCTGCGAAACGGCACCAACGCGCGTTCCAGCGCGGGCTCCACGTCTATTGTTTCCTCGACCAATGGCTGGATGCCGACTTCCCACGATTCGGTAAAAACCGGTTCCATGATGAAATAGGTCAGAAACAGCGCCAGACTGACAATCAACATGTTGGGCGGCGATTGCTGCAACCCAATCCCTTGCCGCAGTATCGCCAATACAGTGATCAAAAACGGAAAACAGGTGATCATGATCGCCAGTCCCGGTGCCAGACTGAGCACCGTGATCAGTAGGATCAGCTGGATGGTCCGGGCCGAGATCGACCCGCCCTCACCCAGCGATAGCGACAATTCCTGCGCCGCGCCGCTGGTGGGAATCACCAGCAATAGCGACAGCCAGAACAGGTGGCGCATCATCCGATCCCGTTCTGCAGGTCAGAGATTTCGGTCAGCCGTACAGCCAGTTGCCCGGCCTGATCTCCTTCCATTTCCTCCAGCAGCCCACGCGCGACCAATTGGTCCCCGACATACAGGTCGACGGGGTCTTCAATGCGTTTGTCCAGCGTCAGAACAGCGTTTTCGCCCATGTTCAGCAGATCACGGATCAAAGGTCGCGCCCGACCAACCGAAACTGTGACTTCGATCGGAACCGCTTCGAACGGATTTGGCTTTTCGGATTTCGGAGCTTGGGGATCACTCATTTGACAGAGCCTCTTTTGCTTCAAATAGATAGGCGTCGAAAGATGCGGCAATGGACGCGAGCAACGCGGTACAATCCACCTCTCGATAGGCGGTGCCCACTTGCAAACGGGCCTGTCCCGGCTGCAGAGTTGGATCCTCGACGACTTGTGGCAACGGCGTAAGATCTTGTGGGAGAACCGCCTGAACCTGATCGGCGGCACCGTCCGGAACGGTAAGTAGCATCGGCTGTCCGATCTGTTCCCGGGCCATCTCACAAAGCTGTTCAGTCAATCTGGCGGGTAAGCCCCGTTCGACGGTTTCGGGCAAAACCACCTGTATCAGGCTCTGAAACATCGGCTCCAGCGACAATGTCATCCGGGTTAACGCCTCCTGATAGGTAAACGACAGGTCTGCTAGCGCTGCAGACAAGTCAGAGCTGAGCTGCGCCCCACCCTGTTCCTGCGCCTCGACCGCATCTTCCCAACCGGCACCATAGCCTTGCTCAAAGGCCGCAAGGCGTTGTTCTTCCAATGCCTCTTCATCCAAGAGATGAACGGCGACACCTGCTGCTGGGGCGGTGAAATCCTCAAGGAGATGAGCGATAGACATCACACCTTCTCCTCACCTTCTTCAAGCCAGCTTCGCAGGATCTCAACCGTCTCTTCCTGTTTGTCACCGATCATGGCGCGCAATCGGTCGACGGGGTCTTCACCATGGGCGCTGGCTATTACCGGAACATTTGTCTGAGCGGCCTCAGGAAGTGATGTGAACTCTTGCGCATCACCATTTGCGATCTCTCCCGTCAGGTAAGTTGACGGGTCCGCCGCCGGCGGTTTGCCTGCCGGCAGCAGCGCTGGTGCAGCAGATTTTGTCAAAATGGATCGTATGACAAACAGACCCAAAACAAGGGATACCAGTGCCAAAACGAACATCTGAACCAGCGACATGGCATCAAGATGATTCCTCTGCCAGACCGACGACGACACCAATGCACCCTGCGGCTCAACAACGGGCAGATCAAGCGATTTCAGGGTAATGACGTCACCGCGTTCGGCATCATAACCTACTGCTGAGGAAACGAGTTCCTCCAACGCGTCAAGTTCTGGCTGCGGCATGGGTTCA
This sequence comes from Ruegeria sp. G2, assembly GCF_056533505.1. Lineage (NCBI taxonomy): Bacteria > Pseudomonadati > Pseudomonadota > Alphaproteobacteria > Rhodobacterales > Roseobacteraceae > Ruegeria > Ruegeria sp. G2. The sequence goes on along the minus strand of NZ_JBQFON010000002.1, from coordinate 399,205 downwards.
AATCGTTCGACACCTTCTGCATCAACCGTTCGGGCACCGTTGACCAGCACCGCAACGGTCAGACGTTTGATGGCACCCGGCGCTCGGTGAACCTCAAGTTCGGTCTCGGAAACCTCGTAATTCACCCGCTCGCGGGTCTGGGTGGCATTTGAATTGGATTCGTCTCCGCCAGCGCCATCCCCATCCGGCAGATTTGACGCCACGGTCACGTCTGCAGACTGATTTCGCGCACTGTCAGACCGTTCTTCAACATCCGTACTGATCGCTACGCGACCTTTAGGATCGAAGCGGCGCTCACGGATCGATTCGGTTTCGGTCACCGTATCCACGCTGACCTCGACCACGGCATTACCTGCCCCGACGCGTGCTTCGACAAGTCGAAGTACTCTTTCCCGCAACTGGCGTGCTTTATCGTCTGCAGTATCAGCGGCCACGATTGATTCCTGCGCTCCGATCACAGCGCCATTCGAATCGATTACGGTGACGTTGTCTGGTGCAAGCCCGCTGACAGCTGATGCCACCAGAAACCGGATCGCCTTGGCATGATCCCCTGTGATCTGCGCACCCGATGGCACCAAATAAACCGAAGCGGTCGGCGCAACACTACGCTGAAACGGGTTGGCGGAACCGTTGGCGATGTGTACGCGTGCCTGGCTGACATGAGGGCTGCTGACGATCGTACGCGCCAGCTCTCCCTCTTTTGCCCGCCAATAAGCAGCGTCAAACATCTGCGACGTCGTGCCAAATCCACTGAGTGAGTCCAGCAACTCGTATCCGCGGTTGCCGTTCGCTGGCAGTCCTTCACTGGCCAGCGTCATGCGTAACTCATCCCGTTGCGAGCCCGGTACATAGATCGAACCGCCCCGGATTTCATACGCAACACCGCGCTGATCCAGCGATCGCACGATATCGCCCGCCGCACCGCTTTCGAGACCTGAATATAACAGCGTCATCGACGGTGCCGTCGCAATCCGTGACATTGCAAGCACGCCCAGAAACACCAGCACTACCGCACCGGCCACGATAATTTGTTTGCGCTTGTCCAAACTTGCCCAGACAGTTCCGATCTGCTGCACGCTCACCTCCGACTCACCGACATTCTGCTCGGCTCAACCCCTGTTTGGACGATTGCCCTTAACAATCGGTTAGTCCCTGCGGGGTTATGACAGTTGCCGAACAGATTCATGAGGACGGCATGGCCGACGCAACAGCTAACGAAGTGGAAACCCCTAAAAAATCAGGAAAAAAGGGCCTGATTCTTTGGATGATTATGGCCGTGGCAGGCGGTGTTGGTGGCTATTTCATAACCGCCTCTGGCTTGCTGCCAATTGGTAGCGGTGCCGAAGCAAAAGAAGAAGATAGCAAAAGCAATGTAAAGCCCGCGACGGCGTTGCCAGACGTGAGCTTTGTTGATCTGCCGCCGGTGATCGTTTCGGTCAATGCAGGCGATTCACGGCATCTCAAGTTCCATGCACAACTAGAGGTGAACGCGGGCTACGCCGCCGAGGTTGAAAAGATGCAGCCGCGAATCATGGATGTTCTGAACAGTTATCTACGCGCGGTCGAGTTGAACGACCTTGAAGATTCACTCGCCTTGGTGCGCATCCGTGGGCACCTGCTGCGACGTATAGGAATTGTCGTAGGTGACGGCCGTGTGCGCGACGTTCTGGTGACAGAATTTGTATTGAATTAGGAGGCGAAGGTGGAACTGATTGCCGATATTCTGCTGGTAGCAGGCGCGCTTGGGGCAGGACTGTACTGTTTCATTTTGGCGCGTCGTTTGCGTCGATTTACTGATCTTGAAAAGGGCGTAGGTGGTGCGGTTTCCGTTCTTTCGGCCCAAGCGGAAGAGTTGCGAAAATCGCTCGATAGCGCCCGTCAGTCTTCCGACGAGTCCGGGGTTGCCCTGCAGACTTTGACTGAACGGGCGGAGTTGGTAGCGCAGCGCCTGGAACTGATGATGGCCTCGATGCACGATGTCGTACAGGAAGACCAACCAAGCCCTGAGCAGCCCGAAGAGCACGCGCAGGAAAAATCTGACGTGGACGCTGTCGAAGAAACTGTTCCTGAAAATTCTGAGCCCATATCCTTAATACCCGTAACAAAGCCCGAGGGCTTGATGTTCTTTCGGCATGCTGCAGCGTCAAGCGGGTCGGGCCAATGATCCGCCAAAGAAAAATGAATTGTGACCAGCGCCCGCGCGGAGGAGTTCTGACCGTCATCTCCTTGCTGATGATCGGGTCTGCCATCATTCGGATCGGGCTTGAGGCTGGGCCTGCGGTGGCGCGTGGGACTGATCCGGCCTTGGCAGAGCAAATCAAGTCGGAGCGCATTGAGACCAGCGCTGCGGATCTGCAAGTTTTGCTAACAGAACTGCTACGCCGCGAAGTCGAACTGAATCAGCGGGAGAGCATGATTGTCGATCGAGAACACGCGCTGGACATCGCAGATCAGGCTATTGAGACCCGGTTGGCCATGCTGCAGGAAGCCGAAGAGGCGCTGCGTGAGACCGTCGCAATTGCCGAAACGGCCGCCGAAAACGACCTGACGCAACTGACTGATGTTTACCAAAGCATGAAACCAAAGGATGCCGCGGCCTTGTTCGAAACGATGGATGCAGTATTCGCCGCCGGATTCCTGTCACGCATGCCACCGGAGGCTGCCGCCAATGTGATGGCCGGTCTCAGCCCCGAGGCCGCCTATGGTATCAGCGTCATAATGGCTGGGCGCAACGCCCGCGCCCCACAGGAATAATGCTGATGGGCAACCACTTCTCCCACCTTAACGCCGGAGATCACTTATGATCGGACTCATCGGAATTGCTGTTATCTTCGTCATGGTTTTTGGCGGATATCTCGCCGCTGGCGGCAAGATGGCGATTATCATGAAGTCATTACCGTATGAAATGATGATGATCGGAGGCGCCGCGATTGGTGCTTTTATGATCAGTAACGACATGGGTGGGGTCAAACACACCGCGAAAGATATTGGCAAAGTGTTCAAAGGCGCGAAGTGGAAGCCCGAAGATTATCGTGATCTGCTTTGCCTGTTGTTCTCGTTGATCCGGATCGCGCGCGCAAACCCGGTTGAGGCCGAGCAACACATCGAAGAGCCTGAAAACTCGTCGCTTTTCTCAGCTTATCCCAAGATCAAAGCCGACAAAGAAGCCGTGGACCTGATCTGCGACACCATGCGTTCAGCCGCGATGAACTATGACGACCCGCATCAAGTCGAAGAGGTACTTGAAAAACGGATGGAGGCAAATTTCCACCATGCCATGCACTCGAGCCATGCCTTGCAAACCGTTGCCGACGGCCTGCCTGCTCTTGGTATCGTAGCTGCGGTTCTAGGCGTTATCAAAACCATGGGTTCGATCGACCAGCCCCCAGAGGTGCTGGGAAAGCTCATCGGCGGCGCGTTGGTCGGCACTTTTCTGGGCGTTTTTCTTGCCTATGGTTTGGTCGGTCCGTTTGCTGGCAAACTGAAAGCTGTAGTTGAAGAAGACAACCATTTTTATCAACTCATCAAGGAGGTTCTGGTCGCGAATCTGCACAATCACAACGCTGCGATGTGCATCGAGGTCGGACGCCAAAACACGCCAACCCACAACCGCCCAAATTTTTCGGAGCTTGAAGAGGCCTTGAAAGAAATCAAACAGGCGGCTGCATGATACGGGCTTTGACATTAATTTTATTGACCCTTGGCACCAGTGTGTCAGCGCAGGTGCTGCGTGTTCGCTCGGGCGAACACGATGGATACACCCGTCTGGTGATACAAGTGCCTGCCGGCACCGATTGGGTTATGACTCCAAACGAACGCGGTGCTGATCTGAATATTGCTATCAAAGGCGCCACATTCGATACCGGAACCGTATTTGACCGGCTGACCAGCAAAAGACTTCAGTCTCTAACTCAGGCTAGTTCAGGTGGAGCTCTGAAGATGGTCTTTGGATGTGAATGTGTCGCCACCGCATTTCTGCATCAACAAACTATGGTGGTCGTGGACATCTCGCCCGGTAAATTCATTCCGGTTGCGGTTCAAAAAATCGACGTGGTGACAGACCTTCACCCGGACATCGCAAAGCAAGCTCCGCCTCCAGTACGCATCCCTGCAACTGCGCTGACGTTGCCCTTGTTGCAAATGAGTCATCAAAACTTTGAGGACGAGCTGATATCCCGCATATTACAAAGCGCAGATCGTGAGGTTATTGACCTCACACTTGCTGGTATTGGGCGCAGACAATCCGCTCCTTTTGGACCTTTGAGAACCTCAGACGCACAAGCGCCCAATTTACGATTGTCTTCAGTTCTGGACGACGCCCGGGCTCTCGAAAATCTGGAACTTCCGGAATTCGATGCCAAATTTGAATGTATCACCGATGCTGAACTGGAGTTCGACTCCTGGGCAGGCCCCGAACCATTTGTGGTGCAGGTAGTGCAACTGCGAACGGGGCTATTCCAGGAGTTTGATCGACTCGATCAGGAAAAGGCCCTGAATCTGGCCAAGCTGTACACATATTATGGATTCGGAGCCGAAGCGCTGCAGGTGTTAGATCTGCTGCCAGGAACGACGGCAGAGCAACAACGTGTTTCGGTGATGGCGTCTACTCTCGATGGTTTGACTGCGTCTGAACCGCACTCATTTGCGGGTCAACAAAGCTGCGAAAGCGCTGCAGCGCTATGGGCACTTCTGGCCGAGGAGAAACTGGCACCGGAGGCACAGCTGAACATAATCGAGCAAGCATTCAACCGGCTTCCCGAACACCTTAGGCGGCAACTCGGGTCGACTCTGGCAGACTTGCTGGCAACAGCCGGGCGGCTGGAAGCAGCGCGGCGTATTTTGCGTTCGGTCGATAGAGTGATGACCGCTGAAACGGCCGACGTGACCCTGACCAAGGCCACGATCGCCGATGCCGAAGGTAATGCAGGTACCGCGAGTGCTCACTTGACTGAAGTCCTCGCCACCCCAAGTGCTTCTAAGGAAGCGCCTCTGGCGCTGGCGCGGTTGATCGAAAAAAAATGGGCCGATCGGGGTCCGATTCCACCCAAAGATCTCGATTTAGCGGCAGGTTACGCACGTGAACTCAGAAACTCCGAACTCGGGCCCATGATGGCGCGCACTCATGTGCTTGCGTTGTCAATGTCGCAGGAGTTCGATGGTGCCATGCATCATATCCAAAATGCACCTGACGATAAGGATTGGCGCCGCACGCGAGATCAGGTGCTGCAACTGCTTGCTGAGCGGGCGGATGACATCACCTTCCTGCGTTACATAATCGGACTGAAGGAGAAAACTCGCATTACCCTGAGCGTGGATACGGCTACATCGGTGGCGCATAGGTTGGTCAAGCTTGGATTTTCGAACGCTGCCCGGGAATGGACAGACCCGTCAGGCGATCAGAACCATGCTATCGAGCGTGCCCGGATTCGGGCGCGTTCAGCTCTACTAAGCGACCATCCTCGCCAGGCTTTGCTAGAATTGTCTGAAGATCCCTCGGACGACGCGCGAGTAATGCGGGCTCAAGCTTTGGCGCGGGTGCAAAACTTCAACGCCGCGGCGGAATTGTTAAGAGAAACTGGTCAGATCGAGGCTGCCGACCGCCTATCTTGGTTGGCGGGCACGAATGAGATTGATGCCGAGGATTCGAATGTCTTCAGCGATCTAAATCGAATCAGAATATCGTTAGATCAACCGATTGAACGGCAATCTGACAAACCTCTGACAGATGCCAAGACGCTTATTAAGGAGAGCGCCAATGCCCGCGCGCAAATTTCTGATATGCTTGAAATCGTGCAAACAGACGGATTGAATTGATCGGACCCGCAGTGCCCAGTGGTTATGCTGTTTCAGAGTTGGTCATTCGCATAACACCTTGGGTCAGTCTCTAACTTGGCGATTCTCGATCATCCAATCTAATTCGGCGTGGCGCGGTATCAACATGTGGGTGGGTCGTATATCAGGGCAGACAGATTGGAAAAGCTCGACCCGGGCTGGGTCAACTTCAATGTGGCCGCAAGGATCTGGGCGGCCCGATCGCCACCCACAGCTGGCGCTGCAAATTCGGTGAATTTATCGGTGATCTCCTGTTTGCTCAGGGGATTTTCCTGACCACCGCGCGCGTTGATATCACCTGAATGATAAACAGATCCTTCCAAGGTTTCGATCTCGACATCTGCCCATCGTCCTGCTGGGAAACGGGCAGAGTGACGCGGGCTCTCTTTGACCTTAATCAGCTTTGTTATCTCTGCGACCGTTGGATCAGACAGGCCTTCGCCCGAGATATGTTCCACGCCAATGCGGCCGTGAACTGCCTGAACCGCTACAGCAAATGGCAACGAGTATTGAGCTTGTGAGGTAGTCAGAGGATGGCCAGAATACAAACAAGCTGCTTCTCTAAAGCTGTTGATGCGGATGGCTGCGATCTGTTGATATGTCAGCTTGTGTTCCTGCATCAGCATCCGAACACCGTCAATTGATGCATGTGCCCAACGGCAGATTGGATAGGGCTTGATATATTGCTGCTCAACTTGCCAGACCCAACCAAGATCGTCCCAGAATGCAACAGCCTCTTTCGCCTCGATCGTGATTGCAGGTGCTCCGGTAAATCCGCGCTCGGCCAGAATGGCAGATGACAGCCCCACCAGGGCACCCCAACCGGAACCGTCGTGCAACATTGTTGGATTTGCAATCTCGCGCATCATTTGGCTGCGTGGCCCGTGGAATTCCGCAATCCCCAACGCCTGTCGCAGTTGATCTGGGGCATGACGGCGTAAACGCGCCGCCAAAGCAGCCACGCCCAACGCATTCCAAGCACCGGAAGTGTGATAATCACTGACCGTTGCGTGTAGGGTCAGGCCAGCCCGACCCGCGATTTCATACCCGATGATCATAGCCGCCAGAGCCTCACGACCCGACAGTTCCGGGCATTGTTCGGCCAACGCAGCAAGCGCCGGAACAATGGCAACTCCGATGTGGCCTTTGACGGGATTGAACCCGTCATGGGCATCCAGATTATCGGTTTGGCTGGCAGTTGCATAAGCTGCACCTGCAAGACTGGCGCACCGCCCGTCGAACAGCATCCGAGCGCTAAAATCAGGCTCTGAACTTGCAAAAAGCAACGCTGCGGTATCCCGGGCGATCCCACCGGCCTGCATCGATCCTGCAGCGATCAGAACACCCATCGTATCCAGCAACAAATACGCAGCTGTCTCGCGGGCTGTGTCGGGAATGTCTTCGGCGGTGCAGTTCAGAGCAAACTCGGCAACCCGGTCAAAAACGTTGGTCATTTCACTGGCTCCGCAACGGTTTTCGTATCGCGCAACCTGTTTCCGGCGGGGTCGAACGGCGGCTTTGAAAGGAGTTTAGCTTTGTGTGGTATTCCAAGGATGAAGATCTCGACCGTGTCTCCGGGTTTTGCGGCTTTGGGGTTGGCGTAACCCAGGGCCAGGGATTTGCCGACCGAATACCCATATGCGCCGGAAGTTACCCGGCCCACCGGGGTACCGTCGGGGGTGAAGATCGGTTCGCCGCCAGTGGCGTCGGCTTTGTCCGCATCGACCTCGAATATCGAGAGTACCTCGCGCGGGGCGTTATCCTTGACCCGTAGATAAGCATCTTTGTGCAGAAATTCTTTGTCCAACTTGATCAGACCTGACAGGCCAACCTCTTGTGGCCAGTATTCCTGAGAATACTCTCGCCCCCACGAGCCATACCCCTTTTCGATGCGCAACGATCCCAACGCTCGACCGCCAACCGGGCCACCGCCCAGATCTTTCGCAGCCTCTAATAGCGCTGAATAGAGGCTGGTTTGATCTGATTCCGCGCAATGCAGCTCCCACCCCAGATCGCCAGTAAAGCTGACACGGATGGCCAGGCAAGCGATACCGGCCACCTTGATTGTGCGCGAGCGCATAAAGCGGAACGTGTCGTTTGAAAGGTCCGCATTGGTCAGACGCTGTAACAATTCGCGCGACTTGGGCCCAGCCACGTTGAAGCCTGCGATGCGATCGGTGGCGACCTCGAACGTGGTGCCTTCGGGCAAGTCGATCATGTTGAAAAACCGCTGATGATAACGCTCGGCCATACCCGAGCCGATCATCATATATTCTTCATCAGCTACCTTGGTGATGGTAAAGTCACCAGCCACGCCGCCGCGAACCGAAATCAGGGGCGTCAGGCACGAACGACCTACCTCGGTCGGGACCTTGTTGGCCACCAGACGATCCAGCCAGTCATAAGCACCTGGGCCTTTCACGACGTAATTGGCGAAGTTCGAGATGTCGATCACACCCACATGATCGCGCAGCATCTGCACCTCGCGGCCCACCGGTTCCCACCAGTTCTGACGGGTGAACCCGTTGGTTTCCTGTACACCGGGCTGATCGGCAAACCACAGCGGATGTTCCCAGCCGCAGTTCAAGCCAAAGACCGCGCCCCTATCCTTTTGCATTTCATAGGCGGGGCGCAGGCGCGCGGGACGTCCCGCGCTGCGCTCCTCATTGGGGAAATGGATGGCGAAACGGTGAGTATATACATCCTCAACCCGCGCCTTGGTAAAGGCCTTGTCGGCCCAGTCGCCGAACCGGGCTAGATCCCAGGCAAACATGTCGTATTGCGGCTCGCCTTCTATCATCCATTGCGCAGACAGCAGACCCAGCCCGCCCGATTGCGAGAAGCCGGGAATGATGCCGGTGCAGCAGAAATAGTTCTGCAGCTCGGGCACTGGGCCCCAGATTGCGTTTGAATCAGGAGACCAGATCATCGGCCCGTTGATCACCCGTTTGACGCCCGCCGTGGCAGCGACCGGTACCCGTTCTGTGGCGCGGATGACATTTTCCATGATCCGGTCCAGATCGTCTGGGAACAGGTCATGGGCAAAATCCAGCGGCGTGCCGTTTTCGGCCCAAAACCGCATGTCTTTCTCGTAGGCGCCGATCAGAAGGCCGTTGCCTTCCTGGCGGAAGTAATATTCTCCATCCCGGTCAGCGATCGACGGTAGGCGGCGCCCCAGATTAGCCACTTCGTCGATGGCTTCAGTGACGAAGTACTGATGCTCGGTCGGTTGCAGTGGCAGTTCGATGCCCGCCATTGCAGCCACTTCGCGCCCCCACAGGCCCCCCGCATTCACAACCCATCGAGTGTGAATGTCCCCCTTATCCGTGCGCACGATCCAAGAGCCATCGGATTGCTGTTCAGTCCCTATTACAGGGCAAAACCGCTCAATTGTGGCCCCCATTTCCCGCGCACCCGCAGCGTAGGCTTGGGTAACCCCGGACGGATCGACATTGCCGCCATCGGGTTCGAACATGATGCAACGGATGTCGTCAAACTGCGCCAACGGGTGAAGTTCACTCGCCTGTTCGCGGCTGATCTCATAAAAGTTCAAACCGTAGAACCGAGCTTTCGCCTCCTGCAGACGTAGCTGATGTTCGCGATCTTCGGTTTGCGCCAGATACAACGAACCAGATTGGAAAACCCCACAGCCCTGCCCGGTTTCCTTCTCCAGCACTTTGTACAGGTTCATCGTATAGTGCTGGATGCGGGTGATGTTGTTGTTGTCATGCAGGCCGTGGATGTTCGCTGCCGCATGCCAAGTCGAGCCCGAGGTCAGCTCATCGCGTTCCAACAGAACCACGTCGGTCCAACCAAGCTTGGCCAAATGATAGAGGATTGAGCAGCCAACCAATCCTCCTCCGATCACGACGGCCTGAGCGTGGGTCTTCATGGTCTGATCTCCTGTCTGCGAACTTAGTGCTCTCAGGAAAGTCAGCCACAGCCATATGTCAGGTTATGCTCTGTTCCCGACGCGAAATGTCGGGAACAGAACCTGAATGACCGGTTTTGATCAATAAGGGGCCTCGACATCGTTCATCGAAACGTAAACTGTCTTCATCTCGCTGAAGTGGTTGATCGCCAGTTTCGAGTTCTCGCGCCCCACGCCCGACATCTTGGACCCACCGAACGGAGCCTCAACCGGGGCGAGGTTATAGGTGTTTATATAGCAAGTGCCAGCTTCGAACCCCGCCACAATTCTATGGGCGCGGGTCAGGTCATTGGTGAAGACACCGGCAGCCAGACCGAATTCGGTATCATTGGCACGCGCCAGCACCTCTTCTTCGGTTTCAAAATCCAGCACCGACATCACAGGTCCAAAAATCTCTTCTCGTGCGATTGTCATATCGTCGGTGACGTCGGCAAAAACTGTGGGCTGCATGTAGAACCCGTCACCTGCGATCCTGTCGCCGCCGTAGACCAACCTCGCACCCTCGGCTTTACCTTTTTCGACATAGCCCAGCGCAATATTCATCTGGTTTTCGCTGACCATCGGGCCAAAATTGACCTCCTCATCCAGCGGATCACCAATTTTCGCGGTGTCCAGACGCTCGGACAAACGCGAAAGAAATGCTTCCTTGATACCCTTTTGTACAAAGACGCGCGTACCGTTGGAGCAAACCTGCCCCGAAGAATAGAAATTGCCCAAGATCGCACCCGAGACCGCATTGTCGAGATCTGCATCATCGAAAACGATCATCGGGGACTTCCCGCCCAGCTCCATGGTGACGTGTTTCATGCCATCGGCTGCAGCCGCATAGACCTTGCGGCCTGTTGGAACCGACCCCGTCAGCGAGACCTTGGCCACACGCGGATCGGTAACCAGGCTGGCCCCGACATCACCATAGCCTTGCACCACGTTGTAGATACCTTCTGGCGCGCCCGCCTCGATCAAGATTTCGGCCACCTGTAAGGCCGACAGAGGCGTGGTCTCGGACGGTTTGAAAACCATCGCGTTGCCACAAGCCAGCGCTGGGGCACCTTTCCAACAGGCGATCTGGGTCGGGTAGTTCCACGCGCCAATGCCGACACAGACACCCAATGCCTCGCGGATCGTATAAACGAAATCGCCACCCCCCAATGGGATATGTTCGCCGGTCAGAGACCCTGCCAAGCTACCGAAATATTCCAAAGCATCTGCGCCGCTGGTCGCGTCCGCCACAAGTGTTTCCTGCAGTGGTTTGCCGGTGTCGTGGGTTTCGAGAACTGAAAGCGCCCGATTGCGATCCCGCATGATGTCTGACGCACGCCGTAGGACCCGGCCCCGTTCCGTGCCCGACATGGCGGCCCAGCTTGCCTGAGCCGATCTTGCACTGTTTAGAGCCTGTTCTACGATTTCAGGTGTTGCAGAATGCAGCCGCGCGATAACTTCACCGGTGGCTGGATAGATAACGTCGATTGGGGTGCCTCTGGTATCTTCAACATATTCGCCGTTGATGAAATGGCTGGCCTTGGGCTGAAATTTCATGCCGAATCCTTCTCTTTTCGGATCACCCCTGTGCAAGGGGAGGTGTGTGTTGACGACAGAATTAGCTTTCATTGATTGACCAGTCAATAAATCCAATGATTGGCATGTTCTCGCCGAATCCAAATGGCCTTCTCTTGAAATGAAAGGTTAATGTTCTATTTATGTTCCACATAGTCAGAGGATAACCCCGATGGCCCAGAACATGCGAAAAGCCGCACTTGGCGGCACGTCAAACGATTATCACCTGTTGCCTGTGACAGATCGGCAGATGCGCTATGCCCGCGCGATTGCACAAAAGTCCGCGCTTGAGATTCCTGTCGAAGCGCAACACGACCGTAAATCACTATCAGACTGGATATCGGCCCATAAGCCGCATGACCCGTCGCCTTTCGCAAACTACCCAACGGGCAAGCAGGTTGCGTTTGCGGAGCGTATTTCGCGCACTAAACGGCGTCCGATCCCATCCGAGTGTTTCCGCGACAGACAATTGATGTCTCGATGGATCGATCACAACAAATAAGCTGGTCTACTTGCTATGGCTGCGCGCGTATAGCGCCACGGCTGCGGCTACAAACATGCCCAACAGGATATAGCCCGTAACCGCCTCGGCCACGGCCAACCCACGGCATAGGCCTGTTGGGGACATGTCGCCATATCCGACCGTGGTGAAGGTAACGTACGAAAAATACAGAATATCTGCCGGTCCTTTGGCGCCGACAACACAATGATCCTCATAGCCAAAGGCACCGTAGACCGCGGCAAATAGGAACGGCACGACCTGAATGAAGGACACCCCCATCAAAAACAGTATCCTGCGCGGGGATTTCACCTGGGTTATGTAGTAGTAGGATTGCGAAACCATCCAGACCACCAGCCCAACCGATGCAATCGTACCGATCGTGTCACCCGCGGTGGTTTCATTCAGACGCGACAAACCGTACCAAGCGAGGAAACTAGCCAGAACCAGCCCTAAGGCTGCCAATAGGGTGGATTTCCATTCTTCCAGGGTTCTGGGTTCGTGAGTCATATCCGCTCCATCAGGCAGGCCCAAAGGCATCATCCGTTTTTCGGCATAGCCCGCAAGATGAATTCAATCTGACCCCAGATGTTCCTCACCTCGCGCGCGGGCCAGCTGGATTTGTCTCTGCCGCTCGCGAAACCGTACCTTGTCCTGTTCGGACGTCTCATCAACACATCGATGGCAAGATACACCATGTTCGTATTCAGGGCGCTTTACATCTTCAGGCAGGATTGGGCGGCGGCAGCCATGGCAAAGCTTGTGTGGGCCTTCGACCAGCCCATGACCAACTGAAACGCGATTGTCGAAGACAAAACACTCACCCTGCCACGCGCTGTCTTCGCGTGGCATCTCCTCGAGATAGCGCAGGATGCCACCTTTCAGGTGGTAGACATCCTCGACGCCCTGTCCCAGCAGATAATTAGTGGACTTCTCACATCGAATTCCGCCGGTGCAGAACATGGCGACACGCTTGTTGTGAAATCTCTCTTTGTTTTCTTCCCACCAAGCTGGGAAATCGCGGAAACTTGCCGTGTTTGGATCTATTGCGCCTTCGAACGTGCCGATTGCAACTTCATAGTCATTGCGCGTATCGATCACCACCACATCGTCCGAGCGGATCAGATCGTTCCAGTCCTCGGGCTCAACATAGTTTCCGACACTGGCACGTGGGTCGACATCGGGCTGCCCCATCGTCACGATCTCTTTTTTCAGACGCACCTTCATCTTACCAAATGGTGGGTGGTCCGCGGTTGCCTCTTTCCATTCCAGATTGTTGCAACCCGGAAGCGCGCGGATATGCGCCAGCACCGCATCAATCCCAGCGCGGGGGCCGGCTATGGTGCCGTTAATCCCCTCTTGCGCCAGCAACAGGGTACCTTTGACCGATTGCGCGCGGCAAAGCTCGTGCAGGGCAGGGCGCAACGCGTCAGGATCAGGGAAGCGTGTGAAATGGTATAGGGCAGCGATTGTGTACATGTGCGCGATCTAATGCGCCTGATGAAAACACACAAGAGACAGCATTGACGATCCCTGCTGCGCGCCATACCGATTATGTAACTGAAGGAGACCAACATGTCCCACGCGCTGCTCGTTATCGATGTTCAGAATGATTTCTGCCCGGGAGGTGCACTCGCCGTTGCGGGTGGCGATGAAATCGTCGCTCCGATCAACGCGATCATGGACGATTTCGATGCGGTGATCCTGACGCAAGATTGGCATCCGGCGGGGCATTCGTCTTTCGCCAACTCACATGACGACAAATCCCCGTTCGAAATGATCCAGATGCCCTACGGCGCACAAGTCCTGTGGCCTGATCACTGCGTTCAAGGCTCGGATGGCGCGGCCTTTCACCCGGACCTGCGTACCGATGGCGACCTGATCATCCGAAAAGGCTTTCGCCGCGACATCGACAGTTATTCGGCATTCTTCGAAAATGATCATTCCACTCCGACTGGTCTGAAAGGCTATCTTGAGACGCGCGGGATCGAACAGTTGACGATGGTTGGACTGGCGACAGATTTCTGCGTCCATTATTCGGCGGTAGATGCGGCACATCTTGGATTTGACGTTACTATCAGAACCGGTCTGTGCCGTGCGATAGATATGGATGGATCATTATCAGCCGCCGAGAAATCAATGCGCGAAGCGGGTGTCAAATTGGCCTGAGGATCAATTCGCTGCGCCGTACTCCGCCAGGAGTTTCAGCAACACAAACAAAATCACAGCCAGCCCCAACGCAAATCCCAATCGCCCAACCAGGGTGCGCCGTTCCGGTCGTACCGACTCGGGGCTTTGGGCTTGTAAAGGTCGCGCAGGTGCCGGGCGGAGAACATGACCGGGCTTAGCTGCCCTGATGTGCGCCAGGAAGTGATGAAAATCAAACTCGCCGCAATATTCGCCCTGAACACCCATGTTCCGAATGTTTGCAAAAAGCCGTTTCAGAATTACGACGCGATTCTCGGAATCCTCGGGCCGGTAATATCCGGTGGACCGATTGTCACTCACCGTATCTAGACTGAAGCCAGATTCCAGAAATATGCGACGTATTTTAGGTGAAGCCGCCCGCAAGGCATCTGCAGTCTTGATATTCCTGAACTGCGCGCGCACCGGGGGTCGCCCTGTTACCGCTGTGTGTCCATGTTCCGGATCAACCTCATCCGGAGCAATCGCTACTATGTCAAAGTCGTACTCGAGACTCATTCACCAAATTCAACCTCTCAACCATCCCCACCCCCTCACTAAAGCGTGAGGGATACTCACAATATGCCCGCAATGTGACTTGTCATGGGCATTGTTACCAATCCAGCGACTCTTGCCAATCAGCGCGCTGATTGATCTAACAACGGAAATCGCAGGAGGTCCCCATGGTCGACATCGCGACGCGGGTCTACAATCACAAATGGAAAATCGACCCAATTGTGCGGTCATTAATAGACACAGACTTCTACAAACTGCTGATGTGCCAGTCAGTGTTTCGTAATAAGCCCCAAACAGACGTGGTTTTTTCGCTCATTAACCGGTCGAATCACATTCCATTGGCCAAATTGATCGATGAAGGTGAGTTGCGTGAACAGCTGGATCATATCCGTTCCCTCAGTCTCAGCCGGGGCGAAAGCACCTGGCTGCGCGGCAATACGTTCTATGGCAAACGGCAGATGTTCCGCCCTGATTTCATGGAGTGGTTCGAAAATCTGCGTCTGCCGCCTTATCATCTGGAACGCAAAGGCGATCAGTATGAACTGACCTTCGAAGGCAAGTGGCACGAGGTCATGTTGTGGGAAATCCCAGCATTGGCTGTGCTGATGGAGCTCCGCTCGCGCGCAGTTCTAAACGGGATGCGCCGGTTCGAGCTTCAGGTGCTGTATGCCCGCGCAATGACACGCGTTTGGGAAAAAATCGCCCAGCTTCGCAACATTGAGGGGCTGGGAATTGCGGATTTCGGTACACGACGGCGGCATTCGTTTCTGTGGCAGGACTGGTGCGTGCAGGCGATGATCGAAGGTTTGGGACCATCCTTCACCGGTACGTCCAACTGCCTGATTGCAATGCGCCGCGAAGTAGAGGCTATCGGCACCAATGCACATGAATTACCAATGGTCTATTCGGCTCTGGCTGAAGATAACGCTGCGCTCGCCCAAGCGCCATATGATGTGCTTAGCGACTGGCATGAAGAACATGACGGTAATCTGCGTATTATTCTACCTGATACCTACGGCACCAAAGGGTTTTTGGACCGCGCTCCCGACTGGCTGGCAGGCTGGACAGGAATACGTATCGACAGCGGCGATCCTGCAACCGGGGCCGAGATTGCAATTGATTGGTGGAAATCTCGAGGTGAAGACCCCACTCAGAAACGCATTATATTCTCGGACGGATTGGACGTGGACAAGATTCGCGAGCTGCACGCCCAGTTTGCTGATCAGACTAACGTATCGTTTGGCTGGGGCACTCTGCTGACCAACGATTTTCGCGGGCTTGTTCCAAATGACGCGCTGGCCCCCTTCTCGTTGGTCTGTAAGGCAGTGTCCGCCAATGGCAAACCAACCGTGAAGCTGTCTGACAACCCGGAAAAGGCAATGGGGCCAACAGATCAGATTGAGCGGTACAAGCGGGTTTTTGGCGTCGGAGCGCAGAAAGCGATCAAGGTGATCGTTTAGCCGTGATAGGCGGCAACCGTCTTGAGCTGTGAGAACCCGTACAGCGCCTCGAAGCCTTTTTCGCGGCCGTGGCCGGATTTACCGACTCCTCCAAAAGGTAGCTCAACACCGCCACCCGCACCATAGTTGTTGATGAAGACTTGCCCCGACTGCAGCCCCTTGGCCAGTCGCATCTGGCGTGCCCCATCCCGCGTCCAGACGCTGGCGACAAGGCCATAGTCGGTGCTATTCGCTATGCTTAGAGCCTCTTCCTCAGTTTCAAACGGTATCAAAACCTGAACCGGGCCAAATATTTCATCCCGCGCAAGCACATGGTCCGGAGGGACGTCAGCAAAGAGTGTGGGCAGGACATAAGTCCCATTTTCTGGTGCGTTCTCCACGATTTGCCCCTGTCCGGCGATGGTCAAATCTGCGCCCTTCTCAAGAAAACCGTTTACGATCTGTTTTTGCCGTTCCGAGATCAACGGCCCGACGCGCGGATCGTTCATCGCCGGTCCCACGGATAGCTCGCTAAATGCGTCGGCCATGCAAGACTTGACCTGCTCATAAACGCCCCACTGAACCAAAATGCGAGATGAGGCCGAGCAGGTTTGGCCCGCATTCTGAATGCCCGCATTCACCAGAAACGGAAGGGCCGCATCCAGATTGGCATCATCGAAGACAAGTTGCGGCGACTTGCCACCCAATTCCAGTGTCACCGGAACAACATTTCGACCCGCCGCCTGCTGCACAAGTGCTCCCGTCGTGACCGAACCTGTGAATGAGATGTGATCCACACACGGATGCGCCGACAGGGCCGCGCCCGCCTCACCTCCAAGTCCGGGCACCACATTCAAGGCCCTGGGTGGCAAGCCCGCCTGTGTCGCCAGGTGAGCGAAGGCCAATGCGGTCAGGCAGGCTTCTTCCGCCGGTTTCAGAACGCAGGCGTTGCCCATCGCCAGCGCCGCCCCGACCGAGCGGCCAATGATCTGCATCGGGTAGTTCCACGGCACGATATGGCCGGTCACACCATGCGGTTCACGCAGCGTGTAGACCGTATAACCATCCAAGTAGGGAATGGTCTCGCCCATCACTTTATCAGCAGCACCGCCGTAGAATTCACAGTAGCGCGCCAGGGCAACGGCATCCGCCCGCGCCTGGGTCAGCGGTTTGCCGACATCCATCGCCTCAAGCTGTGCCAGATCATCGACCCGTTCCAGAACCAGTTGCCCCAACCGGGTGAGAACACGCCCCCTTTCCAGCGCGGTCATGCGACCCCATTCATCATCGCGCGCAGATCGGGCGGCCTGCACCGCAGCATCTATATCGCGTTCGTTACCCCTTGCGATCTGGCAGATTTCAGAACCGTCCGAGGGATTAACAAGCGTCAAGCATTGCCCTGACGCAGGTTTTTTCCATTCACCATCAATCAGACACAGGCTGGGATCGAACCAGAGGGGGTTAGACATCAGAAACTCCTAAAGTAGGCTCTAATAAGGTGCTTATGGATCATGCAGCCCCCTGTCCGATCTCTGGCAGACTGGGCGCTGCATCGATTAGCGTTCGCGTGTAGGGGTGCTGTGGCTGGGTAAAGACCTGCTCGGTTTCACCCTGCTCGACAATCTTGCCGGCCTGCATCACCAGCACGCGGTCGGTGATCGTGCGAACCACACTCAGATCATGGCTGATGAACAGATAGGTCAGATCGTAGGTCTCACAAAGCTCGACCAGAAGATCGAGGATCTGGGCGCGTACCGAGACATCGAGGGCCGAGACAGCCTCATCGAACAGGATCAGCTCGGGCTGGATGATCAGCGCACGGGCGATGGCGATCCGTTGGCGTTGCCCGCCCGAAAACTCGTGGATATACCTGCTTGAGTCATCCGGGCTGAGGCCAACCGCAGTAAGCATTTCGGCAATGCGATCCTGCCGTTCGGACCCGTTTGGCGGGGTTTCGAGTAGGTGAAACGGCTCGGTGATCAGGCGCGCAACCCTGTGGCGCGGATTAAAACTGCCGTAGGGGTCCTGAAACACCACCTGCATCTTGCGACGTACTGCCAGATTGGGTTTATGGCCTGTAAATACAGGCTGACCATCCAGAGATATTCGGCCTTGTTGCACCTCTTCGAGACCCAATATCGCCCGTGTTAGGGTCGATTTTCCGCAGCCAGACTCACCAACCAACCCCAATCGTTCCCCTCGGTTCAGCGTAAAGCTAACCTGATCGACGGCCCGGTGATGGCCAGGTGCATCGAACAAGCGCTTTCTGGGCAGGCGGTAGTCCCGAACCACTTTGTCGACTTCCAGCAATGGCCGTGGCTCTGGGGCTACCGGCAGGTTGACCTGATGCCCCGAAGCCTCGAACAGCATGCGGGTATAGGGGTGTTGCATATGGCGTAGCAGATGTTCAGTTGCGCCGGTTTCAACCACCTCGCCATGCCGCATAACCACGATCTGATCCGCCATGCCAGCAACCACTGCCAAATCATGGGTGATCATCAGCAGACCCATGCCGTATTCCGTCACCAGTCCTTTGAGCAAGTCAAGGATTTGTGCCTGCGTCGTCACGTCCAGCGCCGTTGTCGGCTCATCAGCGATCAGTAACCGGGGGCGCAACGCAATCGCCATGGCGATCACTACACGCTGACGCTGTCCACCCGACAGCTCGTGCGGAAAGCGTGTCATAGGGAACCGGTCGGTGGGCAATCCGACCCGCGCCAAAACCTCTTCGGCCCGTTCGCGCGCCTGGGCGGGGGGCATGGTCTTGTGGATCAGGATGGTCTCCATCACCTGATCGCCAATTGTCTTGACCGGGTTCAAGGCAGTCATCGGTTCTTGGAAAACCATTCCGATCGCGGCACCCCGCAGGGCGCACATCTCTGCTTCTGACTGATTCAGCAGGTTCTGACCGTCAAGCTGCAGCACCCCTTCCGCATCAGCCCCGTTGGGTAGCAACTGCATCACGGCAAGGGCGGTCATAGACTTGCCTGAACCGCTCTCGCCCGTCACAGCCACAATCCTCCCTGGCGCAAGTGATAGGTTGATCCGTTTCAGGATTTGAGTGCCGTGAATGGTTAGCGAAAGGTCCTTGATCTCAAGTAAGCTCATGCGCGGGCCACCCGTATCCGAGGGTCCAACCAGTCGCGCAAGCCATCACCCAGTAGGTTCAGACCTAGAACCGTCACGATGATCGCCAAACCCGGAATCAGAGCCAAATGCGGGGCAAAACTGACCATAGTCTGCGCGTCGGCCAGCATTCTGCCCCAGCTTGGTGTGGGCGGTTGCGCGCCCAGGCCGACATAAGACAGCCCGGCCTCGGCCAGAATACCCAGAGAGAATTGAATCGTTCCCTGAACGATCAGCAGATTGGCGACATTGGGCAGGATGTGTTCAGCCGATATGCGTGCCGCCCCTTTGCCTGACACGCGGGCGGCGAGGATGAACTCGCGCTCCCACAGCGACAGGGCCGCACCTCGGGTGATCCGCGCAAAGACAGGGATGTTGAAGATACCGATGGCGATGATCGCGTTGATGGCCCCGGCACCAAAGACAGCGGTGATCAGAATGGCGATGACAAGAGAGGGGAATGCAAAGACCAAATCGTTGCCGCGCATGATGACTTCGTCCAGCCACGATCCTTTGCGCGCGGCAGCGGTCAGGCCCAAGGGGACCCCCAGCGCCATGCCGATCCCGACGGCCACCAACGCTACCGCAATCGAGGTACGAGCGCCGACCATGATCATCGAGAACATGTCGCGCCCGAAATGATCGGTGCCGAACCAGTGTTGCGCGTTTGGCGGTTGCAGCTTGGCCGGAATATTGAGCGCGGCATGGTCATATGGCGTCCAGACAAACGATACGAGCGCTGCCAGAAGCACCAGCGAGGACAGTGCGGCACCAAGGATCAGGTTGCGGCTCATGTCCTGCTCCTCAGTCTTGGATCGACGGCGGCATAGGCCAAATCGACCAAAAAGTTCACCATGATGACGGCGAAGACCAGCAACATGACGACCGATTCCACTACGATCAGGTCACGTGCAGAAATCGCCTGAAACACCAGCCGTCCGAGGCCTGGCAGATAGAAAACCTGTTCGATGATGATTGAGCCTGCCAGCAGGAAGGAAAATTGGAGCCCGATGATCGTCAGCACAGGAATCAGAGCATTCCGCACCCCGTGTCGCCACAGTGCCTGACGGCGTGACAGGCCCTTGGCGCGGGCAGTACGCATAAAATCCTCGGCCAGAATGTCCAGCAATGCCGATCGCATAACCCGCGCAAGAATAGCCGCCTGTGGCAGGGCTAGGGCGATCGCAGGCAGGGTCAGAGAATGCAGGCCGGTCCAGACGCCGTTTTCCCAACCCGCGAACCCGCCGGCATTGAACCAGCGCAGATTGATCGCAAATATCAGCACCAGCATCATTGCAAACCAGAAGTTCGGCACTGCTATCCCGAGTTGCGTTGCGCCCATTACAGCCAAGTCACCCGGTTTGCCACGCCGTGCCGCTGCATAGATACCAGCGGGAAACGCAATAAGCGTGGACAGGGTCAGTGCGTACAACGCCAGCGGCAACGACACCCATAGTCGATCCGTAATCATCTGCGACACCGGCGTGCGATAAGTGTAGGATGTGCCGAAATCCCCAACCAGCATCCCGCCGACCCAGTTGAAATACCGTTCGACTTTGGAGACATCGAGGCCCAATTCAGCCCGCAGGGCAGCCAAAGTGTCTGCCTGCGCGTTCACACCCAGCATGAACGACGCCGGATCACCGGGTGCAATCTCGATCACCGCGAAGATGACAACCGATGCGACGGCCAGACTCAGGATCAGCGACAGCAGGCGTTTGAGGGCATAACGTAGCATTGGTAACAGGTTAAGTGTCTGGGTTGCGCGGGTCCACCACCTACTCGTAGGCCTGCCGCTCGTCGTTGACCAGTTTGATCGCACAGGCCGAGAGATCGGCGGCGGGCTCAGTCTCTGACAGCCAATCAAGATTGGTTTCAGTACGAGCCAGCGCGGCGCGGCGCAGGACCATCAACCGGGCGCGCGGACTATCCAGAAACTCATCTTGCGGGATCACCGTTTCAAGCGGGCTGTCGATCCGGATGGCCTCATAATACCCGCCCGTCAGTGCCAAAAATGCAAAAGCGCAGGCCGGAGCGTCATCGGTACATTGCTGATTGCAAAGTTGGGCAATGGGGTGTGTCTCTTCCGATGACATCAGCCAGCTCTCTACCGATTGACGCCACGGGTTATCCGGGGAGATATCGCCGTACCCCAACCCAAGCGCCAGAAGACCCGCTATACCCAGCGCCTGGTCCGAGCTTGCGTCGACCGGATCAGGTTGAATGTGGCGCAATGCGGCCAGCCCGTCTCCGCGTGGTTCTGGAGTTTGTGACAGATAGGCCAAGTAGGGCTTCAAGGCCTGCATGACCTGATCGTTGGCCTGCAGCGTCTCACGCATGCTGGCGTTACCATACAAAGCCACGATGCGCGTTGGATAATCCGTGGCCTGATGCTCACCAAGCGCGTTAAGTTTTGCGATCAGGTCAAGATCGGGGTTCGGATGCTTGGCCTGGAGTAAGATTTGCGCCAACTCGTTTCCAGCGCGTGCCTCGACCGTTAACCACGACTGCCCAAAGGCCGACCAATCTTTCTGGCGAAAAAGCTTTCGCGACTGTTTGGGTCCCAGCGATTGACGATATGGCGACGGCCCAAGATCCGATGTTTCGATCCGACCCAGTAACAGGCGCGCTTCTACGTTACCTTCAACGGCAAGCTCTGCCAACATGGGCAGGGCCTGCTCATCGTCGCCTTGCAGCCACAACTCAACCGCCTGGCTAAGCGATGATTCGGCCCGAGCAACAGATGTAATAGCGATCTGCGCCGCGAGGGTAAGAGCGACGAAGATTGACTTGACCATGCACGGACTCCCTAGGGTCTATTCGTCCCAGCTGATGGCAGTCAGGTCGATCGCTGCGGTGGGCGCGTTTTCCCACAGACCCTGAACACCCGCCTTGGCAACCCCGAGCTTGGCAAGCTGAAACAGATACCCGTTGACGTAATCGGTTGCGATCAGGCGCTGCGCCTCTCCCAACAGACGAGTGCGTTCATCAGGGTCGGTGGTAGAATTCAGAGTTTCCATCAAAGCCTGAAAATCGGTGCTGTCATATTGGAAGTAATATTCAGGACGCGCATAGATACCGATATCCATCGGCTCGGTGTGACTGACGATGGTCAGGCCGAACTCCTTGCCTTTGAACACGCTTTCCAGCCATTGCGCCCATTCCACATTAATGATCTCGGCTTTGATGCCAATCTCGGCCAGCTGAGCCGCGATGATCTCACCCCCGCGCCGAGCGTAAGAGGGCGGCGGCAGGTGCAGAGTGGTCTCAAACCCGTCGGGATATCCGGCCTCGGCGAGAAGTGCCTTAGCTTTCTCAGGGTCGTAGGCCGAATTACCAATCAGATCGACATAAGCCGGGTTGTGCGGCGCGAAATGAGTGCCGATGGGCGTGCCATAACCGAACATCGCGCCGTCGATGATGGCTTGCCGGTCGATGGCATGGGCTAGGGCCTGCCGCACGAGTACATCGTCGAAGGGTTCTTGTTTATTGTTGGTCGATAGGATTGTCTCACCCTCAGTCGAGCCGACAAGAACCTGAAAGCGCGGATCGGCCTCGAACTGAGGCAGGTTCTCGGGAGCAGGGAAATTGTCGAACACGTCCACATCCTCGGCCATCATGGCAGCGAAGGCGGCGGTCGGGTCCGAAATAAATTTGAACGTTGCAGTCTCTAACGCGGGCTGATCGCCCCAATAGTCGGGATTTCGATTCAGGGTGATGCTGTCTCCTTGCACCCAATCGGCAAAGGTGAACGCACCCGTGCCAACCGGGTTGGTCTTAATATTCTCGATACTTTCCGGCGCAACGATGACCGCGTCACCCCAGGCAAGGTTGAAGAGGAAATTACCGTTCGGTTCCTTCAACGTCACCTGAACGGTCAGAGGATCTACAACTTCGACAGTCTCAATCCCAGCAAACAGAGCCTTTTGTGCATTGGCGCTGTCTTCTGCTGTCGCCCGGTCGAGGCTGAATTTGACGTCCTCGGCATCCATCGTAGTGCCGTCATGAAAAGTCACGCCATCGCGCAGTTTGAATGTGTAAACGGTGCCGTCATCCGAAATCTCCCAGCTTTCAGCCAACCCGGGAACAACCGATCCATCGCCCATAAAGCGGGTCAGACCTTCGAAGATGTTGGTGTAGACAACCGAATCGATTGCCTGAGCGGCGGCGCTGGTTGGGTCCAGATGCGGCGGCTCTAGTTGCATGGCGATGGTGATGTCGGATTTAGCCAGAGCCTGCGTGGCAAACAGGCTGGAACCTAGGGCCAAGGCCGACGCGAATGAGCGAAAGCGCTGCTTTGTCATGAAAATCTCTCCCCACATTATACGACTATTCCGCTGACTACGGATCGTTCTGAGACCGATCCTGCCAGAAACCCCGGGTCAATCAAGGGATTGTTGGCGCAACCGGGGTTTCTTTGCATCTGCCGCATCTGCTATGCCGCACTGCAACATGAACCCTGCGAGGAGTGATCATGAGCGCCACCGCCCGCAAGAAAGCCCCGAACGCCGAGGATATCCGCGCCCGGAAAGGCACTGAACCTCTGGTCTCGCTGACTGCCTACACGACGCCGATGGCGCGGTTGATGGACGCGCATTGTGATTTCGTCCTGGTCGGTGACAGCGTCGGAATGGTGCTGCACGGGCTGACCTCGACCCTCGGGGTGACGATGGACATGATGATCATGCACGGTCAGGCCGTCGCCCGCGGGCTGGACAGAGCCATGATGGTGATCGACATGCCCTTCGCAAGTTACGAGCACGACCCGGCACAGGCCTTCCGAAACGCGGCCCGCTTAATGTCCGAAACCGGTGCAGGGGCCGTTAAGCTGGAAGGCGGCGTGGAGATGGCCGAAACCATTCGGTTTCTCGTAAAACGCGGCATCCCGGTGATGGCGCATATCGGTTTGACACCGCAATCAATCAACACGCTGGGCGGCTACAAGGTACAGGGGCGCGACAAACAGGCCGATGCCGTACTGGCCGACGCCCGTGCCGTTGCCAAGGCCGGTGCGTTTTCCGTCGTGTTAGAGAAGGTTCCGCAAGGTTTGGCTGACCGGATCACGTCCCAGATTGCGATCCCCACCATCGGCATTGGTGCTTCGGCCGGGTGTGATGGGCAAATTCTAGTGGTAGACGACATGCTGGGCTTTTTCACTGCTTTCAAACCAAAATTCGTTAAACGCTATGCCGACCTTGGCCCGCTGGCCGAAGCAGCAATTGCAGAATACGCAACCGAGGTTCGAGCTCGCAGCTTTCCGGCAGACGAACATGTCTTTGCAGATCAGACCCCTTCAAATCAGACCCCTTCAAAAGGGTCCAAGTCATGACCGCGCCTATTCTGCGTCGGTTGGCGGATTTGCGTGCACTGACCCGTGAATGGCGCCAAAAGGGCGAGGTGATCGGAGTCGTCCCGACCATGGGCGCGCTGCATCAAGGGCATCTGTCACTGGCCGAAGCCGCCAAGGCGGATTGCGACCGGGTGGTCGTGACAATCTTCGTGAACCCCAAACAGTTCAACAACCCAGAAGACCTTGCCAACTATCCACGCACCGAACAGGAAGACGCCGAGAAGCTGGCCCCTTATGACGTTGATGCGATTTACGTACCCGACCCTCAGGAGATCTATCCCGAGGGGTTCGCCACCACAGTATCGGTTTCGGGCCTGACTGACACAATGGAGGGTGAATTTCGCCCGGGCCATTTCGATGGCGTGGCGACCGTTGTCGCCAAACTGTTCCTGCAATCGCAGACGGATCGAGCCTATTTCGGGGAAAAAGACTATCAGCAGCTTATGATCGTCCGACGGATGGCCCGCGATCTGGATATTCCGATCGAGGTGATTGGTTGTCCGACGGTACGAGAGCCCTCGGGTCTTGCCATGTCTTCGCGCAACCAGAGACTGTCAGATCGGGGGTTGGTAATTGCGGCTAAAAAACATCGCATCATGCGCGCACTTGTTCAGGCTCTGGAGAATGGTGAGGCGTTCAACTCGCTGGTGACGCAAGCCCAGGCTGAACTGCTGGCCGCCGGTTTCGCTGAGGTGGAATATCTCCAACTCCGCTGTGCCGATACGCTGGACCCGCTAGCCCACGCCGACCGCCCGGCGCGCTTGTTCGCGGCGACCATGCTTGAAGGCGTGCGGCTGATCGATAATCTGCCGGTGTCAAAGGTCTGATTTCCCCTCTGGCACGTTTGGCATTGTTTGCGCTAAAGTCCCGCAAAACCAATGCGGGAGGGGCGCAGGCATGACCTATATTCTGGCAATCGATCAGGGCACCACATCGTCTCGTGCGATCCTGTTTGACGCGCAAATGCAGCGCGTCGGCACTGCGCAGCACGAGTTTACGCAGCATTTCCCGCAGGAAGGCTGGGTCGAACATGATGCCGAAGAAATCTGGGACAGCGTCCTGACCGTTTGCCGGGAGGTGTTGGAATCCACGGGTGTTGCCGCCAGCCAGATCGCCGGAATTGGGATCACCAACCAACGCGAAACCACAGTTATCTGGGATCGCGCCACCGGTGCCCCGATTCACAACGCGATTGTCTGGCAAGACCGGCGCACTGCTGAAATTTGCGAACGTCTTCGCAAAGCGGGGTGCGAAGATGACGTGACCGCCCAGACGGGGCTGCTGCTGGACCCTTATTTCTCGGGCACAAAGGTCAAATGGCTTCTGGATACCGTGCCAGGCGCGCGCGACCGTGCCGCCGCTGGAGAGCTGCTTTTCGGCACTATCGATACCTTTCTGATCTGGCGACTGACCGAAGGGCGCATGCACGCCACCGACGCCACCAACGCGGCCCGTACATTGCTGTTCGACATACATGAAGGGGAATGGAGCAGCGAGATTTGTGACTTGCTGGACATCCCCCAGGCCTTGTTGCCCGATGTGCGGGATTGTGCCGCAGATTTCGGATCAACATCCCTGTTTGGCAGTGAAATCCCGATTCTCGGCGTGGCAGGGGATCAACAGGCTGCCACCATCGGGCAGGCCTGTTTCCAGCCGGGCATGATGAAATCCACCTACGGCACGGGATGTTTCGCGCTGCTCAATACCGGTGCGCAGCCGGTTGAATCAAAGAACCGCCTGCTGACCACTATTGCCTATCAGCTGGACGGGCAGAAAACCTATGCGCTTGAGGGCTCGATCTTCATCGCGGGCGCGGCGGTGCAATGGTTGCGCGATGCTTTGCAGATTATCGAGGCGGCGCCGCAAAGCGGTGAGCTGGCGGCTCAGGCCGATCCGACCCAGCATGTCGTGCTTGTTCCGGCTTTCACCGGCCTCGGTGCGCCCTATTGGAAACCCGATTGCCGCGGCGCGATCTTTGGCCTGACCCGCAACTCAGGCCGCGCCGAAATCACGCGCGCCACGCTGGAAAGCATCGCGTTCCAAACCCGCGACCTATGGCACGCAATGCAGGGCGATTGGGGGGCCGAGGCTGACGTGATCCTGCGCGTCGATGGCGGAATGAGCGCATCGGACTGGGCCATGCAGGGGCTTTCGGACATTCTGGGCGCTCCGGTCGACCGCCCGGTGATGCAGGAAACCACCGCGCTGGGTGCCGCATGGCTGGCGGGAATGAAAGCAGGTGTCTACCCGGATCAGGCAGGATTCGCCGAAACCTGGGATCTTGACTGTCGGTTTGAACCCCAGAAGGCCGAGGCCGACCGAGACGCGGCCTATGCGCGCTGGCAGCGGGCCGTTCAGGCGACCATGGCGTTCTAGCTGTGGTCCTTCATCAGACGCTGTTTCTGGCGTGACCAGTCGCGCTTGGCCTGTGTTTCGCGCTTGTCGTGCAGTTTCTTACCCTTGGCGATGCCGATCTTCAGCTTCGCCCGGCCTTTGTGGTTGAAGTACAGCACCAACGGCACCAGCGTCATACCCTTGCGCTGAGTCGCGTTCCACAGGTTTGCCAACTCCTTGCGCGACACCAACAGCTTACGGCGGCGGCGTTCTTCGTGTTTGAAGACCTTCGCCTGTTCATAGGGCGCGATATAGCAGTTGATCAGCCACAGCTCTCCGTCATCAACCGACGCATAGCTTTCAGCAATGTTCGACCCGCCCGCGCGCAGAGATTTGACCTCGGACCCTTCCAGAACAATGCCGCACTCGATATCGTCTTCGATCGCGTAATCGAAGCGCGCACGCCGGTTTTCGGCGATCACTTTGTAATTCGGGTCAGTTTTCTGCTTCTGCTTGGCCATGACGCGTTGATGTATTCCGCTTGCGAGCGCCTTGCAAGACAGCGTTACGATTTGGCTGAGATAATCAAGTCAGGTCCAAAGATCGTATCCGCGTGGTTATGCAAATAAATCTTGAGCCATGGCGTAAAACGGTCCGGGTGCCGTTTCACCTCAGCCAGCAGATCGTGATAGTCGACCCAACGAATATCCATCACTTCGTCAGGATTAGGCTCGATTTTCAATGGTCCACGCACGTGCGCCAGAAAGACATCGACCACCTCGTTCTCAACCATGCCATTGCCAACGTCGGCGTGATATTCAAGCTTGTGGCGATACTCAGGATATAGTCCGGTAATGCCCAGCTCCTCGCGCAGACGACGTACCGCGCAATGCGAGGCGCTTTCTTCCCAATCTGGATGTGTGCAGCAGGTATTCGCCCAAAGACCCGGCGTGTGATATTTGCCCATCGCCCTGCGCTGCAGCAAAATCTCAGTTCCGCGCACAACGAAGACTGATACGGCCTTGTGCTTGAGGCCTTTCTCGTGTGCCTCAAGCTTGTCAACGGGGGTCAGTTCGCCTTCAACCCAGGCCGGGATCATGATTCCCATCTGTCGTCTCCTGTTGGCGAATCCCGGCGCTCAAAGTCATACCGGTTTTTATCCAAAGTGACGCCGATGGAGGCATCATTCAACCGCACGAAAGGCCGCAGGGGCTGCGGCCTTTCGCACCATTGTACATGATCTAGACGAACCTGGTTATTCGCCCGAAACGCTGACGATATAAGCGTAAACGTCTTCAGCGCCCTTTTTCAGTTTAAAGGTCATTTTTGACTTGGCCGAGGTTTCACCCAGATAGTCTTTAAGAAACGCTTTGGGGTCCTGGGCGTAAGAAACAAAAGTCTCTTCATCCCAGACCAAGCCGTTTTCACCCGCTTCGACAATACTGTCGCCGTATTTGAACCCTTCGACAGTGCCGGCGGTACGACCCGCAACACCATAGAGGTTCGGTCCGGTCTTGCCGCCTTTGACGATCACTTCACCGGCGGGATCAGCGATCAGGTGACAGGATTTGCATTTGTTAAAGGCTTTCTTGCCAGCTTCGGCGTCACCTTCAGCATAGGCGGGAAGGGCCAGCAGACCAGCAATTGCGGTGGCAAGGATACGATTCATAGCTTTTGCTCCGATACGAATTGGCTGCACAGAAAGGACCTTTGGCGCAGCAGAGAGTCAACGCGCAGATTGCCGCGCGAGGGCACTGTGTCACAGCAGAGACTAGTTCGTCCTTAACTTAAGTCATGTACGGCAGACCAGCAGGGCAGAAGATCGCCTGCACTGGGTGACGCCAAATAGACCGCGCGCGCAATCGCCCGCGCCAGACAGATTGAGGCCGCGTGGCCGATCATCGCCATTGCTTCGACCTCAACTTCACGGGCAGCTGTGCTGAGGCCAAATACAAGATCTCCATCGCCGGGCGTGTGCGCGGGAACAATGGCGCGGGCGATGCCATCATGGGCAGCCACCGCCATTCGCTGACATTGCGGTTTGGTCAGTGCAGCGTCGGTCGCAACGATAGCAATGGTTGTGTTTGTCCGATCTGGTTGGGCTGGTTTCATGGCTTCCGCCTTGCGGCTAGTGTGGATGCGGCCAAGACCCGAGGCCGGATCCGGGCCATGCCCGCCAAACTCGGAATCGACCTCAAATGGTGCCGCCCAAAAATACCGATCTCCCGGCGTACTCACACTGCCCAGCGGGTTGGCTGCAACCAGTGCGCCAACAGTTGTTCCATCCTCAAGTACTAGCGAGGCTGAGCCCAGTCCTCCCTTATGCATTGCCGCCAATGCGCCGGTTCCGGCCCCGGCAGTCCCCAGTTCAAATTCTGGTGAGGCGTTCAGATACGCGGCATTCCCCAGCGCGCGATAGGGGTTTTCGACCCAGTCTTTATCTCCGCCATTAAGCAAATCGAACAGAATCGCCCCCGGCACAATCGGGACGATGGCCGAACCAGCTACAAAACCGCGCCCCTCTGTGCGCAAGGCATCGGATACACCCGAACAGGCATCCAGCCCAAAGGCCGATCCACCGGAAAGCGCAATCGCATCAACCCGGTCAACGGACTTGTCGGCCGCCAAGAGATCGGTTTCACGCGTGCCCGGCGCCCCACCCATAACATGCACCGAAGCCGTGAAAGGGTGATCCGCAGTCAAGACGGTTGTGCCCGATTTCAACGCATCATCCTGCGCATTGCCGACCTTCAGGCCCGGGACATCGGTGATCAGGTTTTTGGGGCCGGGTGTCATCGAAACCTCTAATTTTGGGCAGATAAGCGCGCCGCGGCGCGCTGCCTCCGGCGGGGATATTTATGGCCAAATGAAGAGCAGATCAGATGCATCGGCCCCCATCCACCTCAAGCGCGGTGCCCGTGATCATGCTGGCCTCGTCCGAGCACAGGAAACAGGCGGCGTTGGCCATGTCTTCAGGGGTCGAAAAGCGGCCCAGCGGGATGGTCGAGAGGAACTTGGCGCGAATTTCCGGTGTGTCTTCGCCCATGAAGGATTTCAGCAGAGGCGTTTCTCCTGCCACCGGACAGATCGCATTGACACGTACGCCCGATGGGGCGAGTTCCACCGCCATCGTTTTTGTTGCCGTGATCATCCAACCTTTGGACGCGTTATACCAATTCAGATTGGGGCGCGGCGACAGACCTGCTGTTGAGGCCACGTTCAGGATCGCGCCCATACCGCGCGCCTTCATGCCCGGCACAAAAGCGCGCGCTGTCAGGTAGACAGATTTCATGTTCACTGCAAAAACCCGGTCGAAGTCAGCTTCACTGACCTCTTCCAGTGGCGTTGGCAAATGAGTCACGCCCGCATTGTTCACCAGAACATCAAGCGATCCGAAAACACTTTGTACGACATCAGCCATGGCCTGAACGGAGTCCTCATCCGAGACGTCAACTTGCTGAGAAATGGCATCCTGGCCCAATGCAGCGGCCATATCGCGGGCGGCATCGCCATTGATATCGGCAATCATAACGCGGGCACCTTCGGAAAGGAACTTTTGCACAATTCCCGCACCGAACCCGGATGCACCACCGGTCACGATTGCGGTTTTACCCTCCAGCCTCATGTTGTTGCCCTCCTGCCCTTGTTGCGGGACAGACTATCAACCAAGAGCCGAGATGCCAGTTCATTCTTCGGACACTTTGCCCCGCAGCGCCTTTACATCGCCGCGTGCTTTTTTGGCTGCCAATCGACGCTTGACCGAGCCATAGGTCGGTTTCGTTGCAATCCTACGCTTGGGTTTGACCAAGGCGCGGGCAATCAGTTCCCCCAGCCGGGCGCGCGCAATCTCGCGGTTGCGGGCCTGGGAACGGGTTTCTTCGCATTGGATGACAATCGCTCCGTCCTTAGTCCATCGCCGACCAGCAATACGTTTCAATCGATTTTTGACCGGGTCGGGCAAGGAGGGTGAGCGCGCTGCTTCGAACCGCAATTCAACTGCTGTCGATACCTTGTTCACGTTCTGCCCACCCGGACCAGAAGACCGCACAAAGCTTTCCGTCATTTCCCAGTCTTGCAGGGTGATATCGTCGTTGATGCGCAACATGGGTCAGACCATACTAGGCACAGGTAAAAACAGAAAGGGCCGCCCCAGTGGGACGGCCCTTCGAAAGTTCAGGAGGTGGGGTCGGTTAGATCAATCGACCAGCCGGAGCGAGCGCTCCGCCAAGGGCTGCCTTAACAGGCGATCCCCCCGGTTGTTCCGACACCTCTCTCCAATCTCTTTCTCGACACTGGATCACCTCCTTTTCTATCTGTTGCGGTTAGAAAGGAGCGTGACACAACTTGTGCCAATCTCAAAGAACTTTTTTACGCAGGCTGTGCAGCGGTCAAGCGGGCAACGATCACTTTGAACGGAATCAACGCGATCAAAGCCAGTGACAGTTTCACAAGCCAGTCAGCGAAAGCCAGTGTCACCCAGAGCGGCGCCATCGGGCCAGACAGCATGAATGGCACAGGCTCCCACGCCCAACTGATGGCAGCGTCAGCATTGGCACCAAAGAAGGTGACCGAAGCCGAGAAGGCGATGGTGAAGAACAGCGCGGTGTCCAGTGCGGACCCAACCAGCGTCGAGACCAGCGGTGCGCGCCACCAGCGTCCGCCACGCAGTGAATTGAACACGGTGACATCGGTCAGTTGTGCGATCAGGAACGCGGTGCCCGAGGCGACGGCAATCCGCAGCGGTACGGCGGCATAGGTGAAGCCGTCACCCTGCAACATGATCTGGCTGCCGATCAGCGAGCAGATGATACCGGTGACAAAACCGGCAAACACGACCTTGCGGGCCGGACCTACACCATAGACGCGATTCATGATGTCCGTGACCAGGAAGGCCAGCGGATAAGTGAAAGCACCCCAGGTCAACAGCCCATCAAAGATGAGGAACTGGACCAGGATGTTTGAGGCCACGACAATGGCGGCCATGGCAATGATGCCGGGAATAAAGCTGCGTTGCATTTTCAGATGCCCGTTTTGACAAGGTAGCGGCGACTTGGCCCCAGGCTCATCCCAAGGCAGGCCGTGCGTTTAGACCTTTGATAACGACCTGTCAATCGGGCAACAGGTATTCAACCACTTCTGTCCGTTGCAATGACAGGAAATTATCGTCCGACACCATGGTCGCGCGCAATTGCCCCTCCTGATCGCGCCAGACCGAAAGACCTTCCAGATTGTCATGGGTCCCTGTATCGGTTTCAAACAGCGTTTCTTCGGCCTTGGGCACGTCGTCCGTGATCACCCAGCGTCGCAAGCGTGAGCGGAAGCCAATGAAAGCCACCCCACGTTCGAGCACATAGAGCCGCCCGTCAGGCCCGAAATCAGCTGCAACCGGCAGGAACTTTCCACGAGGCGGCAGTACAAAAGGTGCTGACCAGTTTGTGCCATCCCAGCGATAGACTGGAATATCACCCCGTATGGTGCGAGCCTTTTTGGTCAGTGTGTACAGCCGCACTTCTTCATCTATCGCCAGCGCTTCGAATGAGCGGTTGAGTTCCATATTCAGAAACTCTCGCGGACGTGGCAGAACCCGCGCATTGGCGCCGGGGGCGGCGTAATGCGCCACCCGATGGACCCCTTCGAATGAGACGTAATAGCTGCCGTCCGGGGCAACGGCGATCCCTTCGGAATCACCAGCCCTTCCCTTCAACACGCGGCCTTTGCTGGACAGGATCGGCCACTGGTCAAGGATTTGGATATCGCTGATTGTATATCGGTCTCGTTCAATCCGCGCCCTGACCAGTGTTGCCCGATCAATGACTGCGATCATGCTCTGCCCGCTCTCCGAGATATGAACGGCCGAAAACCCTCCGAACCAGTCGGCGTTATTGCGCCAGTCATAGCTGCCGAGCAGCGAAGCCTGCTTAAGCTCCACCGCCTGAACAGACCCTCCAAATAGCAGCAGCGCCGTGATCAGTTGGATTGCAAGACAGCTGTGCATTGCTGGGGCAAATCAGCCAATTGGTACTCGCGACGTTTTTTTGGCGCAGGCGCATTCGGATCAGGCGGCGGAGGGTTCAGAATATTGCGCACCCATTGCTGCGCCTCGGCGCAACCGTCGCCCTTGGGTGGCGGGTCCTGATTGACACAACCTCTCGACCCTTTCGGGCACTTCAGCCGCACGTGGAAATGATAGTGATGTCCCCACCACGGCCGGATTTTACGCAGATAGGCTTTGTTGCCCTTCTCGTCATTGCACATCTGCACCTTGGCACCAGGGAACACAAAGATCCGGGCAACGCGCTTGTCCTTGGCGGCTTCGCGCAACACCGCATGATGCTGCTTGGTCCAGTTGCCGTTCACATAGGCGCCGTTCGCGCGGCGTAAGGATATGGACGAGATATTCTCGCGCGCTTTACGGCTAAGGCGCATGTTGTCGCCCGGCAGCATCCAGATATCGATATCCAGACCTAACTGATGCGAACGATGGCCCGATGTCATCGGCCCGCCCCGTGGCTGGCTGATATCCCCGATATAGAGACCATTCCACCCCGGCTGTTTCGCGGCAAACCGGCTGAGATCCTGCACATAGTCGATCGCCTGCGGATGCCCCCAGTTGCGATTGCGGGACAGGCGCATCGCCTGCCATGTTGGCCCAGTTTCGGGCAATTGCACCGACCCTGCAGCGCACCCGCGCGAATAACTGCCGAAAGCCGCTGATTTTTGCTGAGACCCCACCTTCTGAGCCCCGAACAATTGCTTGGCCAGCGGTTGCGCCCCTGCCGCGCCTGCAAGTGTCATCACCGTTAAGACAGCTAAAAAACGTAATAAAATCATCTGCTCTGATCCCCTTCCGGTTTCACCCAGCGCATCAGGACTAGTCCTAGAATAAACAACAGAATGATCGGTGACACCCCTAGTCTTGCACTACCGGTCACTGCCGTTGCTATCCCGATCAAAAGTGGCGCTGCAAAGGCGGTTGCCCGACCCGAAAGCCCATAAAGCCCAAAACTTTCAACCGGAGTGGCGGGATCAGTATGGCGCACCATCATAGATCGGCTAGCCGATTGCAGGATACCTCCCATACCGCCAATCAGAATTCCGCACCCGAAGAACGCCATATCCGGCAGGCCAGAGCCTTCGGGCAATGAAATTCCGTAAATCTGTGTTCGATCCATCGACACAACCGTCAGGCAGACAAAGATCAAAACCCATATGGCGACCAGTATCACTGGTTTAGGGCCGTATTTCCGATCCATCTTACCGCCGACCCATGCGAAGATGGCCGAAGCCAGTACGCTGACGATCCCGAACACACCGATCTTGACGATATCCCATTCCAGGACCAGCGCAGCGTATGTTCCACCAAAGGTATATAGCCCGTTCAGAGCGTCGCGGTAGAACATCGACGACCCAAGATATGTCGCCAGGCTCACCCGATGACGCAAGGCAGCGACTGATTTTCCCAGCAACCGCAAGGCTTCGCCCACGCTGCCTTGTTTATCAGTGTTCGTGTCGTCCCTGACCCAAAGAAAATACGGCACCATGAACAGGATGAACCACCCGGCTGTGAAGGGCCCGACAAACCGAGTACCTTCCTGCGTTGCCGCATCCAGACCGAACATCGGGTCCATCCCGATCAGGGTTTTGCCATTGGGCTGCTCGACGAACAGTGCCAGCATAATCGCCAGCGACAGCAATCCTCCGAAATAGCCAAACGCAAAACCTGATCCCGAGATCTCACCGACCTCACTGTCATCCCCCAAATCGGGCAGCTGAGAATTGATGAAGATGAGCGCATATTCGGCCCCCACAAAGCCCAGCCCAAAGGCCGAAATCATCAGCCACATATTCGAGCCATCAGGCATCGTGTACCAAAGCGCCGCGGATCCCACCGCGTACATCAGCGAAAATCCAAATATCCAAGGGATACGCCGTCCCGAGACATCTGCCATCGCACCCAGCAATGGCGCACCAAAGGCAATGATCAGCCCGATAATGGTCATGCCGTTCGCCCAGACAACCTGCGCCTGCGCCTTGGCAGCCTCCTCCACCAGACCTGATGTCAGATAATACTGTGCAGCAACACTTACAAAATATGGGCCAAATACAAAGGTCACCAGCAAGGTGTGATAGGGCTGCGAAGCCCAGTCGAAAAACCACCAGCCCCAGATGCGCTTGCGCTTGGAAATTTCCGCCATTTCTGCCCCTGTTCTTGTTGAATTCATAAGAGGGGGCTTTGCGGTAATTCGCAAGCGTTGTGTTGCTGCAGACTTGCTCTTTGGCGCAGGCGCGCTTAGGTCTCTGGGCAATTGACGAACGGAGTGTCCATGCTGTCGCTGATCCAAATCCTGCTTTTGATCCTAGACATTGTCTGGTTCATCATTCTTGCCCATGTGATCATGAGTTGGCTGATCAACTTTCAGGTTCTTAACCTGCACCAGCAACTGGTGGCGCAAATCTGGTATGGGCTGAACCGGATATTAGAACCGATTTATAGCCCCATCCGTCGCATCCTGCCCAACATGGGCGGTCTGGATCTGACGCCTCTGGTCGTGTTGATCGGGGTCTATGCCCTGCGGATCATCCTGATCAACAATGCGGTCTATTTCTACTGACCTCTTGTTCACCGAATCTTAGTATGTGATGGTCCTGTCTTAAGAGCAGATAAACCTTAGTACAGGACCCTCCGGCGCATGTTCGACTCCGCACCCTTGTTGCGAGACGTCTTTGGATTCGACGACTTCCGCCCCGGGCAGGAAGAGATCGTCGATGCCGTGACCGCGGGCGAAAACGTGCTGGCCATCATGCCGACCGGTGGTGGTAAATCCCTGTGTTTCCAACTACCTGCGTTGTTGCGAGACGGCGTGACCGTGGTTATATCTCCGCTCATCGCCCTGATGCGCGATCAGGTGCGTGGGCTGCAGGAGGCCGGTGTTGAGGCCGGCGCGCTCACCTCTGGCAACACCCCTGAAGA
This sequence comes from Ruegeria sp. G2, assembly GCF_056533505.1. Lineage (NCBI taxonomy): Bacteria > Pseudomonadati > Pseudomonadota > Alphaproteobacteria > Rhodobacterales > Roseobacteraceae > Ruegeria > Ruegeria sp. G2. The sequence continues at coordinate 363,469 of NZ_JBQFON010000002.1, read as the reverse complement.
AACCGATGCGGTATGGGAGGCGTTGGAGGCCGGGCGGCTGAAACTTCTATACATGGCCCCGGAACGTCTGGCCGCCGGGTCGGCGCTGGGGATGCTGCGTAGGATCAACGTCAATCTGATCGCGGTGGACGAGGCACATTGTGTTAGCCAATGGGGCCATGATTTCCGCCCTGATTACCTGCGGATCGGAGAGCTGCGTCGCGCTTTGAGCGTGCCCCTCGCCGCATTTACAGCGACAGCGGATGCGGAAACGCAGGAAGAGATCGTCGAAAAGCTGTTCGACGGTGTTGAGCCGCGTAAATTCCTGCGCGGGTTTGACAGACCCAATATCCATCTGGCCTTTGCCGCCAAGGATGGACCGCGCAAACAAATCCTCGACTTCGCAGCCGCCCGCAAGAACCAATCCGGCATCGTCTATTGTGGCACCCGAAACAAAACCGAAGTGTTGGCACAAGCGCTTCGCGCCGAAGGGCATTCGGCTTGCCACTACCACGGCGGGATGGAAGCCGAAGATAGGCGCAGCGTCGAGACCCGCTTTGCCCGCGAGGACGGGCTGATCGTCGTCGCCACTGTCGCGTTTGGCATGGGCATCGATAAGCCCGACATCCGCTGGGTCGCGCATGCCGATCTGCCGAAATCGATTGAAGCTTATTATCAGGAAATCGGACGCGCTGGCCGCGATGGCGGCCCCGCCGAGACCTTGACCTTATTCGGCCCCGACGATATCCGACTGCGCCGGTCGCAGATCGACGAAGGGCTCGCCCCACCTGAGCGGCGGATGGCGGATCATGCACGCCTGAATGCGTTGCTTGGATTGGCCGAGGCACTGAAATGCCGCCGCCAGACCTTGCTCGGGTATTTCGGAGAACAGATCGAACCTTGCGGCAAATGCGATCTCTGCGACAGCCCTCCTGAAGTGTTCGATGGCACGACGCCGGTTCGCATGGCCCTGTCCGCTATTCTGCGCACAGAAGAATGGTTCGGCGCGGGTCATCTGATCGACATCCTGTTGGCCAATGAGACCGACAAAATCCGCGCGCGGCGACACGACAACCTGTCAACCTACGGCATCGGCAAAGACTGGTCGCGCCCGCAATGGCAGGCGATCTTTCGGCAGATGATGGGCCGCGATTTGGTCCGTCCCGATCCTGAACGCCACGGTGCGTTGCGCATGACCGAAACCGCCAAACCGATCCTGAAAGGTGAGACACAGATCGACCTACGCAAGGATACCATCCGCAAAGCCACCCGGCGACCCGCGGTCAAGGCGATGGTGTCCGAGGAAGACGCGCCGCTGCTCTCGGCGCTCAAGGCCAAGCGGCGCGCACTGGCCGAGGTCGCGCGGGTTCCGGCCTATGTCATCTTTCCAGATCGCACCCTGATCGAAATGGCGGAGTCCCGACCCGCAAATCTGGACGATATGGCCCGGATCAGCGGCATTGGGGCAAAAAAGTTGGAGCGCTATGGTGCAACCTTCCTTGAGGTGCTGATCGGCGCGGTAGAAGAGTTGCACCCGGCACGGCGCAAGCTTGCCGGCCGCGATCAGGGCGACATCTACGATCAGTTGCTTGAGGTTCAATCACAATTGTCGCGAGGCCCCGACGGGATCGACAAACCACTGAGCTGTTCGGCATCGCAACTGGCCAAGGTGGCGCAATTGCGCCCGGATGATCCACGAGCGATGGAGCAGGTTCTGGGCGACCGTCGTCACGAAAGGTTTGGCGCGGCGTTTCTGGACGTGCTGCAGCAAGCGGGCTAGATACGAGCCAACAGGCAAGAAACGAGGGCGGATATGCTGGTAGTGATTTCCCCGGCCAAGCGGCTGGATTGGGTAGAACGAAACGTCCAAGTGACCCAACCCGATTTTCAGGACGACGCAATCCGCTTGTCGAAGACTGCACGCAACTTGACCTTGGGCGATCTAAAAAAACTAATGGATCTGAGCGACGACTTGGCCCGCCTGAACCGCGACAGGTACCGGGTATTCTCAGACGCACCCGAGGCAGAAATTACGCGCCCCGCCGCGCTGGCTTTCGCAGGTGATACCTATCAGGGGCTTGAGGCCACATCGCTGGATGCTGACGAAATGGCCTGGGCTCAGGATCATTTGCGCATATTGTCCGGCCTTTACGGCGTATTACGACCGTTGGACGCCATTCAGGCTTATCGGCTTGAGATGGGCAGCAAGCTGAAAACCCGCCGTGGCAAGAACCTGTATGAATACTGGCGCGATCAGTTGAGCAAGGCGTTGAACGCCCAAGCTGCTGAGGCTGGCAGCAAAGTTCTGGTGAACTGCGCCAGCCAGGAGTATTTCGGTGCGGTCGACCTGAAAGCGCTGAAGCTACACGTTGTGACACCGGTATTCATGGAGGACAAGGGCGGCACCCCCAAGATCGTCAGCTTCTTTGCAAAGAAGGCGCGTGGTGCGATGGCCCGGTACATCATTCAACATCGACTGACCGACCCCAAAGGCCTGCTGGATTTTGATAGCGGCGGGTACGAATACCGGGCCGATCTGTCGGAAGACGACAAACCCGTGTTTGTACGCCCCTATCAGGCCTGATCAAGCATCGAAGGATCGTAAGCCACAAGTTCCACCGTGTTCCCCTCGGGGTCTTGGGTGAAGATGCCGCGCCAACCGATCCAGCCGAAATGCTCAACCCGATAGGGCTGGCCGATTTGGTCGTACCAGCGCATGACCGCGTCCTGCTCGGCAAAGGGCACCGACAGCGCGATATGGTGCAGGGCCGAAGCGCCCCCTGTTACTGGCACTGTCTCGCCAGTCTGCTCTGGTCCACGCTCAGAGCCAACAGATTGGTGAAACAGGGCCAGCACCTGTGTATGCCCGCCGAACCCTTCGGCGATGCGAAAAAAGGTGATGGCGCTGTTATGGTCGCCTTGCAGCCGCTGCAACCCGATCACCTTCTCATAGAATTGCACCATTGCCTCCATATCGGCGCAGCGAATTGCAATCTCGCCCAATCCTCGGGGACGAAAACCGCGCTCATCTGACATAAATCGATCCTATTCCGTACTTTCATCTTCTGCACCGACCGCACAAGCCCCGGACGGTCGATGTTCCAGTATCATCTTGTGGATCAGTTTCTTGTGCAACGGTTTGGTCAGGTAATGATCGAGCCCCGCCGCCAGTATGCCCTGGTCATCCCCTGTCATGGCGTGGGCCGTCAGGGCCACGATGGGAACATGTCGGTCCGTTCCGATCTCGCGTCGCCGGATTTCACCTGTCGCCTCTTTGCCATCCATCTTGGGCATCGAGATATCCATGAAGATCAGATCCGGATCAAAGCTGGCGAAGGTTTCGACCGCCTCCAACCCGTTGGAGACGAATTTCAAATCGATGTTCAGCTCCTTGGTCATCTTTCGAAGGATCAGCTGATTGGTTCGATTGTCTTCGGCTGCCAGAACCCGCATCAGCCTCTGCTCCTGCGGAACTTGTGCATTAGTCTCGAGATTAGAGGCGCAGTCGTCGCTGCGATCCGGCTTGAATACAGGCGCGCCCAGCGCCATCAGCCGCGAATACAGCTCGGCGCGCGGGATGGGTGTTTGCAACACACCGTTAATGAGCCGATGGGCCGGATCGGCGTGGAACACACCGGGATTGGCCGACATCACCACGATTGGCAGATCACCCCATCCTTTGTCACGCAGAGTGGTGGCAAGCTCCAACCCATCCATGTCTGGCAGATCGTGATCGCACAGGACCAGATCAATCGTTTTGTCCATTGCAGCCAGCGCTTCGGCCCCCGTCGAACAGGTCAGCGCCTGAGACCCGAGGCGGTCTAATTGCTTGGTCAGGATGGCACGGTTGACGGCCATATCTTCGACCACCAAAACACGCCCCAATTGCCCCGCCAAATCGGGTGGAATAGGTTGCGGACCTTCAGCAGTGGGCAACGATATGCGGAAACCGAAGCAAGATCCTTTGCCCGCATCGCTTTCGACCCAAACGACACCGCCCATCATCGAGATCAGACGCTTGGTGATCGCCAGCCCCAGACCCGTGCCTTCGAACTGGCGGTTCTGGGCATCCTCGACCTGATTGAATTCACCAAAGATGTGCGGGACCTTGTCAGCCTCAATCCCGATGCCCGTATCCTCGATGGCTACGTGGATATCGCAGCTTTCTGTGGTCATGTCTGGTACGCCTGTCACACGGATCAATACATGGCCTTGTGCAGTAAACTTCACCGCGTTCCCCACGAGGTTGGTCAGAATCTGACGAATCCGCCCCGGATCACCTACAAAAAGCGTGGGCAGGAACAGGTCATAATCCACTAACAAAGTCAGGCCTTTGTCGCGTACGCTAGGCTGCAACAGCATAGCGACCTCTAGGATACAGCGCTCAAAATCGAACTGCTCGGGGTGCAGCGTCAACTTGTCGGCCTCGATCTTTGAATAGTCGAGAACATCGTTGATGATGGCCAGCAGTGCCTCGCCCGAATTACGAATTGTGCTGAAATAGAGCCTTTGTTCTTCGTTCATCGGAGTTTCGGTCAGCAGTTCGGTCATGCCAACGATCCCGTTCATCGGCGTGCGAATCTCATGGCTCATATTTGCCAGAAAGGCGGATTTGGCGCGGTTGGCAGCCTCGGCCCGTTCACGCGCGGCGTTCAGTTCGGCCTCATGCCGGACCGAGGCGGTGATGTTCAGCGCAAGGCTCAGCACGTCGCCGCCGTGGCCCCGCTGATCGATCAACCGGATATACTGGCCGTTCCACAGCTGGATCACTTGAGGTTCGGGGTGCGGTTGCGCCCAGCGTGCGAGCATACGGGCCTGCCAGTTCGCGATCTTTTCCGCGCCGATATCCACGATCCCTTCATGGGTCAGAATCTCAAGAATACGCGGATAGCTGATCCCCGGTGCGACCTCTTCCAGCCCATCGAAAACGCTAAGGTAAGCGGCATTGGCACCGATCAGTGTGTTGTTGCCATCGAAAAATGCAAACCCGTCGGGGATGGTCTGGATCGAGTGCCAAAGGCGACGTTCAGCCACCTCTATCTTGGCATTGGCTACGGTCAGATCTGATTTGACCTTTTCGTTTTCATCGCGAACCGTCGCAACCTCGGCCTGAGTCTCATCGATCTGACGTGTCAGAGCGATGGCATGACGCCCCAGTTTGCGGTTGGCGGCAGAGAGCTCGGCCTGTTTCAGATGCAACAGGCGCTCAGCAGCCAATCGCGCGCGCCGTTCCCGCGCCAGTTTCTCAGCAAGACTCATGTAAAATTTTCCCGCGATAATCTGCTCAGAGCATCGCGGGAGAGCGTGAAAAAGTGCTTAAGCCGCGCTAGCGACGCCCCTCGCGCAACCAACCGGCCAAGAGGAACCCACCGGCCAGCAGCAACACCAGCCAGGGGGGAAGCAACCCGGCCTGTGTAACATCGCGGGTTTCGTAGGCGTCGCGCGGTGTCAGCCCAATCCAGCCCCGTCCTGCTGCCGGTCGGCCCACACGGACGTTCCGGATTGAGGGCAGGCCCTCTTCCACCCGAATCGAACCGCCGCGCAGGCTGGCCAGAACCGGGCTTAGGATTTCATCGGTTGCGATCGTGCGTTCGAATTCCTTGGGTGCGGCAGGGCCCAGGCCGATCACGGCGGAATGCTCACCCTCTTCCAGTTGGTAAAGGCCAATTTCGGGGCCGAAATACTGCGCCTCGAACCGACCAGGCGAGACCTCGTTCAGCGTGATATCCAAGGTGTCGCCGTTAGGGCGGGTAACGGTCACGGGGCCAACCTCATCCTCCAGCGTCTGGCGGATGATACGCATCGACTGGCCATTCGCTTCGGCCCACAGCGCCTCTTCCTCAAGCTCGGGTTCTTTCATCATCCAGTGGGCCAGCCTGCGGAGTAGCTCCAACTGGGGGCCACCGCCCTCAAAACCGCGGCTCCACAGCCAAGCGTGATCAGAGGCCATCAGCGCCACACGTCCTTCGCCGACGCGATCCAGTACCAGCAACGGACGGTCATCCACGCCGGTCATGAGCATGTCGCCGGATAGCTGGCTGACATCGATCTGGCGCAGCCATGCGCCCCAAGTCTCAGCATCGCCCAGATCAGCGGTAACCGGATGACGCTGGCCCAGATCGGTGACCATGGGCACGTATCGTTCCTCGTAAACCCGCGCACTGGGTTTTGCGGGCAGGACCGGCCCAAGAGGGGATCGGTACAGGCTGTCAGCCGTGGCAAAATCAGGGCCAGCAGCGACCAGCACCGCGCCACCATTGACGATATAGTCGCCAACATTATCCAGATAGATCGCAGGCAGGATGCCGCGCCGTTTGTAGCGGTCAAAGATGATTAGGTCGAAATCATTGATCTTCTCCAGAAACAACTCTCGCGTTGGGAAGGCAATCAGTGAGAGCTCATCCACCGGGACGCCGTCCTGCTTTTCTGGTGGCCGCAGGATGGTGAAATGGACCAGATCAACCGAGCTGTCGGATTTCAACAGGTTGCGCCACGTGCGCCCGCCGGGATGCGGCTCGCCCGATACCAGCAAGACGCGCAGACGATCCCGCACGCCGTTCATCTGGATAAGCGCGGTGTTGTTGCGTTCGGTCAACTCGCCTTCGGCCTGCGGAACCGAGAACTGGATGACGTTTCGCCCACCATGCGGCAAGGTAATCGGCAACTCTACGTCCACACCGATGGGAATGGTGAAGCGCTCAGGCTCAGCACCGTCGACCGAGATCTCAAGCGGGGCGTTTGTGACACCGACAGGCGCTACGCCGGTATCCTCGACGCGCAAGGTAAGCGTTACAGGCTCTCCGATTATGGCGAAGGCAGGTGCATTGCGCACGATCAGCCGGCGATCCCAATCACTCGCACGCCCTGTCTGTAACAAGTGCATCGGCGCAGGTAGGTCAGGAGCTTGGTCCGCGTCGTGCACTATACCGTCTGAGACCACGATGATGCCTGCAATCCGCGCCCGGGGTTCTTCGGCGAGGGCCGCGTTCAGAGCGGCCATGACCTGCGTGCCTTCATCCCCGTCGCCGTCACCAACCCGTATGCGGCGTAGCTCGGTATTGTCGCGGGCTTCGATTTCAGCCGCAAGCTCGTTTGCGGCCTGAATGGTCTGTTCGGCACGATCCGACAGGGTTTGGCTGGCGCTTTCATCTTCGATCATCAGCACGATATCGGTGAGCAGTGCACGATCTTCGACCTGATATACTGGACCGCTAAGTGCGGAGAGGACAACCAAAGCCGCCAAACCACGCAACGCCCAACCCGACAAGCCACGCCAGAGCGCCAGCACTACCCCGGCAAGCGCGATGGCGGCGACAACGGCCAAGACGGGCCATGGGATCAGCGGATCAAAGATGACGGTACCGGTCATTGCCCCAACCTATCCAAAAGGGCGGGCACGTGGACCTGATCGGATTTGTAGTTTCCGGTCAGTACATGCATCACCAGATTAACGCCAAAGCGATGGGCCAGTTCACGTTGCCGTTCGCCAGCATAGCCGCGACCCACAGGCAACAGGGACTGACCGTTGCGATCCACCGCCCAGGCCCCGGCCCAGTCATTGCCCCCGATCACTACCGGAGTCACGTTGTCATTGAGATTGCGGAACGGCATCCCCTCGATCTGCTCGGCATTCGGCGGCGCGGCTTCGACCCAGACTTCGGTGCCGGAATAGCGACCGGGGAAATCCTGCAGCAGATAAAAGGCGCGAGTGAGAACATGATCACGCGGAACCGGCTCTAATGAGGGAATATTTAGCGGCGCAGCCAATTGCTGCAGCTTGCGCCCATTGGGGCTTGACGCCCCGAAGCCAGCGATGTCGGCGTCGCGCGTGTCAAACAGGATCATCCCGCCTGATCGCAGATAGGCGTTGAGCTTGGCATAGGCCTCGGCCGAAGGTTGCGGCTGATCGGTTGTGATCGGCCAATAAAGCAGTGGAAAGAACGCAAGCTCATCGCGTTCCAGATCGACTCCGATGGGATCAGCAGGCTCGACCGAGGTGCGATAATGCAGCGTTTGCACGAGCCCGCGCAGCCCAGCCAGCGCGATATCATCTACTTGCGCATCGCCCGTCAGCACATGCGCAAGTACGAGTTCCCGCGTCGCATTCAGCGCGAAATCGGTATCATCCGGCGTCTGCGCCTGCGCATCCTGAACAACCAGCAATGCGCCCAGCATCACGGCTGCCGCGCGCGCCAGACCCAAACGTCCGGAAAGAGCCAATGACGCGATCACGTCAATCGTCAACAGCACAAGCGAAAGGCTAAGCAACAGACCCGCCAACGGAGTCTCTGTTGTGATATTCTGCCCCCGGATCGGGACATCGGTGGGCCAAACGGGTGGCGTCAGCACCGCATCCTCGGCCAACACATTCCGTGCAAGTTTCTGCTTGCCGCTTTCATAAAGGCCCGGGCGCAAGTCTGGTCCGATCTGGCCCGAGACCAGCTCGACCCCATCCACGCCGGCCAATGTTCCGGCATCGGTCAGAGTACCAAAACCATCCAGTATCTGAACCGGCTCCCACACTGTTCCCTGCATCTGCGCCTCTTGCCGAGATTTGGCGGCAGAAGCGACGGCCAGCCGGTCCAACATCTCCACAAATAGGCCAGATAGTGGCAGGCTTGACCATTCCGCATCCGCCGTAACATGGAACTGCACCACCTGCCCCAATCCTAAGGGTTTGCGGGTAACCAAAGGCGTACCATCGGAGAGTGACGCAATCACCCGATCGGCCAGATTAGGGTCTGGTTGTGCCATCACCTGAGTTGTTACCGTGACATCCTCGGGTATGGTTAGCCCGTAGAATGGCGAGTTTTCTGAGAACGGCGCTAAACCCTTGGCCTCGCCCCAACTCATCGCGCCGCCGACGGAACGGCCACCGCTACGCAGACGCACCGGCAGCAAATCATCTTCTTCATCTCGACCCAGATCGCTTGCGGCCATACGCGGTCCAGCAAAGCGCAGCAGAAGGCCGCCTTGTTCAACCCACTCAATGACCTCAGCCTGTTCTGAATCAGAAAGCCTCGCTACATCCGCGAGCACGATCACATCCGGGTTGGCGGGGAGGACTTCGGTCAAACCTCCTTCAACAAAATCAGCGGTTGGGATCAACACCTGTGTCAGATAGTGGAGTGGTGAAAGCAGCTCCAACCCTTCGCGGTTCAGCGTGCCCGCAATCAGCGCCACTTCGCGCCGCCTCAGGCTGTCATCTGTTAGGGTCACCGCACCGGCAGAGCGCTGGCCCTGAAGCTCGAACCGTGTAATTCGAGCGCGCAATTCCGAGGGCAGCGCGAGATCGATTTGCGCCTGTGTAGAGCCGCTTTCAAACTCAAGTGACGTGGATTGCAGCACGCGCATCGCGCCCGCTGGATCGCGCCCTTGCGCCAGCACAGTAACGCTTTCGGCTGGGCCCGGATTGGCACGTAGAACGCGAAGCTGGATCGCTCCGTCCTGATACGTTGCAGGCAGGATCGCGGTCGCGGATGCGGGGGATTGATAAACGATCACTTCGCCCCGCCCCTGCAGGGCCGAAACCAGACGATCATGACCCTCAAACGCCAACTGGTCAGAGAACCAATGGGTGTCAAAACCACCTTCTACCTGCTCCAGTGCGGCCAAAGTTTGGGGAATCTGTGCTTCGGTAGGTTGCCAAGGCATCGGTGTAAGACCTGGCAATCGCCCGCGCCAAGCTTCGGCGGCCTGAAACACAGGGGGCTCAGGTTCGGTCAGGCGTAAGATCGAGACCGGGCGACCAGCACGGCCGGCTTCGGTCAGTTGTGCATCAATCTGATCCAGCGTCGATGACCAGCGCGTCGCACCTGCCCAGCTGGCATCCAGCACCAGCAGCAACGGCCCGGATCCGGTCTCATCACGCGAAGGATTAAATACCGGCCCTGCCAGCCCGATGATGATTGCCGCTGCCGCCAGCATTCTGAGCAGCAACAGCCACCACGGCGTGCGGTCCGAGACACTTTCGTCATCCTTCAGGCCCAACAACAACGTCACAGCCGGGAACAGGCGGCGGATGGGCGCTGGTGGGACAGCGCGCAGGATCAACCAAAGGATCGGCAGGGTCAGAAGCCCCAGCAGCACCCAAGGCGCGGTAAAGCCAATGCCCCCCAGAACTGTCATTGCGCACTCCCATCCAAGGCGCGATAGAGCCACAATAGAGCCGATTGTGCACTGTCACCCGTATGGTGTAGCCCCATCTGCCAGCCGGTCGCGCGGCAAAGATGCGTCAATGCGTCTTTACGCCGTGCAAGGCGATCCAGATAGCGATCTCGTAGGTCCGCAGCTTTCAAAGTCTCATGCCGGGCAGTGCCGCCGACGCTTTCAAAGATGGTACGCCCGGAATAGGGAAAGGACTCCTCGCTGGGATCCAGAAGCTGCATTAGAACGCCGCGAACACCTCGGTCGGCTGCTTTGGTAAGCGCCAACTCAACCTCATCCAGCGGCCCTAGGAAATCCGAGATGAACACCGCGCGCGCATGCGGGATCATCACGCGGTGTTCGGGTGGAGCATAATCGGTTTGCGAATCCTCAGACCAGGCCTGCGCCAATCTTATGATCTGTGCATTACCCCTGCGTGGGGGCAGGGTTGTTCCCGTCAAACCAACGCGTTCACCGCCACGCACCAGCAGGATGGCCGTTGCGAGCCCCAGCAGGCGGGCGCGGTCGATCTTGGTTGGCAAGGTCTTGTCTGAAGCAAACCGCATCGACGCACCCTGATCGACCCAAAGCATGATCGACTGCGCAATCTGCCATTCACGTTCGCGCACAAACTGCTGGTCGCCACGGGCCGAGCGCCTATGGTCAATCATCCGGCGACTGTCGCCGATTTGCGCTGGACGGTATTGCCAAAAATCATCCCCCAGACCCGAGCGTCTGCGACCGTGATCTCCTAATAACACGGTTCCGGCCAGATGTTCGGCGCGCGCCAAAAGGGGCGGCAGCCGGGACGCCTCGGCCTCGGATCGTTCGCGTAGGGTCTGGGCGGCGTTCACGCCGCAGCCTCGGTACGGACCAGACCGGCAGCGGTGGACTCGATCAGGTCAGACAGGCTGTCGCCCCGTGCTCGGGCTGCAAAGTTCAGCGCCATGCGGTGGCTGAGAACCGGACGCGCCATGGTCAGCACATCCTCGGCATTGGGGGCCAGTCGACCTTCCAGCATCGCATTGGCACGTACGGTCATCATCAGCGCCTGCGCAGCACGCGGGCCCGGGCCCCAAGCGACGGTTTCCCTCACCCGCTCGGACGCGCCTGCCTCATCCGGGCGGAAGGCACGGACCAGATCGAGGATCAGTTCGACAACCGACTCTCCAACCGGCATCCGGCGCAACAGAACCTGTGCGGCCAGTAATTCTTCCTTAGTGAAAATCTGATGCGCCTCTGCTTCTTCGACACCGGTTGTGGCCAGCAGAATGTCGCGTTCGGTCTGGCGATCCGGATATTCCACATCAACCTGCACAAGGAAACGGTCCAGCTGAGCTTCGGGCAGCGGGTAGGTCCCCTCCTGCTCAATCGGGTTCTGCGTGGCCAGCACATGGAATGGCACGCCCAAGTCCCTATCCTCTCCTGCAACGGTCACCGTGCGTTCCTGCATCGCCTGCAGCAGCGCCGATTGGGTCCGGGGGCTGGCGCGGTTGATCTCATCCGCCATCAGCAGCTGGCAGAAGATCGGGCCGGAAATGAACCGGAAATGGCGGCTGCCATCCTCGGCTGTGTCCAATACTTCGGATCCCAGAATATCCGCTGGCATAAGGTCCGGGGTGAACTGGATGCGATTGCCATGAAGGCCCATGACCGTCGATAGCGTCTCGACCAGCCGTGTCTTGCCAAGCCCCGGCAATCCGATCAACAACGCGTGACCGCCGCACAACAAGGCGGTCAAGGTCAAATCGACGACCTTTTCCTGCCCGATAAAGCGGCGGGTGATCGAGGCTTTGGCCTCTTGCAGCTTGTTTTCCAGCGCTTCGATCTCGGACACGAGGTCGGCAGGTTCGGACATGAGGTTCCCTTCCGTGGACTGTTATGATTGAAGTGTATCGCGCTGAGAGGAAATGGCAAAAGCAATGAGCGGACAAAAACCCGTGACCCCTTCGCCAGACGGCCTGGCGGCTTCGGTCAAAGCGGCCAAAACACGGGGTTTACCGCCCGTTCACCTATGGAATCCTCCGTTTTGCGGCGATCTGGACATCCGGATCGCAAAAGATGGCTCTTGGAGTTATCTAGGGTCACCCATCACCCGGTTCGAGCTTGTGAAGCTATTTTCCTCAATTCTTAAGAAAGAAGAGGGCAAGTATTTTCTGGTTACCCCGGTCGAAAAGGTGGGAATCACCGTCGAGGATGCGCCGTTCGTCGCCGTCGATTTCGATCAGGATGGTGAGAGCGACGCCCAGCGCCTGACGTTTACCACGCAGGTGGGCGATACAGCCACTGCCGGGCCCAATCACCCAATCCGCATTGTATTTGATGCGGAAACAGATGAGCCGTCACCCTACTTATTGGTTCGCGACAACCTGGAGGCGCGCATCGATCGCAAGAGCTTTTACCGATTGGTTGAGATCGGCAACCATCATGACGGTTGGTTCGGGGTCTGGTCCGAAGGTCAGTTTTTCCCGCTGATCGCCTCTGCTGCACTTGAAGATTGAACCGGTCGCGGCTTTCGGTCTTGTGCCAACACCACCGCCAGCGCCACGATCGCTGCACCCAGCGCACGGGTCCAGTTCCACTCTTCTCCCAACGCCATCATGATCACCATCACGTAAAATGGCGCGATGTTGATATGGAATGAGGCCAGCGCCACTCCCAATTTCCCAACAGATGCGATGAAGAAAAATTGGCTCAGGCCCAGTGAGAACAGTGCATAGAAAACCAACATTCCCATCTGTGCTGCGTCGACCGACCGTGTGGGCATGACTTCAAACCCCAGAAAACCGGCTACCGGCAACAGTACGACCGCGGTCAGCAACCCTCCGACAAGCGTTATTGTGCAACGGCCCAGCTGGCTGAGCTCGGGGAAATCGCGCGCCGTTGCCATGCTGGCCCAACAAAACATCGCGGTCGACACCACTGCGCAAACCGCACCGATCCCCAACTGCGCAGGAGCGACGGCGCTGGTCGCAATCAATCCGCCTATGATCGAAATTCCCATGCCTAGCGCAAACTTCCACCTCAATCGTCGTGTCCCTGCTGCCAGTTCCAACAGCGTCGCGATCAGAGGTGCGCAAGAAGCGATGATAGCAACCGTGACCGGGTCGGTCAGCTTTTGCGCGACCAGGATTAGAAGCATCCCTGTTCCAATCCCCAAACCGCCAACAAAAAAAGCATGCCCCCAGCGGGCGCGCAGAACGCGCGCTGGCCCATCCAACAGTATCCAGATCGGCATCATCACCAGAACCGCAAGTATCATACGCGCCGCAAACAGCGTTATTGGCGGCCAGGTTTGCAGTAAAACTTCGGCGGCTGGAAACCCCGCCGCCCAGGTCAACATTGATGCAACCGCTAACGTGTTCCCGGCAAACGCGGCTTGACTGTTATCGGATACAGCAAGGGTGTTCCCGCGCGCGGGTTCAGGGCTCATTGCCATCGTATTCAGACCTTTTGTTGACGCAGCCCCCTGCACCGAGGCACCGCTTGAACCAAAGGTTTTCTGATTCGAAGCCATTGATCTGGCCGATTTTCGACAAACTGTCGTTTTCCGTCTCTTTTAGCCGCCTAACTTGGTCGATATGCTCAGACACTCAGGAGACCGCGCACCCAATGCCCAAATTTGCCGCCAATCTTTCGCTGTTATTTACAGAGTTGCCCTATCTCGACCGGTTTTCAGCCGCCGCACAGGCCGGGTTTACGGCGGTTGAAATTCTGTTTCCTTACGATCTGGCCGCCAAGGAAACCCGCAGGGCGCTATTGGCAAACGGGCTTGATCTGGTGCTGATCAACGCTCCACCGCCAAACTATGCCGGTGGCGAGCCGGGATATGCGGCCGTTCCCGGTGGCACAGCCCGGTTTCAATCCGACATCCGACGCGTTCTACGCTATGCCAAAGTTCTAAAGCCTCAATATATCCATATAATGGCGGGATACGCCTCGGGAGAAGAAGCACTTGCGTGCTTTGTTGAAAACCTGCGATGGGCCGCAGATTTCGCGCCCGACCAAATGTTCACGATCGAGCCGCTCAATCCCGTTTCACAACCTGACTACTTCCTGAATGACTATGAGCTTGCCGCAGACGTTCTCGATCACGTTGTACGGCCAAATGTTGGCCTGCAATATGACAGCTTTCACGCGCAAATGATCCACGGCGACGCACTTACAATCTGGGACCGCTTCAAGGCTCGGGTTTTCCACGCCCAGATAGGGGCCGCGCCAGATCGTTCGGAACCCGGACGAGGTGAAATAGATTTCGCAGCCCTGTTCCGGGCGATGGATCAATCAGATTATCAGGGTTGGGTCAGCGCCGAATACACGCCCTCAACTCGGCGAACCGAAGACACTTTGATCTGGTTACGTCAGTAGAGCCATGAAGAAGGCTGGATTTTCTTCCTGAAATGTCGCAATTAAAACGTCGACACCCAAGGACAGCACTCATGATCCCCGCCCGATTTGCCAATGCTTTGTTCGCCCTGATCATGTCGGGCCTGATGTCTTGCGTCGTCACGGGAATCGCAACGGTCAAGGCTATTGGCTTCGGTCCGTCGACTTTCGCGGATTGGATGGGTTCATGGGCATTTTGCTGGCCAATCGCCTTCACAGTAATCCTGACGCTGGGACCATCCGTAAAACGACTAATCGCGCGCCTGGTCAGGCCCGAGGCCTGACCCGCTGCAAAGAGGGCCTGATAAGCAGCGCCGCCCTTAGTGCGCTTCGGCCCAGTTTGCACCCTGACCGGCGTCGACAGACAGATTAACGTCCAGTTTGACAGCTGGGTCCGACGCCCCCTCCATCACATCGCGCGCGATTGAGATCGTTTGATCCACGGCATCCTCAGCCACCTCGAACAACAGTTCGTCATGAACCTGCAGCAACATTTTGGCGGGCAATCCGTTGATCGCATCAGGCATCCGCACCATCGCGCGGCGGATCACGTCCGCCGCCGTACCCTGAATTGGAGCGTTGATCGCGGCCCTGCGTGAAAAGCCTGCATGCGGGCCTTTTGCGTTTATTTCTGGCGTATGGATCTTCCGCCCGAACAGAGTCTGCACATAGCCATGCTCTTTGGCGAATGCGACAGTGTCTTCCATATAGGTCCGAATGCCTGGGAAACGTTCGAAATAGCGATCAATGAACCCCTGCGCCTCGGCGCGCGGTATGCGCAGATTACGGGCCAGGCCAAAACCTGAGATGCCATAGATCACGCCAAAGTTGATCGCCTTTGCCTGACGGCGGATATCAGGCGTCATCTCATCCAATGGCACATCGAACATCTCGGATGCGGTCATGGCATGAATATCCAAACCATCCGAAAACGCCTGCTTCAGGGTCGAAATATCCGCAATATGAGCCAATATCCTCAGCTCGATCTGGCTGTAGTCCAAACTGACCATCACATTGCCCGGCTCGGCAATAAACGCCTCACGAATGCGACGCCCTTCTTCCGTCCGTACCGGGATGTTCTGTAGGTTGGGATCAGTTGAGGCCAGACGGCCAGTGTTCGCCCCGGTGATCGAATAAGACGTGTGCACCCGGCCTGTATCCGGGTTGATATGTGTTTGCAGCGCGTCGGTATAGGTTGACTTCAGCTTGGAGAGCTGCCTCCAGTCCAACACCCGACGGGGAAGTTCATGTTCGGTGGCAAGATCCTCCAGGATATCGGCCCCGGTCGAATATTTCCCGGTTTTGCCTTTCTTACCTCCCTCAAGCCCCATCTTGTCGAACAAAATCTCGCCCAGCTGCGCAGGCGAACCAACGTTAAAGCTCTCACCAGCCAATTCGTGAATTTCAGCCTCTAACCCGGCCATTTTCTGCGCAAATGCGTTTGACATCCGGCTGAGAACATCGCGGTCGACCTTGATGCCATGCATCTCCATTTCTTTGAGAACCGGCACCAATGGACGTTCGAGGGTTTCGTAAACCGTGGTCACCTGCACCTGATGCAATTGAGGCTTGAACAGCTTCCACAGGCGCAGCGTGATGTCCGCGTCTTCGGCGGCATAGGCCGTAGCCTCGTCAATCGGAACCTTGTCGAAGGTGATCGCCGACTTGCCGGACCCCAGCAATGGCTTGATCGGGATCGGCGTGTGGCTCAGATAGCGTTCCGACAGCGTATCCATGCCATGCCCATGCTCACCACCGTGCATGGCGTATGACATCAGCATCGTGTCATCGATGGGGGCAACGTCGACGCCGTATCGCTTAAAGATCTTGGCGTCGTATTTCATGTTTTGTCCGATCTTCAGGATCGTTGGATCCTCAAACATCGGTTTCAGCAGGTTTAAAGCCTCATCCATCGGCATCTGTCCATCGGCCAGCGCATCCGAGCCAAACAGATCATCGGTCGCGCTTTCGCGATGGGTCAACGGGATGTAGCAGGCCTCACCGGCCTCTACACATAGCGAGATACCCACCAGATCGGCGATCATTTCATTCAGGCCGGTGGTCTCTGTATCTACCGCGATCCAGCCACGCTCATAGGTCTGATCGATCCATTTCTGCAAAGCAGCAGCATCGCGCACGCATTCGTATTTCGAGGCGTCAAACGGCAGGGCCTCGGCCTCTTCCGCTTCAACAGGCGCTGGGGCATCTGCGATCACCGGGGCTTCGGCCCCCAGCTTGTCGGCGATGCGCTTGGTGAGGGTGCGGAACTCCATCTCAGCGAGAAAACCCAGCAGGGTCTCTGCATCGGGATCTTTCACCTCCAAATCATCCAGCGTGAAATCTAGTGGGGTGTTTTCGTCCAACTGCACCAGCTTCTTCGACAGCTCGATCTGGTCGCGCTTTTCGATCAGGGTCTGACGACGCTTGGGCTGTTTGATCTCTTCAGCGCGATCAAGCAGGGTTTCGAGATCCCCATATTCATTGATCAACAGCGCCGCCGTTTTCACGCCAATGCCCGGGGCACCCGGCACGTTATCCACCGAATCCCCGGCCAAAGCCTGCACATCCACAACTCGTTCGGGTCCGACGCCGAACTTCTCGACGACTCCATCGCGATCAATGCGCTTGTTCTTCATCGCATCCAGCATCTCAACACCGCCGCCCACCAGCTGCATAAGGTCCTTGTCAGAGCTGACAATGGTCACCCGCCCACCGGCCTCACGCGCCTGAACGGCGAGGGTGGCGATGATGTCATCGGCCTCGTACCCCTCAAGCTCTTTGCAGGCGATATTGAAGGCCTTCGTGGCTTCGCGAGTCAGGGGCATCTGCGGGCGCAAATCCTCGGGCATCGACTCACGATTGGCTTTGTAAAGGTCGTACAGATCGTTCCGAAACGTGTGCGAGCCTTTGTCAAAAATCACTGCCACATGAGTCGGCGCATCAGGACCGGAATTTCCTTCGACATATTTCTGCAGCATATTGCAGAATCCCGACACGGCCCCAATCGGCAACCCATCCGATTTCCGCGTCAAAGGCGGCAGCGCATGATAGGCGCGGAAGATAAAAGCTGATCCATCAATGAGATGCAGATGGCAGCCTTTTCCGAATTGGGTGCTAGTCATATGAGGCTCCTGCGCTGGGTTGCGCCAAGTTGTACAGAAGGGCTGAACGAAAGACGAGGCCGCTTGGCCAATTCGTTGCGACCTAATTTGCCCGAAATCTGGCCTTAGCTATTCGAAAAATTGCGCTTATCCGCATTCCACGTCAAACCTGCTTTTTGCGCAATCATCGCAAACTGTTTGTTCAGCGAGCGATCATTTAGATGTCGGGACAAGCTGCGCAGCGGGATGAGGTTCCGCTCCCCATATCCGTCGATCAGAAAACAGGCTGGGCCGGCGCCCCGCGTCCCGAATACGATATTCGAGCGTTTAATGTCGCGCGCGACAATATGAAGGTCGAACATCTGCCCGACAAAGACATTTAGCGCCTCCAACGCCGTGGCGTCCAACCCGCCGCGACTGACTTCACTAAGCTTGGGCGCAAGCCCGCCATCAAGGCCTGCGATGCGCTCCACAACCACGCCCGCCCCGCGCGTGGTCTGAACCACGCCCAACATTCTGGACAGGGGGGAGCGTTCAATATCCACCCCGAGTTTGAGCGACACGCGAAGCTCGCATTCCAGTTCTTTCAGGGTGCTGCGATATTGCGCCTCGGGGAAAAGTCCCCACACCAGTCGCTTGCCAAGCCTGTGCGAAACGCGGTCTTGAGATCGGGTGAAAACCTTGATCAGAAGGTTGGGTTGTCCGGGAAAATCAAAGACACTGCGTACGGTCCCGTTGGCAATTGGCTGGCTCTCGGAAAGGTCAATCGTTTTGGCTGTGAACAGCATCATCTATCCTCGCCAATTACGACCGCCTGCCGTCTGGCCGCCCTTAAGCGTCCTGGCCAGAGATCGCACCGCGCAGCAGGTATTTGCAATCGCAATAAGGGCACTCGACCCAACCAGTGTCTTCAGGAATCTGCAGCCAGACACGCGGATGGCCGAGCGCGCCCTCGCCGCCATCACAGGCGACGCGGGTGGTTTCCACGATTTTGGTTTCCGGCGCTTCGATGGTCACGGCTGGCGATCCTTCTTTGGTTGTCGGCCTCGCGGGCATGTATTAGGTGCGTTTATGAGCGATGAGCAATCCGGGGGCAAGGGCCACATGTCCGATGCGGCAATCACAATCAAATCACTGCGCAAGACCTATCGCGGCAGCAAGGGCCAGCCCGAGAAACAGGCGCTGAAAGGTATCGATCTGACAGTGCCCCGGGGATCAGTGTTCGGCCTGCTTGGCCCTAACGGCGCCGGTAAATCGACTCTTATCAACATTCTGGCGGGGCTGGTGGTCAAAACCTCGGGCAGCGTCTCGATCTGGGGCTTTGATCAGGATCGGAACCCGCGCCAATCCCGCGCCGCCATTGGCGTGATGCCGCAAGAATTGAACCTGGATCCGTTTTTCACACCGCGCGGCGCATTGGAGGTTCAGGCCGGACTGTACGGTATTCCCAAGGCAGACCGGCGCAGCGACCAAATCCTTGACCTCGTAGGGCTTGCCGATAAGGCCGAAGCCTATGCCCGCACGCTGTCGGGAGGCATGCGGCGGCGTCTGCTGCTGGCGAAGGCGTTGGTGCATCATCCGAAG
Source organism: Ruegeria sp. G2 (assembly GCF_056533505.1). Taxonomy (NCBI): domain Bacteria; kingdom Pseudomonadati; phylum Pseudomonadota; class Alphaproteobacteria; order Rhodobacterales; family Roseobacteraceae; genus Ruegeria; species Ruegeria sp. G2. Next base: position 344,273 of record NZ_JBQFON010000002.1, on the reverse strand, counting down.
ATTCTAGTGTTGGATGAGCCCACCGCTGGCGTGGACATAGAACTGAGACAGATGCTGTGGGCCAATGTGCGCAAGTTGAACGAACAGGGCATGACCATCATCCTGACCACGCATTACTTGGAAGAAGCGCAGGAGATGTGTGATGAGATCGCCATCATCAATCACGGCGAAAAGATCGCGCAGGACAGCACCGCCAATCTGTTGGGCCGCATGGACAGCAGGACAATGGTGATTGTGCCGGATCGCCCTATTCAGGCTCTTCCAACGGCAGAAAACGTGACTGCGGCACAACGTGAGAATGGCGATCTTGTGCTACAGTATCACAGCAATCTGACCACGGCTGAGCAGGTACTGGAGGCAGTACGTCAGGCCGGTATCCGCATTCAGGATGTGCGAACCGAAGAGGCCGATCTTGAGGATGTGTTCCTCGCTCTCACGTCCAGCCGGGCCGACGACCTGCCAGTCGACGACCCGAACCAACCGCGTCGCGGGATGCACCGCGTCAAACTTTAGGCACGATCGATCCGCGCGTGATAGCAGTTGTTCAGCGCTGATCGGACATGGATGTATGCAACGTCGGCACGATCAAATATGTTCGCTACCGCTTCCTGAAACTGCGCTTGAGGCGCAATGATGCCGGTACCATAGACGATACGATCGTCCGATCCATACCCTTTGATCAAGTAGTTCGGCGAGCTGATCAGCGTTTCGGGAACCCCATCTTCATCCTCGTGGCGCGCGCAAGGTTCGGCACATAGAAAGATCGGGCCGGTTTCCGCATAGGGCTGAGTATCCGCAAAGGGCCTATACGCTAGTACTAGCATCTCTTTGCCCTCTGGTATGTATTTCAAGCAATGACGGCAAGGATTTCCCCCACCGTCAGAAATTGCGCGCTCTGGCGGGTTTCCATAACCATCAGGCCTGCCGAAACGGTAGGCTTGAACCTGTTCGGTCGGTAACGCTGAAATCCTGTACATGATGTATCTCCTTGATTTTGAGAGATCATGACCATCGCTTACCGCTGGTTCGACCCGTTTCCTGCGCATTGCAAATTTTGCAATGCAGCTTGCCAAGAGATGTTAGCGGTAATATTAGGGCTACCCGTCGCGGCAAATTGAGTCTAAGCAACCAACAAACACCCCAAACGAATTCTTCCGTGATTGAGGCCTCTGACATGAGCGCTCAGAACTCCACCCTTCGTGGGCTAGCCTTTGCGTTCCTGGGCTTTGCCGTCTTTGCCACCCATGATGTGTTCATCAAAGTGTTGGGCGGTACCTATTCGGTATTGCAGATTATTTTCTTTGCCACTTTGTTTTCGTTCGTTCCGATGGCAGTGACTATTCTGGCTGACAGAACAACTGGCAACTTCTTGCCGCACCACCCTTGGCTGGTGTTGCTGCGATCCGCCTTGATGGTCACTGCGATGTCCTGCGCGTTCTACGCCTTTTCGGTCCTGCCGTTGGCCGAGGTCTATTCGCTGCTGTTTTCCTTCCCTCTGATCGTTACCGTCCTCTCGATCCCAATTCTTGGCGAAGTGGTCCGCGCTCAGAGATGGGCTGCAGTCGGTGTCGGCCTGATCGGTGTCCTGATCGTCCTGCGCCCAGGCGCAACTGATATTACATTGGGCCATCTTGCCGCCCTGTCCGCAGCCTTCTGCAGCGCGTTCGCCTCGGTTCTGGTCCGCAAGATCGGCAATGAAGAGCGGTCGGCTGTTCTGATCCTCTACCCGATGCTGCTCGCCATTGTGGTCATGAGCATCGCCCAACCAGCAGTGTATCAACCACCCTCACTGCTGCATCTGGCGATGATGGCATTGGTCGGCGTGCTCTCAGTGATTGCACAACACCTGATCATCCTCGCCTACCGAGCCGCTCCGGCAGGGGCCGTTGCCCCCAGTCAGTACAGCCAAATCATCTGGGCTACGATTTTCGGCGTAATATTCTTTGGCGAACACCCGGATATCTGGGTCGCGGTCGGCGCAAGCATCATCATCGCTTCTGGTGTTTTTGTGGTTTGGCGTGAAAGCCGGGCGAACACGACTTCGGCCAATACGCCGGTATTGCGCGTGCGATCCCCACGCTCGGACACAGGCGCAACACGACCGGGAGAATGAAAGCGGCGCGCCCGAAAGCGCGCCGCATCTGCTTGTTCGATTGGTTTAAAGCCTTAGTAAACGACGACCGATCGGATGCTCTCACCCTTATGCATCAGGTCAAAGCCGTGGTTGATGTCATCCAGGCCCATGGTGTGTGTGATCATTGGATCAATCTCGATTTTTCCGTCCATGTACCAATCGACGATCTTCGGAACGTCGGTCCGGCCACGCGCGCCGCCAAATGCGGTACCACGCCAAGAACGACCGGTGACCAGTTGGAACGGACGGGTCGAGATTTCGGCACCTGCAGGCGCCACGCCGATGATGATCGATTCACCCCAGCCTTTGTGGGCCGACTCAAGTGCAGCGCGCATCACGCCAACATTACCGGTGGCGTCAAAGGTATAATCCGCGCCGCCCTTGGTTAGGTTAACCAGATAAGGCACCAGATCGCCTTCCACTTCAGACGGATTCACGAAATCAGTCATGCCAAACTTGGTGGCCATTTCCACCTTGGCCGGGTTGAGGTCGACACCGACGATCTGATCAGCTCCGGCAAGACGCAGACCCTGAATGACGTTCAAGCCGATACCGCCCAATCCGAACACGATGGCACGGCTGCCGATTTCCACCTTGGCAGTATTGATCACCGCACCGATACCGGTGGTCACACCGCAGCCGATATAGCAAATCTTGTCGAACGGCGCGTCCTCGCGCACTTTGGCAAGTGCGATTTCAGGCAGAACCGTGTGGTTCGAGAATGTCGAGCAGCCCATGTAGTGCAGGATCGGATCACCATCCAGCGTCGAAAAACGCGAAGTGCCATCGGGCATGAGACCTTGGCCCTGCGTCTCACGGATTGCCTGGCACAGATTGGTCTTTGGGTGCAGGCAGTATTCACACTCACGACATTCAGGAGTGTAAAGCGGAATGACGTGGTCACCCGGCTTTAGGCTGGTCACGCCCGGACCAACCTCGACCACCACACCTGCTCCTTCGTGGCCCAGAATGGCGGGAAACAGGCCCTCAGGATCCGCCCCAGACAGGGTGAATTCATCGGTGTGACAGATGCCTGTCGCCTTGATCTCGACCAGAACCTCACCCGTTTTGGGGCCTTCAAGGTTCACGTCCATCACTTCCAAAGGTTGGCCTGCCTGAACGGCAACGGCTGCACGGGTTCGCATGGTGCATATCTCCCTGTCATTTTGCCCGACCCTGCGTCAATTGCAGGGTTTTTTCAACTGCACTTTCGTGACAGGTTGGCTAAATCTTTGATATTTCAGAAACGACACCACCAGAAAGTCCTGCGCCAATGTACCGTTTTTTTCCGATCCTGATCCTATTAGCCGCATGTACCGAAGGCTCTGTCCCGCAAAATGATACGCTTGCAGCGGAAGATGTGGCTGTCGATTTGGCCTTCTGTAAGGGTGAACCTTTTGCTGATGCAATCGGCCAGCCGGTCTCAACCATACAGGCGCAACTTCCCGATCGGTCACGCGTCCTGGGCCCGGATGATATCGCCACTCAGGATTATCGCATCGATCGGCTAAACGTCTATGTGAATGGCTCAGGCACCATTCAAAGACTTACCTGCGGATGAAATCACTTGCCCCGATAGACCAGAATGTCAGGCACGTAGTCGATCAGGCGAATAATCCAAGAAAATGGGGCCGGAAAATCGGTACGGAATCGGCGGTGAGACATCGCCCGGACGACCCGATCAGCAGCATCTTCGGGCGTCATTAGCATGGGCATGTTGAAACTGTTCTTGTTGGTCAGACGGGTTTTGATGAATCCCGGATTGACGATCCGGACAGTGACGCCTGTACCTGCCAAATCATGGCGCATCGTCTCGGCCAGCGAGATCAGGGCAGCTTTGCTGGAGCCGTAAGAGATCGCATTGGGAAGCCCATGATACCCGGCTAGCGATCCGATCAGGGTGATGTCTCCATTTCCCTTCTGAATTAAGTCAGGCACCGTTTCGCCCAGAACACGCAATGCGCCGAAATAATTAACGTCACTGATCGCCAAGGCGGCTTCGGTGTTCCAATCGGCGGTATTGATCGGATCATAGGTGCCCGCATTGTAGACAAGCCCATCAAATGCGCCGACCTCAACCACAGCACGGCAGACAGCATCAAGATCGGTCACATCAAATGGGACAGCACTTGTATTGGGCAACTTCTCACAAATCTCGGCCAGTCGTGATACATTGCGCGCGGACAAGATAAGGTGCGCCCCTTGACGGCTAAGCGCCTCGGCCAGCGCTTTGCCTAGCCCTTCGCTGGCACCGATGATCCAATAGGTCTTTCCGTCAAATTTGCTCATTTAAGGGCCTTTTTCGCACCGCTAAGTTCAATACGGCGCGATGATTACTTTGGATCACGCGTAATGTTCTGAGCATAGGGCAGTCATCATTACGTAGTGCGATGGAAAAAAACTTCTACTCCGGTTGATCCAGTGCACCATTCCCTGCGTATCCTATTGTAAAAGCCGAATAACGAGGATGGAATGTTCGACGAAACCCGGTGCGTACGCAAGAAAATAGCAGTTATTGGTGCAGGCATTTCAGGTCTCTCCGCAGCCTATTACCTTTCTGAAAATCACGATGTCACCGTGTTCGAGGCTGAACCTCGACTTGGTGGCCATGCCCGTACGGTAATGGCCGGTAAGAATGGTGATCAGCCGGTCGATACCGGTTTTATCGTCTTTAACTACGTCACCTACCCTTTTCTGACGCGATTATTCGATGAATTGAACGTGCCCGTCACAAAAAGCGAAATGAGCTTTGGCGCCACCATCGACAATGGCCGCATCGAATACGGGCTGAACAACCTGCGCACACTGACGGCGCAGAAACGCAATCTTGCGCGTCCAGCCTATTACAAGATGATCGCCGACATCCTGCGCTTTGGAAAAGAAGCTCCCGAAGCCGCGCAGGACGATGACACCACTATCGGAGAGCTGGTGGATCAGTTGCGCCTCGGCCACTGGTTCCGGCACAATTACCTGATGCCGATGTGCGGCGCGATCTGGTCAACACCGGTTGAGTTTGTCGATCAATTCCCCGCCCGCTCTTTGGTCCAGTTCTTCCGCAACCATGCTCTGCTGGCTTCCGGCCGCGCCAATCAGCATCAGTGGTACACCGTGAAAGGCGGCAGCATCGAATATGTCCGTCGGATCGAGGCAGCTTTGCGCAAGCGAGGCAGCGATATTCGTCTAGCTTCACCCGTACAAGGGATTGAACGGCATGATCTGGGCGTCACCGTACATGCAGGCGGCGAGACTGATTTGTTTGATGAGATCATTATGGCCACCCATTCAGACCAGTCCCTCGCCATTTTAGGTGATGCGGCGACAAAGGCGGAAAAACATGCTCTCGGTGCGATCAAGTATCAGCCGAACAAAGCCATTCTTCACTGTGATCCCCGCCAGATGCCACGGCGGCGTGCCTGCTGGTCCAGTTGGACCTACCGGTCGCAAAAAGGCAATGTTGGGGTCACATATTGGATGAACCGGCTACAGAACATCCCCGACAGTGATCCGCTGTTCGTGACCCTGAACGCCGCATCAGACATTCCTGCCGACAAAATCTATGACGAGGTCGAATTCGCCCACCCGGTATTCGACAAAGCCGCCTTGCGCGCTCAAGGGCAGATTCGTCAGATTCAGGGACAGAACCGAACCTGGTTTGCTGGTGCCTATAACCGGCATGGCTTTCACGAAGACGGGATCGCCAGTGCGATGCACGTGGTTGAGCGCATAACTGGCACCCCGCAGATAATCGGAGCTGACAATGGTATTTCTGAAAAAGAACTCGCCGTTCCTGCCTCGGCCTAATCTAACTGCGACGTTGGTGTCGCTGATGCTGCTAGCCCCCGGAGGATTGGCAGCGTCACCCGTTTTTGGTGCCCTAAACGATGCTGAGTTACGCGGCTCAGCGACGTTCCGCTATTTGGGTTTCCCGATATACGATGCACAGCTGTTCACCCCAGGCGGCAGCCCTCTGAACTGGAGCCAGGAATTCGGGCTTGAACTGCGCTATCGCCGAAACCTGTCCAAAAAGGCTCTGGTGAACTCCACATTGGACGAGATGAAGCGGATCGGACGTGCCGCCCCCGTGCGCAGCCAACTTGAGGTCTGTTTCGACGCCGTCAGCAAAGGCGACCGCTATCTTGCAATTTCGCAAGGGCCAAACAAGGTTGGGTTCTGGCTGAACGGGCGCAAAGTTTGCACCATGTCCTATCCGGGCATCAAACGCAGCTTCATGTCGATCTTTTTGGGCGATAACACCCGGTCGGCATCATTCACCCGGACATTGCGAGGCAACTGATGCTGTATCCCCGGGTCAGTCTCTATGCGTTGATGTTGGCTGCGGCGGGTATCCCGCTATACATCCATTTGCCTCGGTTTGCGGCCGTGAACCTTGGTATCGGGCTAGGAGTGATCGGCACTGTTCTGCTGGTCATCCGGCTAGTTGATCTGGTGCAGGATCCACTAATCGGCTGGGCGATTGATCACTGGCCAAGCAGGCAGATCCTGTTCGCCACCGCCGCAGCGCTGGGCCTGGCGGTCGGATTTCCGTTGCTTTTCGGACTGCCGGAAGGGGCCAGTATCCCCGTATTAGTATCTATTTTGATCCTTTTGTTTTCAGCCTACAGCCTCGGAACCATCCTGCTCTACGGACGCAGCGCGACGCTTGCAAAACAGGCCAACCCGAAAGAGTTAATGACGCTGGCTGCCTTCCGAGAGGGTGGGCAACTGACCGGCGTGATAATCGCCGCCGCTGCACCCGCCCTGTTCGTAGCCGTTGGTGCTGGTGCACAAGGATATCCGGCCTTTGGTCTGTTCCTGGGAATTCTGGCGGTCGTGACATTGGCCGTGACATTGCCAATGTGGCGTCGCACGCCAATCACTGGGCACGGGCTGTCTTTCGCGGACCTTGGGCGGTCCGGTGCTTCGCGTCTACTCGCTCTTGCGTTGGTGAATAGCCTGCCCGTCGCGATCACCTCAACCCTGTTCCTGTTCTTTGTCGAAGACCGGCTGCAACTGCCTGGCAAAGCGGGGCCTTTGCTGATCTTGTTCTTCCTCAGCGCGGGGCTCAGCGTGCCGTTCTGGGCAAAGCTCAGCAACAGGATTGGCCCGAAACAGACTCTGATGATTGCCATGCCGCTGGCCATTGTTGGTTTTGTCGGGGCCGCGCTTCTGGCCCCTGGCAATCTGGCCGGATTCGCGATCATCTGCCTTGCATCCGGGGCCGCTTTGGGCGCGGATATGGTGGTTCTGCCCGCCATGTTCTCGGTCGTTTTAACCCGGGCCGGGTTGAACGCCTCTGCTGCATTCGGCATCTGGTCCTTCGCAGGCAAGCTTGGGCTCGCTCTGGCTGCCTTTTTCACTCTGCCGCTGCTTGAACGCAGCGGCTTCACCCCCGGACAGGCAAATTCGGCTGAGGCTTTGAACACACTCACCCTCGCCTATGCTGTCCTGCCCTGCATTCTTAAACTTGGAGCGTTTGGCTTGGTCCTGACGCTCCCGACAGAGGTCTCTGCCAAATGAAAACGCTCCTGTTCTGTCTTCTCGCCATATTTGCGGTGTTCGCTGTGAAGAACCGTTTCCTCAGCTTCCGGTCGCAATCACCGTCCGACTACAGCGGGACCGGGCCTGAGTTTTCGCTGAAGAAGAACCTGAAAGGAGAGATCCTGTCGGAAGGGCTGATCTATGGCCCAAACGGCAAGATGTCGAACAGTTTTGTCGCGCGAATGGTCGGCGAATGGGAGGGCAACACCGGCACGTTGTCCGAGTATTTCACCTATTCCAATGGCAAACATATGACCCGCAAATGGCATCTGACGCTGGGCACCGGAAACACCTTCACCGCAACGGCCGATGATATTGTGGGCGAGGGTAAAGGGGTGATCTCGGGCGCAACCGTCAAGCTGACCTATCGCATCATCCTGCCCGACGATGCGGGCGGGCACACGCTGGATGTGACGGACTGGATGTACCTCACCGAAAATGGGGTGATCATGAATCGTTCCGAGATGCGCAAGTTCGGGGTCAAGGTTGCCGAGTTGGTCGCCACGATGCGCCCGGCTCCCGAGGTCAAGTCGACCCATCTGCATGGTGCAAATGGGCATGATTCAGACTCTGATCTGCGAGTTTTGCAGTGATCTCCCGCCGCACGCTTGTTGCGGTCGTCGCCCTCGCGGGGCTGGCAACGCTTGCCGCCTGCTCAGGTAAACCCCGCGTCCCTAACACGTTCCTGTCAGACCGTCAGTTGAACCTTGAGGAATTCTTTGAAGGTAAGACCGTCGCCTACGGCCAGTTTCAGGATTTGCTTGGCAACGTCCCTCGTCGCTTCACGGTCGATATCGACGGCAAGTGGGACGGTGAGACCCTGACGCTTGTTGAGGATTTCGTCTACGACGATGGCGCCACCGAGCAACGGATTTGGACTCTGACCAAAACCGGCGAAGACACTTGGACCGGCACCGCGCCCGGTGTGCTGGGCACTGCCAACGGAGTTGAGCGAGGCGATACGTTTAACTGGAAATACAAAATCGATCTGCCGGTTAAAGACGGCACCATGCGGGTCAATTTCGATGACTGGATGTGGCTCTTGTCCGATGACCGGCTACTGAACCGAGCCTATGTCTCACGATATGGCGTGAGGTTGGGTGAGGTCATTTTGTTCTTTGAGAAAAAGTAGCCACCCCGCCAGCACAGCCAGCGGGGTGTAATAAGCTCAAACAGTTCCGCCCAAGCTGCCTTCCAGCTCGACCATTTCCTGACCACCGGCCATCAGGTCCTGCAGCTCTTCCGGGGTGATCTGGCCACGCTGCGCCGTACCTAGCGTCTGGCCACGGTTTAGAACCGTGAATCGGTCACCCACTGCCAATGCATGACGAACGTTATGGGTGATGAAGACAACGGCAATGCCCTGCTTGCGCACTTTGTCGATCGTCGCCAGCACGTTGGCCGTTTGGCGCACACCAAGGGCCGAAGTCGGTTCGTCCAAGATCAACACCTTAGCCCCGAAATGCACAGCACGCGCAATGGCAACAGTTTGGCGTTCACCACCCGATAACGTGCCAACCGCTTGATCGGGTCCACGCAGGTTGATGCCCATCTTCTTCATTTCTTCCATCGTGACCTTGTTGGCATAGTCATGATCGAAAAGCTGGATAGGACCGACCTTCTTGACCGGCTCGTTGCCCATGAAGAAGTTGCGAGAAACCGACATCAGAGGGATCATCGCCAGATGCTGGTGCACTGTCGCGATCCCGGCTTCGATTGCATCGCGCGGGTCCGCGAAATGCATTGGTTTGCCTTCGAACAGAATCTCGCCATGCGTGGGCTGGTGTACCCCGGACATAGTCTTGATGAAGGTCGACTTACCCGCGCCGTTATCGCCAAGAAGACAATGACATTCACCGGGGAACACATCCACCGAGACACCTGCCAGTGCGATCACGCTGCCGAAGTGCTTTTCGATGTTCTTCATCTGGATGATGGGTGCATGTTCGGGATTCATATCAACGCTCCCCTGTGATGATGCGGCGAATATAGGTGTTAAGGATCACGGCCCCCAGAAGGATCACACCCAGGAACACCCGGAACAGTGAGCTTTCGACCCCGGCAAAGAACAAGCCCTGCTGCACGACCCCAAAGATCAACGCGCCAAGCGCAGCACCCAGAACCGAGCCGTAGCCTCCGGTCAGAAGCGCGCCACCGATGACAACGGCAATGATCGCTTCGAACTCTTTCAGCAGACCCCGATCGGCACCTGCGGATCCAAACTCCATCACCTGACAGACGGCGAAGATCGTGGCGCAGAAGGCGGTAAACATGAACATCAGAATTTTGACCCGGTTCACGGGAACACCCGAGTTACGGGCCGCCTCAGCATCACCACCCGACGCAAAAATCCAGTTTCCGAATTTGGTCTTGGTCAGCAACACATGGCCAAAGATGATCAACACGATCGCCCAGACAATCAGCATCGGAACCCCATCCACGACGGGCTGACCTTGACGCGTGCCGCGTTCGAACACGGCGATGATCCCGGCGTCCCCCATCCACTGAAAGAAACCTTGCAGGATTTTGCCGCCAAAGATTGGCGCCAGCCAATCACCCTCGGCCGCGTCCTTTACACCACCAATGATGGTTTTGCGTTCGATCACCTGCGGCAGGAAGATTGTGAAACCACGCAGGATAAACAAGAAGGCCAGGGTGACAATGAAGCTGGGAAGCCCAGTACGGATCACGATCCAACCATTCAGCGCCCCAATTGCCAATGCCATGGCGAAGGTAACGATGATGGCCATCCAGACCGGCCAGGCCAGTGTGACCGAAAAGATTGCGATCATCATCCCTGAAAAGCCGATCATCGAACCGACTGACAGGTCAAACTCACCGGCGATCATCAGAAGACAAGCACCCACGGCAATGATCATGAACTGCGCTGATACAACCGACCAGTTCATCATGCCCTGTGCGTTAAACATCCCGCTGTCGAAAGCAAAGAGCAGGAAAAAGGTGAACACAGCGACCGTGCCGACCATTCCGCCAAGTTCCGGCCGGATCAGCGCCTTGCGCAGCGGAGAAATCTCTTTGATCCGTTCGTCGGTTACAGCCGTATTTTGAGCAGACTCGCTCATAAGAACGCCCCTCCGAGTTATGCAGTGATTTTGCGTCTGAAAGTCAAAACGGGCACCCCATGCTCAGGGTGCCCGCGTTTAAAGAATTAGCGGTACTCGCCAGCGAATTCTTCGATTTTGCTCAGACCGTCTGCAGTTACGAAACCGGGGCCCGAGTTGATGTTGTTGCCTGGCAGAACGCCGTAGCGGTGGTAGTTTGCCATAACAACAACCGGCAGATATGCCTGTAGGAAGGGTTGCTGGTCGATACCCCACTGGATCACGCCGGACTTGATGCCTTTGACGATTTCACCACCCAAATCGAAGGTGCCGAAATAGATGTCACCAGCCATGCCGTTTTCTTCCAGGGCCAGGATAGTCGGATCAGCCGAGGTCGGGCCAAGCGTCAGCACGGCGTCCGTATCCGGATTCGCCGACAGATAGGCCAGCACGCGGTTCTTGATTTCGGCAGGGTCCTGACCGGCGTCAATCATCTGATCGCCCAGTTCGATCCCCAGACCGTCTGCAAAACCCTGGCAGCGTTCCTGGCTGGAGGGTTGCACGATATAGTGGTTCACGCACAGGAACGAGCCGATTCCGTCGCCTTTGGCCCGCTGGCCTGCGGCGAATCCGGCGTCATATTCGGGCTGACCAACATACATCAGAGCGCCAACTTCGCGGGCTTGATCCGGGGTGCCGGTATTCATGATGATCACGTCTACACCCGAATCCACGGCCGATTTGATTGGACCGCTCAACACGTCATAGTCTGCCAGCGTGGTAATGATCCCATTCGGTCCCGAGGCCGCGGCCTGATCGATGATCCGCGCCATATCGGCAAGGTCGCCGGTAGGTGGGTTGCGATATTCAACCTCAACACCCATCTGGTCGCCCGCAAGCGCGATACCATTCTTGATGGTATTCCACCAGCTGTCGCTGTCAGGGGCGTGGCTAACCAGAATGTATTTCTCACCCTCAGCCGCAGCGCTCGTGGCTGCGATCAAAGGCGTCGCTGCGACGACAGCGGCCAGTGCCAGCTTCTTCGTCAGTGAAGTCATAATGTCCTCCCAAAACATATCGTTTTCCCGGAATGAGGTTTTTTCTCCGAACCTCTCCGACTCGATTTAGAACATATCTGATATCTTTTTGCAACCGGTTGCAAAACATATTGGAAGTGTTTCATACTGTATCTGCCAGAGAATACGGGTAAAAGGGCTGCTAAAAACTTAGAAAGGTCAGGCGGAATATGGCTGTCACATTGAAAGAGGTTGCAGAACGCGCGGGGGTTTCCCGGTCCGCTGTGTCGCGCACTTTCACCGATGGAGCCTCGGTTTCCGACAAAATGCGTCGCAAGGTTGAGAAGGCCGCGCGTGAGCTGGGATACAGCCCAAACGCCCTGGCATCCTCGCTGACAACCGGACGTACAAAACTGATCGGACTGGTCTCGAACAACTTTCACAACCCTATTTTTCTTGAAGTCTTCGACCTTTTTACCCGCGGTCTACAGGACCGCGGCCTGCGTCCGTTGCTGGTGAACCTAACCGATGAGGTAGATCCGGCAAACTCGGTTCGTATGCTACGGCAGTATTCGGTTGATGGCGTGGTGGTGGCATCCTCGACGTTGCCACCTGGTTTTGCCAAAGCGTTTCGCGATGCAGGTGTACCGGTGGTTCACAGTTTCGGCAGGTCCTCTTCGTCACCCCAGGTTCATGTTGTGGGCATCGACAACGTGGAATGCGGGCGCATGGCGGCGCGCGAACTTGTTGCACGCGGATATGGAAAGGTGGCCTTCCTTGGCGGACCCGAAGCCGCAACTTCTACACAAGATCGCCATGCGGGCTTCATGTCAGAAATGGCGCTGCACCCTCAGATCACTGTGACCTGCTCATTTGCCGAGGCCTACTCATTCGACGCAGGTCGTCAGGAAATGCTGAGCCTTTTGAAGTCTGAACGGGCTGATGCCTATTTCTGCGGTGATGACGTATTGTCCATCGGAGTGTTGTCCGCGATTTTGGATAGTGGCCTAAACGTGCCCGAGGATATTGGCATCATTGGCCTGAACGACATGGAAATGGCGCGGTGGGAGAATATCGACCTCACCACGATCCATCAGCCAATCCGCCAGATCGTCAGTTCCTCGATCGAGTTGATGGTTGCGACCCTGAACGAGCCTGACCGATACCCTGAAGCGCGCATCTTTCCCTGCTCGGTGGTGGAACGGGGCACGTTACGCCCCGTCCCTTAAAGTTATCGGAACATCGGTGGGCGCGCATCCATCCACACGCTGCCCTGTTTTGCCGACTCGACCGCAGTATGCACCGCTGCCATCGACCGCACGCCGTCTGCAGCATTCGGCAGACCGTCACGGGTTTCTCCGGATATGGCATCCGCCAGATCGCAATAGATATTCGCAACAGCCAAAGGGAACCCTTCGGGATGCGCAATCGCCACGCGGCTTAGGCGCTGAGCCTCTTCGTGCAAGCCGCCCTCACCTTTTTCGATGATCTGCATGCGACCGCCAACAGGCGTATAGATCAACTGGTTTGGCTGCTCGGACGCCCAGCGCAAGCCGCCTGATTCCCCAAACACCTGAATGTCGAACCCGTGCTGCCGACCGATGGCGACAGACGAAGTCCACAACCTTCCAACTGCGCCTTTCTGTGTCCGGAAGTTGACCATGGCGTCATCTTCCAGCTCGCGGCTACCGATGGTTGAAGCGAAATCCGCGGATAGGGTTTCGACCTCGTCATCTGCTATGAACCCAGCCATATGCATGGCATGGATTCCACAATCAGCGAACTGTCCGGACACGCCCGCCATCGCCGGATCATAGCGCCAGCGGACGCGCGGATTGTCGGCATCAGTGGCATCCCCATGATGGCCATGGCTGAAATTGGTGACGACAAGACGGACCTTGCCGATCTCACCGGCGCGCACCATCGCACGGGCCTGACGCACCATCGGATAGGCCGAATAGCAATAGTTTACCGCGCAAATCTTGCCGGATTTCTCGGCAACTTTGACGATCTCTTCGCCCTCCTCCACGGTCATGGTCATGGGTTTTTCGCAAAGCACATTGAACCCGGCCTCAAGGAATGCCTTGGTGATCTCAAAATGCGTGGCATTGGGCGTGGCCACGGTGACCAGATCGATCCGGTCTTCGCGTCCGCGCTCACCTGCCAACATCTCGGTCCAATCGCCATAGGCACGATCTGCCGCGATGCCCAGCCTTTGCGCGTATTCGCGACCAACATCAGGCCGGTGATCCAGCGCCCCAGCAGCGAATTCGAAATGCCCGTCCGCCAGCGCGCCCAAGCGGTGCGCCGGTCCGATCTGGCTGCCTTCGCCGCCGCCAATCATGCCCCATTTCAGCTTGGTCATGGTCTTGGCCTCCTCAATTGAAACCAATGGATTCGAGGTATTCGCGGTTCTTCCGCGCGTCGCCGACTGGATCAGGATCGAGTGTAGGATCGCAGTCCTGTTCGACCGTACACCACCCGGTGAAGCCTGCATCCAGCAGCACCTGACGGACCGACGGGAAGTCTACGTCGCCTTCACCCAGATTGCAGAAAATCCCCTGCCCGCAGGCATCGTAGAAGCCCGTCCGGTTGGCAATGACATCCGCCTTCACGGTTGGCGAAATATCCTTGAAGTGCATATACGAGATCCGATCAACGTAGCGCTGCATGAAACCAACCGGATCAAACCCGGCATAAGAATGATGCCCGGTGTCGAAGCAGATTTTCAGAAGGTTTTCATCGACTTCATCCAGCAATCGAATGAGTTCCGGCTCAAAGTCCATGAAACCTGCCGCATGGGCGTGCATGCCCACCGTCAGCCCGTATTCTTCCGCGCCAATGCGTGCGCTTTCGGCGATCCGGTCGCGATATGCCGTCCACTCGGCCTTATCCATCTGCTCGGCTTCATCGGCGCGACCTGCGGTTGGTGCGCGACGGGGTGAGATCGCATCGATCAACACCAGATGCTGCGCCCCATGCGCCTTCAACGCGCGGGCGGTACGATGAGTGGCATCCAGCACATCCTCCCACGCGTTGGGGTCATGATAGTTGCGGAACACCACGCCCCCGATCAATTCCAGATCATGCTCGGCAAGCGCATCGGCCAGAACTGCTGGGTCTTCAGGCATAAAGCCCACTGGGCCCAGTTCGATGCCCTTGTACCCAGCCTCGGCACAGTCGCTGAGAACGGTTTTCCAATGCGGATTGCGCGGGTCCTGCGCGAATTCCACGCCCCAGGAACAGGGCGCATTACCAATTCTGATGCTCATCTTGTCTTGTCTCCGATGCTCAGAAATCTTCGATGTTTTTCCAGTTTTCATCCGCTGACGACGCCAGCGCCGCAGCAACGATCCGGTTGACCTCATGCCCGTCACGGAAGGTCGGCCAAACCGGCTTGCCTGTCTCGATCGCGCGCAGGAAATCACGCGCTTCGATGATGATCTGATCCTGATAGCCCGTGCCATGGCCAGGGCCCTGACAGAACGGCTCATAGTCCGGATGGGCGGGGCCGGTCAGGATTTTGCGGAAGCCGCGTTCGGACTCGGGGCCTTCCATGCGGTAGAGCCACAATGCGTTCTGATCCTCCTGATCAAACCGGATCGCACCCTTGGTGCCGCTGATCTCGTAGGCGTATCCCATCTTGCGCCCGGTCGCGATGCGGCTGAAATACATCGATCCCATCGCTCCGTTCGCGAAGCGTACCATCATCTGGGCGTGATCGTCGTTATCCACTTCACCACCCGGGCGGGTTTTATGAACCGTTTCGACCACGGCCATCACGCGCTCGATTGGCCCAATTAGGGCTAGCGCCGCGTTTATCATGTGTGGCGCCAGATCGCCCATCGTCCCGTTGGACGTTCCAGATGTGCGCCAGGTCGCCGGTGCCTGCGGGTCGGCATAAAAATCTTCGGTATGCTCACCGCGAAACCATGTGACGTCACCGATCTCACCATTGGCGATCAACTGACGGGCATGTTGGCTGGCGGGTGTGCGTATATAGTTGAACCCGACCATGTTGGTCAGACCTGAGGCCTCAGCCGCAGCCACCATGGCATCGCCATCTTCCATCGATGCACCCAGGGGTTTCTCGCATAAAACCGGCTTACCCAGCGCAAAGGCTGCCAGAGCAATCTCACGATGCGTTTCCTGAGGGGTAGCGATCACGACCGCCTCGACCTTTGGATCGCTCACAAGCTCGCGCCAGCTATCTGTCGAACGCGCGAATCCATAAGACTGACGATAACGCTCAGCACTTTCTTTAGATGATGCGCACACCATCTCAAGTCGCGGGCGCAAAGCGGTGTTGAAAACTGCCCCGACCGAAGACATGGCGACCGCATGGGCCTTACCCATATACCCGCCGCCCAGAATGCCAATGCCGATATCTGCCATTCCGACGCCCTCCTCCGCTTTTTCTTGAAAACCATTTGCAACCGGTTGCAAAACTTGTATCGTGAGAATAGGACTCTCGCAAGCTGCATTCGGCATTGCACCTCAATTTTCCTAAAGGAGCCCGCAGACATGTCCGCGCAACATGACACTGTTTACCTGACAACGGCGCAGGCGATCATTCGCTGGCTGTCGAACCAATTTATCGAGATCGACGGACAGGAATATCGTTTATGTGGTGGGGGTTTCGGGATTTTCGGCCATGGCAACGTGACCTGCCTGGGAGAGGCCCTGAATACCGTGCGGGATGAGTTGCCACTCTATCGTGGGCAGAATGAACAGAGCATGGGATTCGCGGCCACAGGATATGCCAAGCAGTGGCTGCGTCAGCGATTCATGTTCTGCACCGCCAGCGCGGGACCCGGTACCGCGAATCTGCTGACTGCCGCCGGGCTTGCCCATGCCAATCGCTTGCCGATGCTGATGCTGTGCGGGGATACATTCATCACCCGCTTGCCTGACCCGGTTCTGCAGCAGATGGAGAACTACTATGACCCGACCTTCGGCGTGAACGACGCCTTCAAGCCGGTCAGCCGCTATTGGGATCGCATCACGCATCCGGCACAGGTCATTCAATCTCTGCCCGCCGCCATTGCGACGATGCTGGACCCGGGCGATTGCGGGCCTGCTTTCCTCGGGTTGCCGCAAGACGTGCAGGGTTGGACTTATGACTACCCGGTGAAGTTCTTTGAAAAGAAAGTCCACCGCATTCGTCGCCAATCGCCTGATGCGGATGAGATCGCTGATGCGGTTGCCGCGCTGGCAGGCGCGAAACGCCCGATGATCATCGCAGGCGGCGGCGTTCAGTATTCCAAAGCTGTCACCGAACTGACTGAGTTTGCCGAGAAGCACCAGATCCCGGTCGTCGAAACCATCGCAGGCCGCGCCAACATGCTGGCAACCCATCCGCTGAATATCGGCCCGATTGGCGTGACGGGTTCAGACAGTGCCAATGCGATTGCAGAAAAGGCCGATGTGATCGTCGCAGTCGGCACGCGGCTACAGGATTTCACAACCGGATCGTGGACCGCCTTTGACAAGGACGCTCAGTTCATCTCGATCAACGCAGCGCGGCATGATGCGGGCAAGCACATGTCCTTGCCGGTTGTGGGGGATGCAAAGTTATCTTTGAAGTCTCTAACACAGGCAGTTGACTATACCGCTCCTGCTGAGTGGGTCTCGTTGGCGCAGGAAGAGCGGCACAAGTGGGATGCCTATGTGGCCGAGAATGTCTCCTACGGAAACCGTCCGAATTCCTACGCTCAAGCCATCGGCGTCGTGAATGAACTGTGCGACACGCGCGACCGTGTGGTTGCCGCTGCTGGGGGATTGCCCGCCGAGGTTACAGCCAACTGGCGCACTCTGGATATCGGTACCGTCGATGTCGAGTTCGGCTTTTCCTGCATGGGCTATGAGATCGCAGGCGCCTGGGGTGCGCGCATTGCCCAATCCGAGCGCGAGCCTGAGAAAGACACCATCACCTTCTGCGGTGACGGCTCGTACATGATGTTGAATTCAGACATCTATTCCTCGGTCTTGAGCCGCAAGAAGATGATAGTGCTGGTGCTGGACAATGGTGGCTTTGCGGTCATCAACAAACTGCAGAACAACACCGGCAACGAAAGCTTCAACAACCTGCTGGAAGATTGCCCGACCATTCCCGAAGCCTTCGGCGTTGATTTCGCGGCCCACGCGGCTTCGATGGGAGCCACAAGCGAGAAGGTCGCGAACCCGGCAGAACTGACCGAAGCGTTCAAGCGCGCGAAGGCCAGCGACAAAACTTACGTAATTGTGATGGATGTGGATGCCTACGAAGGTTGGACGACCGAAGGACATGCCTGGTGGGAGGTTGGAACCCCTCATACTTCGGCCGATGAAAACGTGCGCAATGCCCATGTTGAATGGGAAACCACTCGTGAAAAGCAGCGTAAGGGTATCTGATGAAACGGTTTACAGCAGAGACAGCCGATCCTGACGTCATCGTTGATGAGTTGCTGAATGGCGGCGGAGCGGTTGCCATCTCAGGCCTGTTCACACCCGAGGAAATCGCCGAGGCCCGCGCGATCGTCATGGAGCATTCCGAGGCGGCGGCCGAGAAAGTGACGCATTTTCAGGGGGCCGCAGAAGAAGATGGCAAGCTGAACCTGCAACGCCGTGTGTGGAACCTTTTGGCGAAGGGTGACGTGTTTTCTCGCATGGCCGCTCACCCGGTTTTGATGAAGATCCTCCGCAAGTTTCTGGGGACCGAGTTCATCATGGGCTCGATCGCTGCCAACCGCATCCTACCGGGCGGTCCGGGGCAAGAGCCGCATGTCGACTATCCCTATTGGGATTTTCACAGTCCCGAAACGCATCCCATGGGTCTGAATGGGTCATTTCCGATGAACGCGCAGGTCTCGGTTTTGCTGGACCCGTTCACTAAGGAAAGCGGCGCGACCGGCTATGTACCCGGATCGCAGAAAGAGCTGCGGTATCCCACGCCCGAAGACAAGTTCTATGACAAATGCGAGCAGATGACCGGTGAGCCCGGCGATGTTGCGCTGTTCTATGGCGTGACGTGGCATTGCGCGATGCCGAACAAAGCGGATCACGACCGCAGCGCCATTCTGATCCAATACCTGCCCAAATGGGTCAAACCGATGGAAGATATGCCTGCTGCGCTACCGCAAGATTTCCTCAATCAAGCAAGCCCCGACATGCGGCAATTGCTGGGTCTGGACTATCCCTACCCCGAGGTGCTTGATGCTGCGCGGGCAGGCAATACCGAGGGGCGCAAGTGACACTAATCAAAGGCATAAAAGGCAACCGCTTTGCCGTGTTTGGACGCGCGGGTATGGATTTGTTTGCTGGTCCCATCGGCACTAAAAGCGTTGATGCGGATACGTTCCATGCCGATCTGGGCGGCTCAAGCGCCAATATCTGCGCGGGGCTGGTCAAGCTTGGCGGTCAAGCCGCGCTGGTTACATCCGTATCAGATGATGCAGTCGGCCGGTTCTGTGTGAACCGGCTGCAGGATTATGGCGTTGAAACGCGATATGTCCGTGCTGTGGGGGGCGAAGCGCGTACCTCTTTGGCTGTCTACGAAAGCTGCATCGAAGACTTTCAGAATGTCATCTACCGCAACGGCGCCGCCGATTTTGAGGTGACCGAAGCTGATATGGATGCGGTGGATTATACCTCGTTTTCTGCCCTGATCACGGCAGGCACGGTGTTTGCGGCAGAGCCTTCACGCTCGGCTACGTTTCGCGCGTTTGAAAACGCGCGCGCCGCTGGTTTACCAGTGATCTTCGACATTGATTATCGTCCCTATAGTTGGCCCTCGGCGCAGGTGGCCTCAGATGTTCTGACCCGCGCTGGGAACGAAAGTGATCTAATCGTCGGCAACGACGAAGAATTCGGCTTTATGGCGGGCGGCATTGAAAAGGGCCTGGACAAAGCCCGTGAACTGGCTGCCAACGGCAAGATGGTGGTTTACAAGATGGGCCATGAAGGGGCCATCACTCTGACCGACAGGCAAGAGATCCGCACCGGCATTTACCCGGTCACCGCCGTGAAACCCAATGGCGCAGGCGATAGCTTCTTGGCCGGTTTTCTCGCCTCGATCGCCGCAGGGCATGACTTGCGTGACGCGGTGCTGCGCGGCTCGGCCTGCGCGTCCATTGTCGTGTCGAAACCCGGTTGTGCCGGGGCCATGCCGACAACCACCGAACTGGACGAATTTCTGGCCCGACACCCGGGCCCCACGGATACCTGAAAGGAGACGCAGATGCATATCGCGCCCCATGACAACCAGAACAAACCTATTGTCGATGCCGACAATGATCTGGTGCCGCTGAACTATTTCAACATCGTCAAGCTAAAAAAGGGCGAAGTGTTCGAATACGCGGTACCTGGCTATGAGACTTGCATTGTGCCTGCCACTGGCACTGTAGATGTGGATGTGGACGGAGCGATTTATACCAACCTCGGCAACCGCACCATCGACGTCTGGGATGGCGACCCCGAAGGTGTCTATGTACCCGTCGGCGCTAAGGTTCGCATTACTTGCGTGACGGACGAGACCGAGACCTTCATAGCGGGCGCTAAGTTCGACCGCGTGCTTGAGCCTTTTGATGTCCGCGTGCCCGAGCTGGATCTGGTTCAATACGGTTCTGACGACACCAAAACGCACCGCAAGATCAAACACATTCTTGGCGCAAACCACCACGACAAGGTGGGCCGCCTGCTGGTGTCTGAACTTTTCACCGTGGGTCAAGGCGGTTGGTCTGGTTTTCCTAGCCACAAACACGACACCGACCGCAAAGGTGACGATGGCGAGATGATCGAAACCCGCCATGACGAGACCTACAATTTCCGCTTCCGGCCCGACTATGGCTCGGGCATCCAGATGCTCCAGCGTGAGGACAACAAGCCGGGCGATGCCTATCACATCATGGATGGTTCAACGATCATGATCGACAAAGGCTATCACCCTTGCGCGGTTCTGCCGGGGTACGAAATGTACTATTTCACCATCCTCGGCGGCCTCAGCCAGCGCTCGCTAAAACAGTACTTCCAACCGACCCATGCAGCCCAGCTGCACACCATCCCCGGAATCATGGACATGGTGGCCAAGTTCAAATGAGCCTTGTGACATTATCGGACGCGCTGCAACCCGCGCTGCGTGACGGCTATGCCGTGGCCGGGCTGGTGACTTTGGGCTGGGAGGATATGCGCGCCTATGTGGCCGCCGCAGAGGCCGAAGATGTGCCGATCATCCTACAAGCCGGTCCATCCTGCCGCGAACACACGCCGCTGCCGGTTCTGGGCAAGATGTTCCGCCATTTGGCCGAGGGGGCAGGCGTACCTGTCGTGGCCCATCTGGATCACGGCTACACCCATGAAGACTGCCGCATCGCCATCGACAGCGGTTTCACCTCGGTCATGTTCGACGGTTCGCGCAAACCATTGGTGCAGAACATCGCGGAGACAGCCGCCATTGCCGAGATGGCGCATGCCGCCGGTGTTTCCTGCGAAGGAGAAATCGGTTTTGTTGGCTATTCCGGTGGCGAGGGCTCGGACGGCACCGATCCGGAGGAGGCCGCGCAATTCGCCCGCGAGACCGGTGTGGACGCGATGGCCATCTCGGTCGGCAACGTCCATCTGCAGCAGAATAAAGAAGGTGGCTTGGACGAGGCCCGCATCCGCGCTATCGAAGCCGTGACCGAAGTACCGCTGGTGATCCATGGCGGTTCAGGGGTACCGGTCGCACAGCGCTCTGCTCTGGCACGCGGGTCGAAGATCTGCAAATTCAACATCGGGACCGAATTGCGGATGGCATTTGGTAATGCCTTGCGTACTGCCGTGAATGCCGACCCGGACAGGTTCGACCGCGTTCAAATCTTGAAAGAAACACATGAACCGGTGGTCGAGGCGACACGCCGGGTTCTACAAGCCTTCAAAGGGGCATGAGATGTTGAATATCG
Source organism: Ruegeria sp. G2 (assembly GCF_056533505.1). NCBI lineage: Bacteria > Pseudomonadati > Pseudomonadota > Alphaproteobacteria > Rhodobacterales > Roseobacteraceae > Ruegeria > Ruegeria sp. G2. The sequence goes on along the minus strand of NZ_JBQFON010000002.1, from coordinate 322,606 downwards.
GCTTACTGGGTTGCGGGCGTATCGGGCAGGTTCATGCGCACTCGATCGGGCAGATTGATGGCGCACGGGTCAGCGCGGTAGCAGATGCATTTGCGGATCCTGCTCAGATGCTGGCCGACAAAACCGGCGCACAGGCCCTGTCGGCGGAAGACCTGATTGGAAGTGCGGATGTTGACGCTGTTGTCATCGGCACCCCGACCGATACCCACTACGATCTGATCCACAAAGCCGCGAATGCTGGCAAAGCGATCTTCTGCGAAAAGCCAGTTGATATGTCCGCAAACCGCATCCGCGACTGCATCAAAGTTGTCGAAGCCACCGGCGTGCCCTTCATGACGGCCTTCAACCGCCGCTTTGATCCCAGCTTTGCCAATATCCAGTCCCGCATTGCCAACGGCGAAATCGGAAACGTCGAGATTGTCACCATCCTGTCCCGCGACCCCTCGCCGCCACCAATCAGCTATATCGAAAGCTCGGGTGGGCTGTTCCGCGATATGATGATCCACGATCTGGATATGGCGCGCTTCCTCCTGGGTGAAGAACCAATCAGCGTCTACGCGGTTGGCTCATCACTGGTCGACCCCGAGATCGGCAAGGCCGGAGATGTAGATACCGCTGCTGTCACCCTGACCACGGCGAGCGGCAAGATTTGCCAGATTTCAAACTCGCGCCGAGCGAGCTATGGCTATGACCAACGCATTGAAGTTCATGGTGAGAAGGGCATGTTGCGGGCTGAAAACATGCTGGAAAATGCGGTCGAGATTGCGACACCTACCGGGTTTCAGAAAGCCCCCGCGCGACATTTCTTCCTTGAGCGATATGAAAGCGCCTATCGGGCAGAAATGGGACACTTCGTTGATGCGGTGTCTCGCGCATCCGCTCCCTCTCCGGGTATTGTTGACGGGTTACGGGCGCAGGAACTAGCAGATGCGGCAGACACTTCCTTGAAGCAGGGATCGGTTGTGAAGCTCGCGTAATGCCTCACAAACTGAAATGAGGGATAAGGTACGACGCGCTGCACTCGTACCCCCTCAAGAAATCATCAGACATCCTCCAAGCGCGCCGTAACTGTTTGGTATCTGCATGAGATGTCCGGAATGTGTCTGAAAGATTAAATTTTTGGGACGTTGGGAAAACCGATATACTTGGTTACTCGCTTCAAGCACGCGGCACGCCTTGGAGCCCGTGTTGTGATCTTTAGCAGATGCAGAGCCAAGTTTGGCGGGATGAACATTCGGGTGCGAAGGAGCTGCGAGCGCAGCGGAACGAGAACAACTGTCTGTGACGGATGTTGGCGGCTGTCATGCTAGATAACGGGGTAATGAAGTCCATCGCGAGCAATGGCGGGAATTGGAGAATGAACTTCGCCAGTCCGGCTATCCATTTGTCAGTAGGTAATCGCCTGAAATCACCGTAAAGCCTCTTCTGGACATTCTGCCGTCTTCGCCAATCTCAACCGTGCCACCCAGACTGTTTCGCCTGAGCTGCTCAAGGGCTCCATTCAGCAAGCCTCGACCGGCCCTCTAATCTGCAGAAAGAAATGAGGATTGATGCTACATCCAGACGGCCCGGATCAACGTGCTGGATCACGCCATGGGAGATCCGGCGCGGAACCAAAGCTGATCTCGAACTGCATACAAGACCTTGAAGGGTTGGCCACTTTGGTTCCAATAGATTCAAATAAACGGGTTCGTTGGGCGGCCCTTCTCGTGTTACAAGCTATTAATTCAGTGCTGTAATTCCGAAATATCAACTGGGAGACATGGCAAGCCTCACCAGTGGAGCTTGCAAATCTAATCGGGCTAACAGCAGAATAATCCATGTTTGCAATTATCTCGCAAAACTTTGGGCGACTACGCTTGAATTTCCTAAGTGCAATCAAACAAAAATGAACGTCTCTTCACAAAAATATTTTTAGGCATTTTAGGGATCTGGCACCAGATCAGTGGATGTGCAGGTCGAACGAATTGCCATAGACTCTGGCTGTACGCAGGAAAGCTGTTATGTTTCCCCCAAGCCAACGGGGAACGCTGCCAAATATACATCAGTACAAAACAAGAAGCAGCTGCAATTTCCCCTCGAGCCAACAGGGACAAATAAACATGAATAATCGTTTGCGCAAAATCACCATCGTTGGGGGTGGTACAGCCGGTTGGATGACCGCGCTGATCTTGGACATGGTGTTTTCACGCACTTCGGCGCCTAAGGATCGTCCTCGTATTTGCCTGATCGAGAGCCCCAATATCTCAACCGTGGGCGTTGGGGAAGCAACTGTACCGCGTATGCCGGTCACGCTCCGCCAGGCGGGTATTGCCGAGAGGGATTTTTTCCGCGAAACCAACGCGTCATTCAAGCTGGGTGTGAAGTTCTGCAACTGGAACAACGACGCAAAGGGCAATCGTATTGATTATGTAAACCCGTTTGCGCATGGTCAATTGCTGGAAGGGTTGGAAGCCGCCGAGTATTTCCTACGATTTGGCAATGGCGATCGGGACTTTACGCAATCGATCTCACCGCATGATGATCTTGCTCGCCTGTGCAAAGGGGCGCGGCCCTTGGGTGCGCCCGAATTCGAGCAGCGGTTTGGTTATGCCTATCATCTGGATGCCGTGAAATTTGCGGGTATGTTGACCAAAGTCTGCACTAAGCGTGGCGTTGAACATATTCAGGATGAAGTTCAATCGGTCGAGCTGGATGAGCACGGTAACGTCAGTCATTTGATGTTAGAGCGCAAGGGCCGCCATGACATCGAGATGGTCATTGATTGCACCGGCTTCCGGGGGTTGATCATCAATCAGGCGCTGGGCGAGCCATTTATGGATTATTCCGAATACTTGCCCAACGATCGCGCCATGGCATTGCAGATCGAACATCCCGATCCGGAGAAGATCGAAAGCGTCACTCGGTCGACAGCTCTTGGTGCAGGTTGGACGTGGCGGGTGCCACTCTACAATCGCGTGGGCACGGGCTATGTGTATTCGTCGGCGCATCGTACGGATGACCAAGCAGCGGATGAATATCTGGAGTGGTTGGGTGACAGCGGCAAGGGTCTGACACCCCGCGTGATCCCGATGCGCGTCGGCCGCGTACGCAATGCGTGGGTCAAGAACTGCCTTGCGATCGGTCTGTCCGGTGGGTTCATCGAACCGCTTGAAAGTACCGCAATCCATATGATCGATCATGCAATACGCTGGTTCGCTGAACATTTGCCAACACGCGATATCGAGCCATCTCTGCGCAGTCGGTATAACCGTCAGATGAACAAGCTCTACGATGAAGTTCTGGATTTCATCTGTCTGCACTACCGATTGGGCAACCGCACCGATGATCAATACTGGATCGACGCCCGCACCGAGATGAAAATCCCGGATCGGTTGGCTGAGAACCTAGAGCTGTGGCAGCACCGTCTGCCGATGGAACACGATATTGAGTTTGCAACGCTGTTCAACTTCCGCGTTTATCAGACCGTCCTTTTGGGCAAGCAGGTTTATGATACCGGCTATGGCACGGGCATACGCGATCGCATTCGGCCGTTGAAGAAACCGATTTGGTTCCAGTGGTGGAAAGGTGCGAAAATGGACCTCGCGCAGATCCTCAAATCAATGCCAGATCACAAAACGTTGCTGCGCGATATCCGAGGAGAGCTGGAGAAACCCGCCTTTGGTAAAGCGGCTGTTGCGAAACCAACAGTCGCGATGCCGGGCACCGCTCCGGCTCCTGTGGTTGTGCAGAACATGCCGAACTTCGCCGAAATTCAAAGTGGCGCGAAGGACTTGCAGCTATTCTAGGGCAGTATTGAAAACGCAACAGAGCGTCTTCCAATACGTTGTAGCGGCACGCATAACCCACCAATTGCTGGTCAGGTTCTATTTTTGCGAATAGGCCTCTGACCAGCTCTTGGTTTGGCATGTCTTAGCGGTCCTATGGATAGCATTCGATGGGGTTTCGGCCAGTTTCAAGGACGGCTTACGATGATGTCCGGAACGATACCGGCCTTGTCGATTGCTGTTTCAATATCGTGTCCGGCAAAAAAACCGTAACCTGAGACCAAAGCCGACGCGATCCCTGCTGCGTTTGCACCCAAAATATCTGTATGCAAGCTGTCGCCGACCATAAGAACGCGGGACTTGTCGATGGATCCCAGCCGTTTGAATGCCAGATCGAAAATGTTACCGAACGGCTTTCCGAAGAATTCCGGGACCACACCAGTTCGGTCGGCGAGACGATGTGCGAACAGGCCAGGTTCAATTGAAAAGCCACTTTCTCGGGGGGCAACAATATCCGGGTTGCCGACCAATACAGGTCGCTGCCGCTTTGACAAAGCAGACTCCAACAAAGCCTGCCGCGCTTCGGTCCAGGCCGCAGACCCAATCATCAAAAATCCGTCGACCGCATCATAGGGTGTTGGATCTTCTTCCAGATAGGTCAGGTTCAAACCTTCCAGATCGCGAAGGCCCGTGCTTGGTGTTGCCATCAACCCCCAGTGCAGCTCGCGTTGCAAATGAAGATTTGCAAGCAGCGTTGCGCGGCTGGTGATGACATCCTGCGAAGCAAAATCATAGCCAAGCCGAGTGTATTTCTCGATCAATGCCGCATGAGGGAACCCGGCAGCATTCGAAACCACAAGAATGCGCTTTCCCATGGCCTTTAGATTTGTGACCCGTTCAGGCGTACCGGGGATAGCGGTTTCACCAATGTTAAGAACTCCGAACGCATCCAAAAGGAAGACGTCAAACTCATCGGCTACATCTTCAAGTGTTTCCACCCGACGAAAGGACTGGCCAGTAGCGTCAGCAGAGGGCAGACGATGCCGCGCAGCTTCGTATGCATCGAACGCCTCTTCAATCGAGATTTGGCTCAAATGATCGCCCCCCGCACTTTGGCAGAGACCCATTCGCTGATCATCACGGCAATCAGGATGACAATCAGGATCAGGCTGACCTGCGGCCATGCCAGGACATTGAGCGAAGCCGATAGTTGCAGTCCGATACCCCCCGCTCCGACCAGGCCAAGAACCGTGGATTCGCGGATGTTGATATCCCAGCGAAAAACGGCGATGCCTGCAAAGGCGGGCAGAATTTGTGGGACGATGCCATAAGCCATGATCTGCCAGCGCGATGCGCCGGTGGCCGTTATGGCCTCGACCTGAGTGTGGTCGATTTCTTCTATGGCTTCATAAAGCAGCTTGGCGCAAAACCCGATAGACCGGATCGCGATTGCTATAACACCTGCGAAAACCCCGGGACCGATGATTGCGATCAGCAGGAGGGCCCAGATCAACGAGTTGATCGAACGGGTTGAAACGATGATCAGAAGAGCAACAGGCCGGATGAAAACGGCCGAGGGCGTGGTATTGCGCGCAGCCAGAAAAGCGACTGGTACGGCAAGAAACAAGGCGATGATCGTGCCGAGCGTGGCAATATTCAGCGTGTCCCAGATCGGACGCCCCAATTGCGTGATATAGTCCCATTTTGGGGGTGTCGCACGGGTCCAGATGTCATTTGCGATGCGCGGTGCATCCCAGACAAAGAACCATGTCGTCGACGCCGAAATGATCTGCCAGCAATAGACAAAAACTGCGACGCCCAAAAGCCAGCCAAACCAGCGAACAAGGCTTTGTCCGGTCGTTCGTCTGCGCCAAATCTGCGTACCTTCCTGTTCCAGAACCGGCATTACTGTACCCTCGCGCGAATGATACCCGAGAGGTATTCGAGCGCCATGACGATCCCGATAATCAAGATCAGTATGGCGGCTGCGGTGTCGTATTCGTAGCGATCGAAGGCTGTGTTCAGCGTCGCTCCGATGCCACCCGCACCCACAAGCCCCAAGATGGCGCTTTCGCGGAAATTGATATCGATCCGGTACATTGAAAGACCAACCAGTCGCGGCATGACCTGAGGCTGCACGCCGTAATTGATCCACTGCATCCAGCGTGCGCCCGAGGCTTTGATGGCTTCAGCCTGCACTTTGTCCATGGCCTCGATATCTTCAGCCAGAAGTTTCGACAGAAACCCGATGGTGGCGAATGAGAGTGTTAGGAAACCTGCCAAAGGACCAAAGCCAAAGATCGCAACCAACAGGATCGCTACAATGATCTCTTGCAAGGCACGGCTGATTGCGACAATGCCGCGGCAGATGACGTAGATGGGCAGAGGAGCGATGTTGCGTGCAGCGCCCAGCCCGATCGGGATCGAAATCAGGATGCCCACAACAGACGCCGCAACAGTCATGACAATGCTTTCCAGCAAACCGCTCCAGATATCGCTCCAGCGCGATATAAAATCGGGGCTGGTAAAGGCGAGCACAAAGGCCCAGCCGCGATCCAGCCCTTCATAAACCCGACCCCAATCGACCTCGATGGTCAGAAAGGCGGCAATCAGATAGGCAACAAAACCTACAATCAGAGCCCAGCGGAGCATCGCGTTCTTAACAAACGGCGGTTTGCGCCACCCCTTGCCAAGAACGTCATCAAGTTCGGTGTGGCTCATTCTGCGGCCTCGATCTCTTCGTCTTCGTCCACTTTTTCAATCGTGGCTTCCCAGTCTTCTTCACCGTAGATTTCGGTTAGTTTGTCGGGGGTAAGACCGGTGGGGAGGCCGTCATATACGATCTCGCCAAACCGAAGGCCCACGACGCGCGGCACGAACATCTGCGCAAGCGCCACGTCGTGAATGTTGATGATCGCTGCCAATCCGCGTTCCTGACAAAGCTCGGTAATCAACCGCATGATCTGACGGCTGGTTTTGGGGTCCAACGAGGCAGTTGGCTCGTCCACCAGCAAAAGTTTGGGGTTCTGAATCAGAGCGCGGCAGATGCCGACCCTCTGACGCTGACCGCCCGACAGTTCATCGGCGCGTTTGTCTGCCATATGCAGCAGTCCGACCCGATCCAGCAGACGAAAGGCTTCATCGACATCAGATTGAGGGTATCGCCGCAGGAAGCTACGCCAAAAGCCGACATATCCCAACCGCCCTGACAGGACGTTTTCCATAACCGTCAGGCGTTCAACGAGCGCATATTCTTGAAAGATCATACCCATTTCGCGTCGCGCTTTGCGCAACCCACCTGAGCCAAGTTTGGTCAGGTCGGTATCATCTAGCATGACAGCGCCACTTGTCGGCTCAACCAGTCGATTGATGCAGCGGATCATCGTGGATTTGCCTGCGCCGGATGGGCCGATCAAAGCAAGCACCTGTCCCTTGGGCACATCAAGATTGATTGCTTTTAGGGCCTGATCTCCGGTTTTATAAGTTTTAGTAAGCTCTTGAAGCCGCAGCATTTAATACCCCTGTAAGGGTTGAGACGGGCCCGGAGGGGCCCGTCATTATAATATCGGATTATTGGCAGGCGTAGGAAACGCCGTTTGCCGCATCAATCTTGCGGATCACGTCCCAGAATTCCTGGTAGGTCATTTCGAGGAACTGGCCTTCGTTCGATTTTGAGAACTCAGCCTCAAGTGTCGTGCCGTCCCATTCGAAACTGAAGAAAGCGTTGCGGATTTTCTCCTGCAGTTCCGGAGTCAGGTTGTACACGGTGCCAAAGCCGGTCGTCGGGAAAGTCTGCGACTTGTAGATCGTGATGACGTCGTCTTCGTTGATCACATCTCGCGAGATCATCCGCGATTTGACTGAGTTTGCGATCGAAGCAGCCAGATAATCCTTGTTGGCCACACCGAGGATCGAGTTGTCATGTTTGCCGGAATAGACTGGTTCGAAATCACGTTCGGGCAACAGATCAAAGTCGCTTTTCAGAATGGCCGACGGTGCCTTGAATCCCGAGTTCGAAGTGGGTGAGGTGAAGGCCAGTTGCTTGCCCTTGATGTCCTCGACCTTTTCGATGCCAGAGCCTGGATAGGTAATGATCTCCATCTCATACCCGAAGTTACCATCTTTTGAGGCCATGATCGTGAAAGGACGGAACCCGGCGCAGTTCACCGCCAGCGGGTTCGAACCAGTGTTGAAACCCGCGATATGCAGGCGTCCAGATCGCATCGCCTCGATCTGGGCGGCGTTGTTCTGAACCGGGAAAAAGACAACATCTTTACCGGTTTCAGCTTTCAAATGGTCAAGAAAGTCCGACCACGCGGTTTTGTAAACGGCTGGGTCCTCGACCGGAGTGTAGGCGAAGATCAATGTGTCGGGATCGATCTGTTCGGAAGGATCGGTGGGGATGTCCGCGATCAGATCACCGTCGGCATCGCAGAACCGTTCATCCAGATCACCGCGCGGACAATCCTGAGCCGACGCAGCCCCGCCCAACGACAAAAGTGCAAATGCTGATGCTCCGATCAGTAATTTGACGTCAATATTCATATTATTCCTCCCAGTTATGCGTGGCCGTCACTGTCCACAGTTAGTCGTTCTTTGAAATGGATTCTCCGATAAGAATGGCAACGCCAGCTGCATTGATAGAGCCCAGCAAATCACCTTTCGGCTTTGTGTCGGTGATGATGGAATCCAGCCCATCAAGATCACCTACCTGCGACAGGCCTTTGCGCCCGAATTTTTCTGAATCAATCAGCAAATGCCGTTTTGCTGATCGCGCCAACATCTTTTGTTTGACCGCAGCAAACCCCTGCACTGTCTCAGACGGGCCCTCGGCCGAAATTCCGGATGCGCCGATCATGCATTGATCGACATTGAAACGGGACAGGTATTCGAGCGTATCAGTGCCGATAATGGCCGATTCCTCGGCAAGATACTCGCCTGGGCACAAGAGAACCTGGGTGGGCGAATGGCCAAGCGTCATCGCAACGGGGATCGAGTTTGTTATCACCGTGCACTCAGTTCCCTGATAAGAAAGCGCGCGCGCCATTTCTACCGTGGTCGAACCGGAATCAATCATCACCGTATCGCCATCTTGAATCAGCGCGGCCGCACATCTTCCAATTCGTTCACGCTCCTCCGTACGCGCATTGGTCCGTTCATCAAGACTTGGATATCGTCCCTGTGTGGGCGCAGATGCCCCGCCGTGTGCGCGTGCGATCAGCCCGTCTTCTGACAAGGCATCGAAATCCCGGCGCACGGTTTCTGCCGACACATTGAACCGCTGCGCCAACTCACTGATCCGGACATGCGGGCGCAACTTCAGTTCAAGCAGGATCTCTCGACGGCGATCGGATTTTTTAACCCGAGCCTGATTTTTTTCAGACCTCATCCCGCGTGTTTCTGTTTTGGACATCCGGCAACCCGACTCGGCTTCATATTCACTTTTGTGGTGTTTCGGGCGTTTTGCAACTATTTCTGTTGCAAAACCCTCATGTTGTTGTGAGACTTCGGAAAACATTGCCTCTTTCGAAGTCCCGGATCAATGTATGGATAGGCTGGTTGGCATCGCGGAGAATGGTAATTGAACGGACATACAGAATGCGCGATGGCCACGTTCGAGGAATAACGAAAGTCTGAAGGAAAAAGCACATAATACACCGGGAAAACCGGACGCAATGAACCAAACAGGGAGAGAAAATAATGAAGAGATTTACGTCTACCGCATTGGGCTCGCTAATCGCCCTTGCAGCTTCAATGTCAGCAGCCCAAGCAGACAAGCTGACTCTTTATTGCTCTGCTCAGGAGGATTGGTGTCAGCTGATGGCGCGCAGCTTCGAGGACGCTACTGGCATTGACGTCAACATGACCCGCAAGTCCTCGGGTGAAACGTTTGCTCAAATCCGGGCAGAAAGCTCCAACCCTAAGGGCGATGTCTGGTGGGGTGGCACCGGTGATCCGCATCTTCAGGCCGCTGAAGAGGGCCTTACAATGGAATACGTCTCGCCCATGCGCGATCAGCTTCATGACTGGGCGATTTCTCAGGCTGAAAGTGCCGGTAACAGAACCATCGGTATCTATTCCGGTGCGCTTGGTTACGGCTACAATGCCGATCTTGTCGCCGCAAACAACCTGCCCGAACCGGCGTGCTGGAAGGACCTTCTGAAGCCCGAATACAAGGGCCATGTTCAGATGGCGAACCCAAATTCGTCAGGTACGGCCTACACGACACTTGCCTCAATGGTACAGATTTTTGGTGAGGACGAAGGCTTTGACTTCATGAAAGGCCTGCATTCCAATATCAACCAATACACCAAATCGGGCTCGGCCCCGATCAAGGCTGCGGGACGCGGCGAAAATACCATCGGTATTGTCTTTATGCATGACGCGGTAAAGCAGGCCGTGTCGGGTTTCCCGATCAAGGTCGTCGCGCCGTGCGAGGGAACTGGCTATGAGATTGGTTCGATGTCGATCATCGACGGAGCTCGCAACGAAGAAGAGGCCAAGAAGTTCTATGACTGGGCATTGTCGCCCGAAGCACAGAACCTTGCCCTTCAGGTCAACGCATTTCAGGTGCCGTCAAACAAAGGCGCCGAGACTTCCGAAAGCGCTCCGGACATGAGCCAGATCAAGCTGATCGACTATGACTTCAAGAAATACGGCTCGTCGGATGAGCGCAAGCGCTTGCTGCAGAAATGGGACGAAGAGGTTTCGGTACTGCCGCAGTAAATGACTGACGACACGACAAAAACGACCCATCCGGTTCTGATCTTCTGGGTCATCGCCGGGTGGGTCGGATTCTGCCTGCTGCCGTGGTACATGGTTGACGGTGGCCTGTGGTCGTTCGAGTGGCTTCTGGACGGCTACCCTTTCGACGAAGATTATGCGCCTGCGGCCTTTCTGATCGGGCAGGGTGAAAAGCTGTGGCTTGCGCCGCTTCTTATCGCTCTACTGTTGCCGCTTTCGGTACTAAGACGCGCCAAATCAGATCCGCTCTATGCGCGCATTCTGATCCTGTCAGGGGCGCTGGGCTTCGGCTGGCTGATCGCACAAGGTTTTAGCATCGGAATCCGAGGCTACAATTTCGATTGGCTGGAGTCCGTGTTCGGAGAACTCGGGGATCGGCAATTCGGCATGGGCTATGGCGCGATGATCTGCGCGTCGAGTTTTCTGTTCCTTCTGACCCAGGGTGTCGCCGCACGTGGGGCGATTAACGGAGACGTCTTCGTGGTCAGCGCCATCGGTGGTGTGATCGCCATCGTCACCGCGTTTGTATTCTTTCCCATCGCCAAGATGTTGTTCGCGGCCTTTGTGACGGAGGATGGCGCGTACTCCATCGCGGTTTTTTTCTCGAAGTTCTTTGACGACCGGCTTTGGGGGCTGGGATGTTTCTGGGGTGCGCGATGCGGGGCGGCCTGGAATTCACTATTCCTCGCCATTTTGGTCGGTTTCATCACCACGGCGCTGGGTTTGTGCTTTGCACTTGTCGTGACCCGCTCGGGCTTCCGCTACAAACGCGCATTGCGCGCACTGACTGTTCTGCCGATCATCACACCACCCTTTGTGATCGGTCTGGCGCTTATCTTGCTATTTGGACTATCCGGTTCCGTCACACAGTTTTTTGCCGAGCTGTTTGGCACTCAACCTACGCGCTGGCTCTATGGTATGCCGGGTGTTCTGATCGCGCAGACGCTAGCCTTTACGCCTATCGCATTTCTGGTTCTGATCGGAGTGGTCGAAGGCGTTTCGCCATCCATGGAAGAAGCGGCCCAGACATTGCGCGCGAACAGATGGCAGACGTTCAAAACTGTGTCCCTGCCGCTGATGCGCCCCGGCCTCGCCAATGCATTCCTTTTGGGCTTCATCGAAAGCATGGCTGATTTTGGCAACCCACTTGTGCTAGGCGGCAATTTTGATGTGCTGTCGACTGAGATTTTCTTTGCCATTGTTGGTGCACAATACGATCAGGGCCGCGCCGCGGTTCTGGCTATGGTGTTGTTGTTCTTCACGCTTTCTGCATTTTACGCGCAGCGTGCTTGGCTGGGTAAAAAGAGCTACACCACTGTTACTGGCAAAGGGGACGCTGGCGTACATCCATTGATGCCAACCGGCCTTTCCATCCCGGTGCTGACGGTCGCCCTTGGCTGGGCGGTATTCACCATCGTCGTTTATGCCATGATCGTATACGGCAGCGTGGTCGAGCTGTGGGGGGTCAATAATTCCCTCACGTTCAAACACTACGTCACTGCGTTCTCGGTTCGGATTGAAGCAGAGGGTATTCGCTGGACGGGGGCTGCGTGGGATAGTTTCTGGACCACCATAACGATCGCCGCAATCGCTGCGCCGTTAACCGCTGCTGTGGGCCTGGTGACAGCTTATCTTCTGACCCGACAGAGTTTCGCAGGTAAAGACGCCTTTGAGTTCGGCACCATGCTATCCTTTGCCATCCCCGGCACCGTGATTGGCGTCAGCTACATTCTGGCCTTCAACGTACCACCGATCGAGATCACGGGCACGGGTGTTATCCTTGTTGTCAGCTTCATCTTCCGCAACATGCCGGTCGGTGTCCGAGCCGGTATCGCCAGCATGTCGCAATTGGATCGCAGTCTGGATGAGTCGTCGCTGACCCTTGGTGCAAATTCCTGGCAGACTTTCCGCCGGATCATCCTGCCACTACTTCGACCGGCGATCCTTGCAGCACTGGTCTACAGTTTCGTGCGAGCCATGACGGCGATATCCGCTGTAATCTTTCTGGTCAGCGCGGAATATGACATGGCGACAAGCTACATCATCGGGCGGGTCGAAAATAACGACTATGGTCTCGCCATTGCCTATTCCACCACACTGATCTTTGTGATGCTGTCAGTGGTTGCCATGATGCAGCTGATCGTGGGCCGGACCAAGATCGGGCGACGAATGACGCAGTCGCGGACCAATGTTTAGGAGAGTTTGACATGAGCCTGCAGTCCAAAGCCGCGCCGGTTCGGTTCGAGTCCGTGACAAAGATGTTTGGCAAGGATGTCGTTGCCGTTGACAACATTAACCTGCATGTCGAAGCCGGAAAGCTGGTCACGCTGTTGGGCCCGTCGGGCTGCGGCAAGACAACGACGTTGAGGATGATCGCGGGGCTCGAAATGGCCACCTCAGGAAAGATCACCATCGGGGATCGCGATGTGACCAAACTGCCCGCGACGGACCGCGACGTATCCATGGTGTTCCAGTCCTACGCGCTGTTTCCTCATATGAGCGTGCTTGAGAACGTGATGTATGGCCTCACGTTCTCGGGATTTGCTAAAGACGAGGCCCGCAGCCGCGCTCTGGACGGTTTGGAGCTGGTTGGCCTGAAAGGTTTTGATGGCCGTTTGCCATCAGAGTTGTCTGGCGGACAGCAGCAGCGCGTCGCCGTTGCGCGGGCTTTGGTATTGGAGCCACAGGTGCTGCTATTTGACGAACCTCTGTCTAATCTCGACGCGAAACTGCGCCGCCAGGTGCGCGAGGATATCAGGGCCATCCAACAGGATCTTGGCCTGACGGTCGTCTATGTGACACATGATCAGGAAGAGGCCTTGGCGGTATCAGACGAAATTGTCGTGATGCGGAATGCCGCCATCGCGCAGATCGGTACGCCACGCCAGCTCTACGATGCACCCAATGATCGCTTCGTTGCGGATTTTATTGGCGAAGCCAACTTGCTGGCTTGTCAGATCATCTCTGTCGAAGGGGATATGGCCACGATAGAGATCGAGGGCTACCGCCACACGCTGTCATCTCGCGATATGCCTCAGGGGCCCGCAACTGTCGCCATCCGACCCTCGCGTCTGGTGATCGGCGCCGAGCAGGGCATCGCCGCCACCGTCGCCAAGGCAACCTATGTTGGAGTTCGCATGGAGTACACTCTGACCGGAGCGTTCGGTCAGGTCTTCGCGGTGCACGACGATGTGGATGCACCGCTTGAACCCGGTGCAGAAATTCGGATGGGTTTTGCCGAGAAAGGACCCGTGCTTTTGCCCGAATAAATGCCCAAGCTTCTGATCATCACGCATCCCGAGGTCGTAATCGACCCCAACATTCCTGTAACGGATTGGGGGCTTAGTAAAACAGGGCGTCACCGCGCTTCCGCGTTTGCGAATGCCGAGATCTTCTCGGAGGTCTCTCAAATCTGGACCAGCACCGAGCAAAAGGCCCGCGATACGGCTGTGATTCTAGCGACGCCCCGAGACCTGCCGGTAAATCTAAATGCTGACCTTGGCGAAAATGACCGCAGCACCACCGGTTTTCTGCCGCGCGATGCTTTTGAAGCCGCTGCTGATGCTTTCTTTGACCACCCGGCTACCAGTTTTCACGGTTGGGAAACGGCAATAGAGGCTCAACAACGCATTCATCGGGCAACGATTTCGATTGTTGAAAAACAAGATGGCAACGACCTTGCCATTGTTACGCACGGGGCTGTCGGTACTCTGCTATGGTGCATCTTATCGGGCCGTCCCATTGACCGGAGATACGATCAACCCGCGCAAGGCCACTATTGGCAGGCCGATCTAAAGACGCTTGAACCGTTGAGCGGGTGGTGCTCGCTCGACTAGTCGCTCAGGTCTTCCATGCACGCTCGGCTATCTCGCGCAAGGTGTCGAACACATCCGGTGTACCTGCAATCACCCGGCCGCCATTGCGGATCATGGCATCGGCATCCTGATCTTCGATCCTGCCGCCAGCTTCCGCGATCATCAACTGACCGGCCAGGCAGTCCCATGCGTTCATATGCTCTTCGACATAGCCCAGCAGCCGACCCGCAGCCACATAGGCCAATGACAGAGCGCCGCTGGCGTTTCGGTGAAACATCGCTCCATGTTCGATCAGATCTGCGATAATCGGAACAACTTGGCGGGCTTCGATGCGGTTCGAATATCCGACAGCTACGGTTCCTTCCTCCAGCGCGACGCCTGAAGCGACCCGCATCGGGGCGTTATTCAGCGTTGCGCCTCCACCCCGGACGGCGACATAGCTTTCGTCGACATTTGGATCACGGATGACCCCAATCTGGGTCTGCGCATTTGACACACCGGCCAGAACGATGGTCCAGGCTGGAATCCCGTTAACAAAATTTGTCGTCCCGTCGATTGGGTCGATCACCCAATCAAACCCGCTTGTCCCTTTGCTTGCACCATGCTCCTCACCAAAAACTCCATCTTCGGGCCAAGCATCCCTGATCTTGTCGCGAATAAAGGTTTCAACGTTCCGATCTGCCTCGCTCACCCAGTCCTGAGCGCCCTTTTGGTCGACCAGCAGCGCATCCCGATTTGCAAAATACTCGGCCGCGACTTTTCCCGCTTCCTGGCAAGTCATAACCGCAAATTCTTTTCGCTCAGAAAGTTGCAACATGGGTGCCCCTGCATTTGATGAGTAGAATGTGCACCTTGGCGGATGTGGTATCGGCTGACAACAACCTTGGGAGTATGTTTTTCAATTCTTTGAAATGCGCATTGATCAGCTCAGAGGAGCAAGTGTCGCATGTAGATCGGTCACATTTGTGAACATCGGTGAATGACTGAATTCTGCCTTATCCAACCGAATGCGCAGAAAGGTTTGGGTCATATATCGGACAACTTCTTCAACCTCGATTGTGATCGCGTAGCGCCCCAGGCAAGAGAATACACCACCCCCGAAATTCAGATGAACTGGCTGCCCAGCACGTTCGAGAGAAAATTTTTCAGGCTCCGGGTAATAGCGCTCATCCCAATGGGCAGCCCCGATATTTGCAAAGACCGGTGTGCCCTTGGCGATATGCACGCCATCGATTTCTGCGTCCTCCAGTGCTTCGCGAGAGGTTGAGATTGACCGTGGGTGGATACGCATAACTTCGTTCACGGCAATCGGAATTGCGTCAGGATCTTCGCGCAGCCTTTGCCAGATAGCGGGGCGTGAGGCCAGTTCGATAATGGTGCTTGCGATTTGATGAGAGGAGTTGTCGGTATTCGCCTCTGCCAGTTTGATAACCCAATTCCGAAGATCGTCATCCGTAAACTCACCATTGTTCGCTGCCCGGACCAAATCCGAAATCAGATTGTCAGAAGGGGCTTCGCGCGCGGCAGCAATCCGTGCCTCCGCATAATCAAGCAGGCTTTCAAACGCCTCGACAATTTCCGGCGTCTTTTCCGAATCTCGCGTATGAACTTGCTGAACTGTGTGTGACGTCTTGGCGATATAAGGCGCGTCGTCTTTGTCGGCGCCGACCCAATAACAATAAACCCGAGATGGCGTAGGATCACAAAGTGCCTCGATCAGGTCGACTCTGGTATGCGTCGGGATGTCAGAAATGATGTCAGCGACAACATCCTTAATGTCTTGCCGGAACGCCTCAGAGGCGTGCGGGCTCATCAGGCGCGCTATCGGCTGTCGTAATTTGCGCCGTTTATCACCGCGGTTGTAGAAGGATATGGACTCACGTTTGTAATTTAGCGCACGTCCTTCCGGCAGGCCCAACAGATGCATCAACTTTGGATGTCCTGTGCCAAATCTACGATCCAGGATCATGTTCCTGCAAAGGTCATAGTCCAGAATTTCCACGCCGCGTTTACTACGGGCGATGCGCCATTTCTGTGCGTGCTCAGCAAGGGTTTGAAACGGTCGCTTCTGATACGCTTCCGATGAAAAGTCTATCTCGGGTAGTTCGGAGATTGATAGCATATCGATTGCCCCAGAGTGGTCGACTTACCAGTGCGTGTCCTTTCTAAAACTGGCGTATCGCTACAATGGACCACAGAACGGCTCTTGGGCAAACTTCGTAACGATTACGGAAGGGTTCTGCACGCAGCCAATTCGTTTCTTTGGCGATTATCCCCGTTAAAGCTCGCAATCAACTCGTCAAAATCGTGCCTTCACTTTGGGTCATACAGATATCCGATGCCACGCACGGTTCTGATGATCTCGGGCTTTTCCGGGTTGGATTCAAGTTTTCGGCGAAGCCGGGAAATCCTGATGTCGATACTGCGATCAAATGGATCCCAGGATCGATCATGGGCCTGTTCAAGCAGCTGGTCGCGGTTCAGAACGCGTCCCTTGTTTTCGGCGAATACCTTGATCAGGTTGTATTCCATAGCGGTCAGCTGAACCTCGGAACCATCAGCGGCCAGAAGTTTGGCCGCGTCTTTATCCAATGTAAAATCGCCAAATGGTGCTCCGTTGATGTCAGGGGCTTCCTTGGTCGCCGTTTCATGTATTGCTTCGCGCCGGAGTATCGCCTTGATCCGGGCTTCGAGTTCCCGAAGGTCAACAGGTTTGCCCAGATAATCATCTGCCCCCATCTCCAATCCGACGATGCGATCGATAACGTCGCCTGCTGCAGTCAACATGATAACCGGTGTTGTGTTCTCGGGGCGCAAGGATCGAAGTATTGAAAGGCCATCTTCCTTTGGCATGTTGATATCCATGACAATGACGTCGACCCCGTTCGTAGACAGTATCTGCCTCAGCTCATCTCCGCCGGATGCTGCCGAAACCTCATATCCACGCTTGCCCAGATATTCCTGAAGCATTTCACGCACATCGACTTCGTCATCGCACACCAGGATATGCGTTCTGTTTTCATCCATCGGTTACTTCCTTCCCTTCGGCAAGCAAATTACCAACGAGGGTTCTGAGTTCCAAAGGCGAAACGGGTTTCTCGAGATGAGGCAAGCCGGATTCACCAAGCAATGCTTGCGAAGCCTGCCCCATCGTATCCCCGGTCACATAGGCCGTTCTGTTCAGCATGTGCGGAAATTCGGCAACCAGAGCCTGATAGATCTTTCGTCCATCAACACCTGGCATATTCAAGTCACTCAGGAATACGTCATAGTTTTCTGAGCGAAGATTGCGCAATGCTTCCTCACCGGATGAGACGAAATCGACGTCAAAACCTTCTCTTCTCAGAATCTCTGCGTGCAGCTCACCAACTTCAACTTCATCATCTACCACCAGCGCCTTCAAAGACAGTGAAGAAGAAATTGAATCTTTCGGCTCATCTTCCATAAACTCGTTCTGTGCCCCGATAGGCAGCAAGATCCGCATACAGGTGCCAGTACTGTCGCTCTGATCAAGCCGGATCTGACCGCCATGAGACAGTATGATCCTGTGGCAAAACGCGAGACCAATACCGGTGCCTTCCCCAACTTCCTTGGTGGTGAAGAACGGTTCAAAGATTCGGGCGCGAATGGCCTTGGGGATTCCCGGGCCATTGTCCTTTACCGTCAACTCGACCATGCCTGAATCAAACCTCGGCCGCGCTGAAAGCTCGATCAGGTCACCGCGCTCAGATGACCTCATGGCCTGTTCCGCATTAATGATCAGATTGATGATAACTTGGGTGATCTGATCGGCATCCGCGGCAACCGGTGGCAAATCAGCAGGAATTTTCTGCACAACGCGGATTCCATCTGAAGGCGTACCATACCCAACGACATCCGCCGCAGTCGCGATCAGCCCGGCAACATCGACATCCTCGATATTGCTGGGTTGCTGGCGCGCCATTGCCAGGAATGTTTTAACGATTTTCGCGCAGCGCTCGGCCGCATTGCTGATCTTCTCGATTCTGGCGGTCAGATCGGGGTCGGTAATTTCGTCCTTGAGCATGAGAGAATGCCCAACAACCACGGAAAGCGGATTGTTTAGCTCATGGGCCACGCCAGCAAGAAGTTCGCCAAGCGCTGACATCTTCTCATTCTGGAAAAGCATCTCGCGTTGCTTTGCGAGTTCTTCTTCAATCGCCAGTTCATCTGTCAGATCTCGTGTGTTCGAGACGATGACTTCTTCGCCATTGAATTCGATCAGGCGGGAAGAATCTGCAGCCCAAAACTTTCTTCCATTTGCATCAACAAACTCCATCCGCCGATCTTTGAGAGATCCCGCTTCGCGAAGGTCTTTCAGGTATCGCTGACGTTCTGTCGGATCAGCATAGTAAGATTTGGAACTGCGGGCAGGACCAAACAGAGCCTTTATTTCCGGCGTTGCAAACAGGACCTCACCTGTCTCTGCATGCGTCATGTTGATCGCGGCGGGATACGCTTCCATCACCTGCCTGATCAAAGCATCGGCTTCCTGCTGAACCGTAAGATCAATAATGCTGGTAACGATTACTTCTTCGCCTTTGTAATCGATCAGTTGCGAAGAAATTGAGGCCGGAAAAATCTTTCCATTGGCATTGCACAAATCGAGCTTGAAGTTTTCGACATGACCATCCGCCAACAGCAAGGTCACAAAATCCGCGCGCTCCTCAGGCTTGGCGTAATGCTCCCGCGCGAACTTGGAGGCGCCAAACATCTGAAGGGCGGCGGGTGTGCGATACAGGATCTGGCCATCGCCAATGCGCGCCATCGTCACGACTGCAGAACTGGCATCCAGGACCTTCCTGATCAGAAGGTCTCCGTCGCGTTCTTCAGCCTCGGCCTGCTTGCGATCTGTAATATCCTCGCGCGTAACAACAAAGCCGCCAAGATTGGTGGGATGGACCGACACCAGATAAGTTCGACCGTCCGTTTCGGCCAGTTCATAATCCTGAATGAACTCGATCCCGTTGGCCAATCGGTCCGAGACCCACTGTTCTTCATTGCCGATGGCGTCAGCATAAATCCCGCGCCGCGCTGTTTCGCGCATCAGGATTTCCCAGTCCAGTCCGGGCTTTAACAGGTCCGCGACACCCTTGTTCATCTCGGCATAGCGCTGGTTGAACATGAGCAGGCGACGGTCGTCATCATAAAGGGCGAACCCTTCCTTAAGAGACTCGATTGCATCGCGCAGAAGGTCCCTTGCCTTCTCGATTTCCTGAAAATCGTTCGCCATGTCCATCGTCATCCTATTTTTCTACGGTATCATTGTTTCAGCGCCATTTCAAAATCAGCATCTAATGTTTCAATTGTTTCAAACCGGTCGGGGTGGTGCAAATTCCGGCCGTAATTTCCCATGTCTCAGAGACAGATAGCGCGTTGTGTGACCTGCTTCACAGAGCAACAACTGAAACACTTTGCGCCTATTTCGGAAATTTCAATGAAACAATGAACCGTCAGTTATTGCTCATCTCAAACGCAAGTGAGTAAGTACGATGACGATTTCATTTAGGTCTACCGAAGCAAGCAATGCACCGATTGTCGCATTGCATTCCTCCGCATCCAGCAGCGCTCAGTGGAGCCAACTGGAAGCCGATCTTGACGGTCGCTTTGATGTTCATGCCTTTGATCTGCCCGGCTATGGTCGTGCACCATTGGCGAGCGATCACAGCCAAAAGGGGGCGGCAATTTCGGCGGTCTCCGTAATCAGAGAAATTGAAAAGCTGGGCAGCGCGGTTCATTTGGTCGGTCACTCGAACGGTGGCGGCATCGCAATCAAAATCGCCCTGATGCGCCCTGATCTGGTCAAAAGCCTGACTGTCTATGAACCGGCCGCATTTCATTTTCTGGCTCATGGGAACAACAAAGGACGTCGCTTGTTTCAACAGATCAAGCTTTTGTCTGGGTTGGTATCTGGCGCTGCTGCCGAAGGTGATCCGGCCGCAGGAATGCAGCATTTCCTTGATTTCTGGAACGGAGACGGTTTTTGGGACAACCTGCCCGACAAGGCCAAAAAGAAATTTGCGGGCCTGATTTCCTCAGTCATGACGGATTTTGCCAACGGGTTTGCCGAGAGCTGGACGTTAAAGGATCTGGCCAATCTCGAGATGCCAGCCCTGGTGATGACCGGTCTGGAATCCCCTGAGATCGCTCAGAATGTCGCCGTGGCCATCGCCAAGACGTTGCCCAATGCACGTATCGCATTGTTGCCCGAACTTGGACACATGGCGCCAATCTTCCAGCCGGAATGGGTCAATTCAAGAATCTTCGAGCATGTTGCCAATGCCGAGCGGCCGATCGCCGATTTCAGCTGGCCTGATCTCGAAGCTGCATAACTCAAACGCATTCAGAAGATGCGGCTATTTTGAAACCGCTGATCTAGGGTCAGCACAACACCCGGAGGACATCAATCATGGGTATTCAATCAACCATCGCACCCACAGCAGATTACACGGCAATCAAAGCCAAACAGAACGCAGCGTGGGGTGCCGGAGATTACAGCAAGGTCGGGGTCACGCTGCAGATAACCGGTGAAGAGCTTGCCGAAGCTATGGACATGCGCGCCGACTCAACGATCCTTGATGTGGCAGCGGGCAACGGCAACGCAACACTGGCCTTTGCCAGACGCTTTTGCGACGTAACCTCAACCGATTATGTCGAAAGCCTGCTGGAAGCCAGCGGCAAGCGTGCCCAAGCCGAGGGTCTGTTCGTAAACTACAAGGTCGCAGACGCCGAGAACCTGCCCTTTGATGATCAGTCATTCGACGCGGTAGTGTCCACATTCGGGGTAATGTTTACACCTAATCAAAAACAATCCGCTGCCGAACTTCAGCGGGTCGTTAAGGCGGGTGGAAAAATCGGCATGGCCAATTGGACCCCAGAAAGCTTTATCGGGCAACTGTTTAAAACGATTGGCAAGCATGTGCCGCCACCTGCGGGCGTGAACTCTCCGGCGATGTGGGGAAGCCGGGATTGGATCGATCAGAATTTCGGCACTCGGTGCGCGGTAAAATCGTTTCGGCGCAAGAACTTCATGTTCCGCTACCGGTCAGCCGAGCATTTCATGGAATATTTCCGCACGTTCTACGGCCCGATGCAAAAAGCATTCGAAGCGTTGGATGCCGAAGGTCAGGCATCATTGCGCAATAACATGATGGCGCTGATCAAAAGGTTCGACATCTCGACCAACGATTCACTGTGCATTTCTTCCGAGTATGCCGAGATTATCGTCGAACGCCGCTGACATAGATTTTAGAATCATGGCGCCCTTCGGCAGAGCCCCGAATGGCGTCAGAATGCAGCGACGGCGGCAGACTTGAATTGGACTGGGTAGAATTTGTAGTCTTTGACAATGGGAGCGCTTCCCTATTCGTACTATTTTGAAAGGGTTTTGGTATGGCTGAACGCACGCTCTATGAGAAGTACGGGGGATTCTCGCAGGTTAGCAAGATCGTCCTCTCCTTCTACGATACCCTTCTTGATAACGACGACATCGGGCCATTCTTCGACGAGGTCGATATGTCCCGGATGGTTGATCACCAGACTAAATTCATTGCTTCCCTGCTTGGCGGACCAGCGTCTTATACGGACAAACAGCTAAAACAGCTGCACTCACATCTCGATATCAACGACGCTCATTTTGATGAGCTTGAGGTGGTGCTGCGTGCGACCTTGATTGATCACGGTGTGGCCGACGAGGATGTCGAGGCAGTTGTCGCAGAGTTCGCCAAACGCCGCCCATTGATTGTCGGGTGACCCATGAAGATAGAAGCCATTAATGAACAGCTCCTGCGCGCAATCGGCGTAGGGGTCGCGCTACTGGATCGTAAATCATTGCGTTTCAATTTTCGCAATGACACGTTTGACGACTGGTTCAGCAACGAAGCAGAGCCAAATCAGTTGCAGGAGCTTTTTCCTGATCTGGATGCCGAGGCCATGCAGACTGCCCTTGAGGATAACGGGCGATACGCATCGGAGATCAAGTTCAAAAAGAAACGCAGGACGCTGATCATCGCACTCGATTTCACTTCCACCAAAGACGACGTCCTGGTTCTTGTCTGTCAGAACATCACGCGGATCAAGGAGTTGGAATCTATGATCGATTCCTATTCGATGATGGTCGAGCGCAACACAAGAGAGATCAAACGCGAAAAAGAGCAGGTGGAGAAACTGCTTCTCAACATCATGCCTCGTTCGGTCTATGAAGAATACAAAACCTTTGGTGTGGTGACGCCACAGCTGTACAACCCTGTCTCTGTTCTGATGCTGGATTTTGTGGGCTTCACGGAAATGGTCGCCTCACAGGACCCCAGCGTGACCGTCACAGAACTGAACGACATATACAGCGCGTTTGATCGTATAGGTGAGCAATTCGGTTGCGAGCGCATCAAAACGATCGGAGACGCGTATATCACTGTGGCGGGATTGCCTGATCCGACACCGGATCACGCCAAGGCAATCGCCAACACAGCCATCCGATTTGTGCGCTATCTGAACCGACGCAATCTGAGCCATCCGCATCAATGGCATTGCCGAGTTGGTCTGTCTTCGGGTTCGGTTGTGGGCTCGGTCGTCGGAATTCAGAAGTATGTTTACGACATATTTGGACCTGCCGTAAACCTCGCTTCACGGTTGCAGGAATTCTCCGAGCCGATGGAAATCAGTGTTCAGGGCGAAGTCGCACATGTCCTGAAGGACCAATTCGATCTCGAAAATATTGGGGTCAGAACGATCCGAGGATTTGGTGAACAGGAAGTCTGGCGACTTTCGGACAGCAGCTGAGTGCAGCACCCTTGCCATCTTGGCTAACGGTAGATCAACTGAGTTGCACCTTCACAAAGTAAGAAACGGTATTTCAACGCGCGTTTTGGTCACTCGAACTACATGAAGTTCATCATATCGCAGCGTTGCTTGGCAAGTACGATCAAATGGGAGAACGCATCGTTTACAGTCGGCGTGAGCTTTGAAGTTTGATCGCCACAAATCGCAATAAAAATCGTCACTCCTGTGCGATTTTTCCAACGGATTGGTTTGTCGCAATCAACGTCGATTTATTGATTCCAAAGAATGGTAGTGGCGGCGCAAAAGTCCCGCTTCGATGGTCCAGAGCTAGTCAATGTCGCAGAGCCTAGCAGTAAACATAAACACCGTCGCAACGGTTTTCTCTCATCATCTTAGCAGAACCGAAGGTACACGACACCTGGGTGGAGCCGGGATAGACGGAGGAGCAACTGGATGCCCATGTCGAAGAGGTTCGGCATGAAAATGGATTGTCGGATGATCCCAAAGTTATTGCGTTTCATTGGAAGTCATCAGAGGATTGAAGCTGGTGGCGTTTTGCGGCGTCGAGAATGGCGCAAATCTACCTGCAGGGTGCGGCTAAAACCATAACCCAAGTACGATCCGCCGCTTCATAAAGCGCGAACTCCTTGGCTTTGCGAGAAAGCAGGTTTGCTCGATGTCCCGGTGATTTCGACCATACTGCCATCACAGCGTCCAAACCGTTTTGTCCCTTGGCAATGTTTTCAGCCACGAAACACCAATTGTAGCCTGTTTTGCGCACCCGTTCGCCCACGTCTGACCCGTTAGAGCCGGTATGCGAAAAGAACCCCCTCTTCACCATGTCATCGGCATGCGACTTGGCGGCTTGCTCCAACTTTGGGTTATAACCTAGTGCTGGAACACCTTGACCGCCGCGAAACGCATTCAGCTCGTTTGTAGCCAATTTGTCGGCCATGAGAGCCGAGGGGAGCAGGAGTGCCATGGATAACAACAGGCGTAGCATCTTATGTTTGCCCGTAACTTTACTCAGTAATTTGAGTACCTGAAATTGACCACGGCATCGTTTTGAATTGCGCAGTGAGCTTTTATGTAGGAGCGGGCATCGGTACGATCGCTGGATCTCGCGACTTCCAAATCAATTAAATCAATCCCGTCTGCATTTGTCGTGTACGAGAGTGTGCGTTGGAAATCCACGGCGTAGTAGCCCTGATTAGTCATTGCGGCATGCGTTCGGTGCATACAAAGCCCGACTGCGTTTTCCTCTGGTGAAAGACTTGGGTGCTTCTGATAATGCGACCCATGATGGTGGTGATGCCGCGCAATGGATGCCCCTAAAACCCCGAGTGCGACACCTGCGATAACGTCTCCAGCATCACTGGCATTCGCGGTTGTTGGCTTTAGACCGGTCGTAGCGAACAAGGCAAAGGTGATCCCCATGCAGAGAGTTCTGTTAAACATTGGGCCGCTTCCTCGAAATTGGCATGGTATGCGTTGTCAGGTATCCGTACCTGTAAGGCTAAGCTAAATTGCACGTTTCGGACCAGCTTTTTTGACTAAATTCGTGTCGATGGCTGGTTTGCACAAACAGTTTTATCTTCGTTTCAAAAGGTACGGCGCGCCGAACGCGTACCCCCTCATAGAAATCGCCAATCTCCATCAAGGCACGCCGCTCCTGCTTGGTATCGGTACAGCGTGTTTGAATTGTGTCTGGGATAAGAAAATAAGGGGTCTACGGGAATCCCCCAATTTCGGACAAGGCACTAGCAGGGTAGATTGAATTCAACGGAACAATACTACCACTCCGTATACCCCCTCAAGAGAGAGGGGCTGGCTAAGACCCCCTCATCCAGCCCCTCACCACCTTCACTCTCAATCATTTGTGAGACGGTGGGTTCTTCCCCTACTCCCAATTTGGGAGGCCAGCGCAGTATACCACATGTGGCCCGCCATATTCAGCCCACTATAAATGGGGGGTTGGCAGGCCAACTGTCAGAAGCTGACGAGTTCTAAGTCATCACTCCGGTTTAGTCGGATGTTGGCTCTGAGCCCAAAGTGGTCATAGCCATTTCGTTACAAACACCTGTTGCGCAACTTCGGCATCAGGTTCCAATGGTTTTAAGGACTATTCAAAAAAATGGAAATTTGGGCGGCGGGAATCGCTGAGAACTCTGCCCTCAATTTTATGGCCAACACATGCTCGCGTCTCGCTCAAATACGATATTCTCGACGGGAACCGTCTGATCTGCAATGATGCTCGTACTGCTTATGTTTTGCAGAGGGGGGAATTATGTTTGATTTTTCGTTAAAATTCGCCGCCCTGACAGCAAGCAACACTGCGCTTATTGTTGGTGTGTTGACGGCGAGTTCTCAGGCTCAGGTCCGTGAAGAAAGTCGCGCAATGGTGTTGTTGCGCTCACTACCGACGCTCAGCGCAAGCCACAGCGTAGCTATAGTCGAGTTGGATCCAGAGTCCGAAGATTTTGGCAAAATTATCAGTGAAGTAGAGCAGCCGGAACTCGAGCATCCGCTTCACCATCTTTACTACAGCCCGAACGGACGGCTTTATTCCACTGGTCTAGATCCCAAATGTAGTCTTGCGGAGATCGGATTGGCGCGTGACTCAACCGGCGCGCCCGAAGTGACCGGCATTCAGTGCCTCGACACTGCCGGCCAGATGGTGGGCGAAGACATCATGTGGACCCGGTCAAACGGAACTGAGTACATGTTTGTCACTTTCATGGGCGGCCTTGGCCAAGCCGATGGCGGTACGGTTGGCGTGTTCGACGCGCAGACCAATGAGGTCATCAAGGTGATAGAGGCGCGGAAAAGTGAAGTTGGGGAAAACGCGCCTTACATCCTGTATCCACATGGCATCTCGGCCTTTGACGACAGGATGGTTGTAACTTCCACTGTTCACCCAGATCTCGCCACCGGTGTTGGCAATACGGTAACGATCATCGACCTCAACGCGCTCGAACCGGTCCAGACGATTGAGGTGCAAGGTGAGATGCCAGTCGGCTTCCCGTCTTCGCCCGTCGAAGTGTTGTTTGCCCGACCGTCGATCCACGAAGACATCGAACCGGCAGTGCTTGTAAATACCATGTTCGGCTTTGAAACATGGTCAATTCCGTATGACGCCGAAGCTAAAACTTTCGGGCCAGCTGAAGTGGTCTACAGCGGTGTCCAAAACGGAACTGCGGTGCCACTCGAATTCTACGGCAACGACACTGAGTTGTTTATCAGTCACGCGCTTCCGGGCGTGGTGAAACGATATGATCTTTCAAAGCTGCCCAAGCTGGTTTCGTCAGGACCAGACATCGTCGCCGATGCAGGTGCGCACCACATGATCTTTTTCACCACAAAGTCAGGACGTGAGGTGATCGCCATCCAGAACAATCTTCTCAATCTTGGCGACGCGAAAGCAAACGACCCGACAGATGTGGACTTTATCGCCGGACTCAACGCACACACGATAACCGTCCACGACCTTGCCACCGGCGAACGGCTAGCCACGGTGAATTTCCGTGAGCGCTACAAAAAAGGTGTCGACAATGTCGAAGGGCTTTTTGGCGCAGGGTTCGTTCACCACCACTGAAAAGCGCCGAAACATCAAAATGGAACTCGGGATCGCCGGGCTTTGCCTGGCGATCTTTATTGCATTACTGTCTGCGTTTTGGATCTCACGATCTCCTCCTGTGCCCACAGCCATCGCAGATTTCAAAGCACCATTTGTGTTTGGCCGTTTTTCGATCCCGGAAGATAACCCTCTGACAGAAGAAGCTTTTCAGCTTGGCAGGCGGTTGTTTTATGATCCCATGTTATCCGGCGACAACAGCATGTCTTGTGCAACATGCCATCAACAGGAGCGCGCCTTTACGGATGGCCAACCAGTCGCCTTGGGGCATGGCGGAAAGGAGCTTGCCTTCAACAGCATGAGCCTTGCCAATCTTCTTTGGGGACCGCGCCGGTTTTTCTGGGACGGTCGAAGTCCGACGCTGGAACACCAAGCACTGCAGCCATTGATAAATCAGGATGAAATGCAGCAACCGCTGGACGAACTTGTCCGCGAGCTAAAAAGCGCGCCTGAATATCCCGAGATGTTCTGGAAAGCCTACGGCGAGGTGTCGGAAGAGAACGTCGCCCGCGCGCTGGCAACCTTTATGCGAATGTTGATTTCCGCGAATTCCAAATACGATCGATATTTGCGTGGCGAACTGCGTCTTTCACCGCAAGAAGAGCACGGGCGCAAACTGTTCATGGCGCATCCAGACGTTAAGGTCTCTTTGCGTGGCGGAAACTGCATCGACTGTCACAGTCAGTTCGTGACAGCTGGATTTTCGGATGGCTGGGATGGCTTTATCAACAACGGCCTTGATGCCGAACAGAACCTGGGCCGCGGACTTGAGGCGGTGACCGGTGACATCTTGGACCGGGGAAAGTTCAAGACGCCGACACTTCGAAACATAGCGGTTACAGGGCCTTACATGCACGATGGCCGGTTCGCGACCCTTAGCGAAGTGCTCACGCATTACAATTCCGGCATTCGGTTTAGCGATACACTTAGCCCTTTGATCCTTGAAGCGGATAATACCGCCGTAGATCCCATTGCTGCACACGGCCTCGGCCTCGCGCCCAAAGAAGTCGATGCAATTATCGCGTTTCTCCACACTTTGACGGATGAGGCATTTCTGACGGAGCCAAAGTTTTCAAGCCCATTTGAGGAAGAGACACAATGAAACGCCTAAACAGACTCAGCATCGTCGCCGTTTCCACTTTGGTCCTAGCAGCCATAATAGTTTTTGCCTTTGATTTTCGAACGAAACCCAGGCCGCTGAAACTGATTTTTGTAGCCGAAGCAAATGGCGAGCCGATTGAATTCGACACCTTCGCTTACACCAATCCCGGCGGAACAGAGATGTTCCGCCTTCGTGATTTCCGTGTCTACATCTCCAACATCAAACTGGCTGACGGTGACAAGGTACATGTCGTAGAAAACAGCTACCATTTGTTGAGGTTTGACCGCAGCACGCCGCAATTCAATGTGGTACTACCGAAAGTGCCTTTGCGACAGATATCAAGGATCTCGATGTCCATTGGGATTGATGAAGCCGCAAACGGGTCTATCGAAGTACGTGGCGACCTTGATCCCAATAACCGCATGGCTTGGAACTGGAACATCGGCTACAAATTTGTTCTGGTCGAGGGGGCTATCCAAATGGACGGGGCTGTAATGCCATTGGTCTACCATGTCGGCTTTAACGAAAATCGCCGGGATCTCGACTTTGTGGCGTCAACTTCCGTTGAACGGGATGAAAACAGACCGCTGACATTTTCCGTGGACGTCATGAAACTCTTTTCCGGAGAGGAGGTCATCGACATGACCGAGCTACAAACCGTAAAGATGGACAGGTCCGACGCGGCACTCTTGGCAACGAATTACGCCCAGATGATTAATCCCATCTGGGGTGATTAATGGTGAACTTTGAGGAAAACTCACCAACAGGCGTCCGTCGAGTGGCTAGGTGACTCATTTATTCAGAAGTAGCGGGTCCATCCTGTAAAACGACATGCCCTATGATGTCTGCTTTGTCCGCACAACTGCCGTTAGTCTCGTCGCCAACCCTTTAAAAGCTCCCCAACCCGGTATCGTTCAACTTCGCGGTGTGCCATTGCGGTACGATAATAGGTCACCAAATCCTCCCATGACGACACAACATCCCGCCTCATTATCTGTGCCTGCGCATTCTATGACCGAAGGCTTCAACAACGCGCAGATGATAGAAAACCTAGTCGTTAGCACCATCTACCTTGAGAATTCGGTGCTTTGAGGCTGCAATGACCCCATTCAGGTCACCAAACTCGGCCAGAAGATGCTTTGCTAATGGCTTTACGTCGATCCTTGGGATTGCGTTGAACAACAGCAACTCCAGTAGTTCATACTCCGGCATCGGCTCATGAATGCCGTCAACCTCGGTGCTAAGGACGCAAAGCCCCACGTATCAGTAGATTATGCCCGCGGCGCAGATAAAGCCGCTGTAGCCCACCCCGACGAAGTCGCGCAGGGCTATGCCAGCGGCAAGATCGACGCCCTACAGAACTGCAGAGACACACCCGGCGCGGTTGCGGCCCACGACGCCAGCAAGACGCTCTGGGGCCTGAGGGAGCAAATACGTTTGCAACCAGATTGCTAACGAACGCACCTTTGCAGACACACAAAGGGCGCTTACAGGAAATTCCACGACTGCGCGCCAGTTGATTGAGCAGGGCATAGTTGGCGGCGCTGGTGGTGATGCAGGATTTGCCCCTACAGGTGACCTGACCGGGGCCGGTGGTGGCGTAGCTGCTGCGCTGATTGCTCGGAAAGGCGGCTCTGCGGCATATGTCGGCATGTAAAGAGACCAAGGTTGGCCCTGTCATTGCCGAAATGCTGATGCGGGCGGGTGTGCCTGCCAATCTTCAAGGAGCGGTTCAAAAGGCCCCCGACAAGGTAAAACAGATGATTATCCGCGCCCTGATGACGAACATAACTGGGCCTCAATAAACGCGGAATAAAGGATATAGGCTCCGTATAGCGAGGGGCCCATTACACCGCCCAAAGAGGCGAGACCAAGAGCGCCTCAGCCAAGCGGAGAAAGCTGTCTATCGGTATCTGTTGCCACACCCCATAACGCCCAGCAAATAGAGGTAAATAGCAACCCAGACGCAGCAATCACGCAATAGAGCTCTAGGATAGTCAGGTCTGCAACAGTCATGCCCCACAACATGGACACCAGCACCCGGCCTGTAAAATCCGTAGGGGGGGAGTTAAGCCGGATTATCCAATGATATCAGCGCCTATTCACGCTTAAAGTGCACACAAATGACTGACCGAGAAAACGCCACAATCTGGATAAGCGTCAACTCTTCTTCCACTCCTAACAAGGTTGGATACCGCATCCTGTTCAATATATTAGCTACACAGCATCGGGGCATCTGCTCAGATAGCTGTAATCAGGGCGTTTGCCGCTCCTAAAAAACCCGCTACTGCCGCTGCACTCGCCAATAGTATGCAGACGACTTCAATCGCACTTAGTTTCATGTTTTGCCCCCAAGCAACTCTCACATTGGACTTAGGGCAACCGTCGATGACCGAAAAGAACGTCATGATTTACGTGGCGGAAGCCTGCCTTGTTCAAGGCGTCAATCCGCTCAACTATCTATGCATATTACTTATGGTTGAGGGCATGAACGGTACTTGAAGCTTGACCTGTTGCACCACTGCACCGCTTCTATCGCTTGAGCCCTTTCTCTCGCCCACACGCCACCATTTCGCGTCTGAGCGTCACAATCTCTGCAACACTGGTTCTGTGGTGTTCAGCCGCTCGTATTGCTCTACCGCTGACAAGTACTCCGCAAGCTGCTTGCCTTCCTCGGTATCTGGTTCCGATCCCCATAGATACTCAATCTCTCGCAAGGCGGCGCGGTATTCAGTCGGGGTGCGCACAGTGGTCATGGAAACACCTCAAAGCTTTAATCAATACGACGTGCATACCTGAAAGTGCGTGATTCTGATAGGCGGCTGTTTTGGCCTCGATACGGTTCCGCTCAATGTTGTAAGACCCGTCGGACTGGATAGCATACAATTGCGCTACAAAGGATTAACGCACATTAAGCAAAATTAACTTTGGCTTTTTCAAACCATAACGCGACTTCATCTATAACACTTCCCGAGTTCTTAAAGTTCATGGAGTGCGGCAATGTTTGACTTTAGTGACGTCACATTTGACATGGAAAATTCATATGTGCTTGAAGCAAGATCACAGAATTATGCGATTAACACCAATGATTTGAGTTCGAACTTGGATGCCAATGATTTGGATCTCGAATTTGAAGAATGGGCAGACTCGTCGGATCATACACCAAATGCGGAATGGACATCTGATTTTCTCAACGAGTACCAAGACCCGCAAGATTTGCGCGACATGCAAGAACTGATGGAGAGTGGCGCGCTTAGCCCTACGACTGAAGAACTGAACCAACATAATCAAATATTGCGAGTGCTAATGACGACTTACGGGAACACCATAGTTGACTTGTCGCGAGCGACTGCATTTAGCCTTACTCGTTAGTGCACTGGCCCTGCACCGATTGCGTCCGGTGTGGGGCTTTCAATTGGGTGTCATCTAATCTGGAAGCACCCCGCTCTGGACCGCTTCAAAGAAATTGAGGAAAGGCCTGCCTTCTGGCGGTTATTCGCAATCGGGTTGATACGCTCAACCTGTGGGTGCAAGAATAATTCCAGTATAAGCGGAGGCGGTTCTTGGGTCAGATTGGAAAGGGCGAGGTGTGGCTCGCGCTCTTGTTTCTTGCGATTTTTTCGTTTGCTTTGCGTCACTACGTGCAACCGGTTTGGGTGCAGGACGCCGACGCAAAAGTGGCTAACGCACTTGAGTTGAGCTAAGCGGGATCGAGGTTCGACCAATTCGAGGTCTCTGTGGAGCAATGCGAAATCAGAATGTACCGCAAAGATACCAAAGCATGTGAAAACGGTTCAACACTACAGGAATTCAGCACATACATAGACCTTCGCCATCACGAAGCGGAAATTGGCGACATCAGCAAATCCGATGGCGATACGTGGTCAATTTTTGTGAACTGGAAGCCGGTTGGCGAGTGGGAAACTCAGACGGAAGAAATTAAGAAAGACGCTGAAGC
This sequence comes from Ruegeria sp. G2, assembly GCF_056533505.1. Classification (NCBI taxonomy): domain Bacteria; kingdom Pseudomonadati; phylum Pseudomonadota; class Alphaproteobacteria; order Rhodobacterales; family Roseobacteraceae; genus Ruegeria; species Ruegeria sp. G2. The sequence continues at coordinate 290,790 of NZ_JBQFON010000002.1, read as the reverse complement.
ACACCTTCAGGCTGCCAGGACGAAGTATGGGCGCGGACAGGCGGCTGCGATTGCGGCCAGCGAAAACCTTTCTCAGTCGTACGACACCAGTGACTTTCATTCACTAGGGACGACTGAGTATTGTCCCGCCGGACTGAGTGTAGGGCCGTTCACAAGCGCCTATAAGCTTGTTGGGCGTGACGCTAAGGAGCTAAAGCAATCAATCCAAGCGCTGATGATTGAATGTCGAGCACGCTAATTCCTGGCCGGACAGAACCGTTCAAACGGCACCGTTTAGCAGGTTTAGCGGTTTTTGCAGGGGTTGGCGTCGAAACAGGGTTTTCTGCGCAATACGCGCGCCTAGTCTGTTATCGGTTGACGGTGTCAATTGCAGAATCGAGGGTGAGGCGCATTGCAGGCCCCTGTGGCAATGCTATCTACGCACCAGAAAGCGACCGAATTTATTTAGGAAAAATCAATTGAGTGCTCATAGATGGAAATCGATAGCTACTGTATTCCTGACGTTTTCGGCCTCAACCGCACAGTCATCAGATAGTTGCAGCACGTGGGTGGGAAGCGCGAATAGAGACATGGTGGTCGAGATTTTCGAGACGTTCTTTCTCAATGAGGTTCGCAATCTTGGTGAAGATCACCAAAAAACAATTGAAAGCCACTTACGGGAGAATTCTCAGCTAATTAATGAACCGATATTCAGGGCACTCTGGGCTTATGTTTATGCTCTCAAAGGTGATTATCTGAGTGTTGTTGCACAAGCTGAAGCAGCCGAGCGCTTGGCTCTTAGAAGGCAGGACTGCTATTTATTGGAAATCATTGACATGTCACAAGCGCTGAGAATTGCGTCCATCAGAGCGCATGGAATTTCCGAACAGCGTGACGAAGTGCTCTTTGACGGGTTCACTACGGTGTTGCCAGATTCCAGAGGGAACAGATTGGTCGATCGCGCAGTTGTTGTTTGCGAAGCACTGGCGGCAATCATTTATACGGAAACCGGGCGTCAGCTTGACGTAGGCGAAGACTGCCAAATCAAGAGCGTTACCTAGTTACAGTGAAAGCCCTCTTTGGCGTTTATGTTGCTTAGCACAGGAAGTTTGTTTTTCCTTCTCAAGGGTATCGTTAAGCTCGGTCAAATCGAGGTAAGAAAAGGGGCGCACCCACCACAAGCGCGCCCCACCAAATGAATTACCAAATCCTAGCGTTCTCAAATACACCAACGCTTACTCGTTAATGCAGGCAGTGTGTCCGATTCTGAGTGGGCGGTCAGTGATGCGGGTTACACAGGTTAGATATTAAGTGGAGCTCAGAGTCTTCGACCAAAGTTTGTTAGTTGCAGGCTGATTGCCCTGCATACATACCAACGCCTGCACCCGCTGCGGTCGCCAGAGCCTTGCCTGTTCCGCCACCGAACCGGTTTCCAACCACTCCCCCAAGGGCAGCACCACCCAAGATACCTGCAGCGCAGCGTGCGTCATGCTGTACCTGTGCCTGAGTGGGCGTCGTCGGTGCTCCACATGCAGCCACGAGCAGTGAAATGCCAAGTGCACAGGTTAACAGTACTTTGTTCATCTCGATTGCCTCTCAAATTACCGAATTAGTTGTCTGAGTAGGTGGCTCTTGGTCGTCTATAGTACAAGGTATCAGCGTCTGTGCGTTATGAGCTTAACTAAATCTTAATAAAGGGAACTCTGGGTCCAGCCCCTCGCCCGTAACCCAATCTCCTTGAGTTTTCTAAGTCTCAGTTCGCCAGTCTCCCGAAGCGCAGGCCGCCGTTACCCACCAATGGCTCATTCTTGCATTACGGGTTTGGCGTCAGTAGCAACTCGCTACAATTTCGCGAGCGACTTGAGTGTCTTCTCCAAATGAAGTGTATAATTCCAGATATGGGCTGATGACCCTATTGTCCGAAACGTAAACTCGGAAATCGGGCAAGTTGGGATGTTCATTTATTGAGCCTTGCAGAGCCTCAACTTGCGTCTGAGAAACAGCGTTTGCCGGGTCGGCTTCGAGCCATTGAGACATATCGTCGTCGCGCCAATCGAGCACCCAAAAGTCATTGGGTGAAGCTAAGCGGCTTGGATCATATTCCCAAAGCCAGGCTATTCGGGAAAGCCGCATTGTGAAGTTTATTTTCGTAGCTTTTGCCACTAGTTGGGCAAGCTCACCAAACTCGGGACGCTCGGTGGATACCAATTTGGCAAAGTCGTCCTGAAACTTGAACTTAAGCTCCAGCTCGTCTCTCAGCGCTGGCTCTATGCAAGTCCAATCAGGTGAAGCCACCGTTGCGCTTGGCAGCAAAAAGGCACAAAGTACTGCAGTTCGGGTGAGGGCGCTTGATAGCTTCATTCCGAACCTTTCTTTGAAAGCACTACCCCGACTCCATCGGCCGTGTCTCCTTCGTCAAGGAACTGGATGCCTAGGGCTTCAAGAGACTTTCGAATCGTCTCTGCATTTGAATGCTGTAGACCTCCTTTTTCCGTCTCGAAGCGATTGATAGTGGTGAAGGAAACCCCTGCCATTTCAGCTAGTTCGCGAGTTCCTAACCTTAGCGCACTACGCGCCATTCTAAGCTGCTCGGGAGTCAATATTGTAACCTCGTATGCATTATTAAGTACAAAGTATTGTTTTATCTAAACAATGTACATATTTTTAATACAGGGTATGCAAAATTGTAAACCAATTTTCCGCTACTAGGTAGAAACAGCAATGACTGAACAACGCGCCAGCGCGAACCGGGAAAGTGTTTCTGGGCCAATCTTCGACGTTCCTACATCGCCCGACACCTACGACAAAGCACTCAAGATATTGGCTAGGATGGGTGTTGCTGACTCCGACGCCACAATGAACATCGACCTTTCAATGAGGGGATACGGCGAACTTCTCGAAGTGATTGGGCAACTTGCCTCCGAAATCCTTGACATGCAACCCGGCTTTGAACCGCCTGAGAAAACCTGAGAACTTTACTGTGCCGAAGACACGCGAGGGGCAATTAGACTGCAACTGTCGGAATGGTGTCGATGTTTGGGATGGAAGGGAATGGACGGAGATCTAAGAAGTCCAAATCTCTACTTCCCATTGTCACAACGCGTCGTCGCCCTGGAACAAAGGCAGACTAGTTGGACAAAAGCGGCCATTGCAGCCAAATCGAGTCTGGGCCATTCGCGCTCGGCTCGAACTTGCAAACAAGCTGAGAGACCTAGCATTGTTCAATCTTGCCATCGATAGCAAGTTGCACGGGTGCGATCTCGTCTGCCTGAGAGTTAACGATCTCGCCGTCGGCAATTCTGTTCACGATCGGGTATCCGTTGTTCAAAGCAAAACTGCGAAGCCAGTGCAATTTGAAGTGACGGAGAATACACGTGAAGTCGGTTCACAATGGGTCTCTTCGGCGGACATGCGTGGACAACAGTATCTGCTTCCAAGTCGTTTGCGTGTTTGGCCACATCTTTCGACCCGGCAATACGCTAGGCTTGTCCGGGATTGGGTGTTATCGATTGGTCTCGATCCGTCCAGCTACGGCACGCATTCGCTTAGGCGGACCAAAGCTGCTTTGATATGCAGAAAGACTGGAAACTTACGTGCCGTTCAACTTCTGCTCGGTCACAGCAAGGTGGACAGTACAATCCGTTATCTCTGCGTCGAGCTTGAAGACGCCCTGAGTATTGCCGAACGTATCGATCTTTAACACTTTTGGCGGGTGGGATCGTCCGCTCGCCACTCCCAAGCAGACATTCGAATTTTCCGGTTCATCTTCCGCTCGGAGCCCACTGCGGACGCTGTGGCGAGGCTGTCGGGAGGCTGTCATCTGGTGCGAAGAGGGCTCTATTGGCTTCAGAAAATTGTTGATGCTACGCTGACTTGATTTGGGGGATGCATGACCAACCTTGATGATTTTGAAAAGATGGAGCGCGAAGGCTGGGCCAATCCAGCTATCGCTAAAGGTTACGCAGATGGGTTCAACCGAGCTACGCTCCTTGTTGCGGAGAGGCTTTCGGACGCGGTGTCGGCTGGACCAAAGCTAACAGTTCTTGATCTATGCACTGGGCATGGTGTTGTCGCTGCAGAGCTTTCGGCAAGAGGCGCTTCTGTAACTGGGCTCGACTTTTCTGCGGCCATGATATCCCTTGCTCAGACTGCTGTGCCAGGCGCTTCCTTCATTCGAGGGGATGCGATGTCGATGGACTTTGCCGATAACAGCTTTGACGCTGTCACTATTGGTTTTGGTGTACCGCACTTCCCCGATCCTGAACGCGGCTTGGCGGAAGCGGCAAGGGTATTGAGACCAGAAGGGCGTATCGCGTTTTCAATCTGGAAAGGGAAAGGATCAGATGGTGCATTCGGTTGGTTGTTCGATGCGGTTGGACGACTGGGCGACCCCTCTGTAACACTACCTTTTGGACCAGATGCTCATATGCTTGCCAACCGTTCTTCTGCTGAACCTATGGTCACCAATGCGGGATTTGCAGAGGTTCAATTGTTCGATGTGCCGTCTGAATTGTATGTACAGCAACCTGAAGATTTGTTTGATGCATTTGACCAAGGTGCCGTTCGCGCGGCATCACTGTTGGGATCGCAGCCAGCTATGAAGCGAGGTTCAATTCGCTCTGATTTGGCAGAACGTACTCGCACTCTAGGCACCATGCACAATGGCGGTTTTCTTGTTCCGGCCCCGTCTGTCATCATTTCAGCCGTTCGCCGCTGATTTTTTCCAAACCTTTGGTGATTACGCACGCTCTCCGAACGGCAGCTTTGTCCGCGATCTAGACCTTTGACAGCGACTCGATCATGCGCCTGCAGCGAATGACGGCTTTGCGGGCTGCGGCCGCGGCATCTTGAATACTCAGCGAAGGTCCGGATTGGGCCGATACCAGTCCAAGCCTTCCAAATTTGGCAAATACCGTTTCGCATCCGAGGTCAGGAACGAGCCCAAAGCGGCCCTGAGAAATGACGCAACTCATCTCCCGCGGTGAATGTAGGTAACACGCTTTAGGTTGGATCGGGGTAGATGTCTGCCGTTCGGCTATCAGCCCACGATCTCGTAACCCATCTAGGCCTCTATGCTTGGATCGGATCACCTGGCAACCCTATATCCTCTCTGATGGGGTCAGGCAGATGAAGGTTTTGGGCAAGGATATCCGCTTTTTCTGACAGCGTTTCCGCGCGTTCTGCAGCAGCCTCCGCTTTGGAGTGCATTCGCGACTTTCTGAGTATCCACGCCTTCACCAACCAGAAGTGTCGACAGTAGGGACGCATTTCATTCGCGTCCGAAATTGCTTCAAGCGCGAGTTGCTGATCACCTGCCATCATGTGTGCAATCGAAAGGGGATAAAGCCGGTATGGCAGAAACGGATCTTCGGTGGAACGATCCACAGCCTCGACCAAACTCTTCCGAGCAGCTTCCCAGTTGCCGGCAATAATTTCGGTATAACCGCTCGCCTCCATGCCCAAAACATAGCTGGGATTCAGCCGGAAAATTCTATCGATGTCCTTCCTTGCACCATTCAGATCAACCGCGAGGCGCGCGCGCACCTGGGCCCGCGTGTACCAGCAATAGTCGGAACGCGGCGCAGTCTGAACGGCTTTATTCGCAGACTCGATGATCCGCGTGCGTAAATCAGGATCAGCCTCGCGATAGCATGCCTCCAAGGGGTACAGTTTGGCTTCGCACCACATCGCAAGCCCGGAGCCATTCTCGGGATCAAGTCGAAGCGCTCGCTCCAGCAACTTACCCGCATGATTATAGTCCTCGACGGTGGCACGGTAAAACAGCATTGCCGCTCGAGATCTCAACTCACTTGGGCTCAATTGATCGTCTGGAATATCATTAAGTCGGTCACCGTCAAACGCATTGATCTGCAGACGTAAATCGTCTGACAGCTGTTCTGCAGCCCGGTCGCTTAATTCAAACAAATCCTCTGAATCTCCGTTTAAGAAGCGCGACCAGGTTACCTGTCCATCTCCCAACCGGGTAAGGCTGGCCGAGATCCTTGCTTCGGTTTCTCGGCAACGCAATCGGCATCTCAGGCTATACGTTGCATTAGTCTCAGACACTGAATCTGTTGCGATTACACGCACACCAGTGCGGCGCGAAAGACTGTAAACCAGTTGCTCCTGCAGATCAGCGCAAACCTCGAGCGTTTCTCTTGATTCGGGGGCACTTGTGACCGGCTCCACTGCAATAGAAGGCAATTCGGTGTGTTCTTTCTCTCGCTGCGTTGCGGGCCGCCATTGAAACCCATTCACAGGATTAGCAAGATTCTTTAAGTCGTACGTACCCGCATCGCTGAAACCCGCTGAAAGCTTTTCGTCCAACTGCCGCTTGAGGTCTTCGGAGATCATCACACCACCGGGTGGCGCCTCAGTCTGCAAGCGCGCAGTGATGTTGATGCCGGTACCATAAATGTCGGTCTCGTCTTGAATGATCTCCCCGAGATGAGCAGCCATCCTCAGCCTGATTTTTTCATGGTCGACCAACGCAATTTGCACAAATTGAGCGGTTTCGATTGCCGCTGATATCGACGGAAAGGCAATTATCCATCCATCGCCCATACGCTTCAGTATCTCGCCGCCTCTTCGGACGGCCTCAGGTTCTAGAAGTTTATCACGAAGTTCGCGGACCAACTCGATTGCGAGCGACTGATCCGCCTCCATTGCGGACGTATAGCCGACCAGGTCAGCCATCAAGATCACGGCAAGGCGAGCTTTCATAAAACGACGTTAAGACAACGTTAAGGCATTGTCATCTTTTGAAAGCGGGCGATGCGACCTCGGGGCATCAACAAAGCAATGCAGTGACTGGTGGCATTGTACCAAACTGGCCCTTGGCGCAGATCGCGCCGAAGGTGCCAGGAGAGCCCCAAAGGCGACTTTCACAGCGATGACCACGTCTCACAAACAGTCTATCTAACTGCCGGATTCGGTGAATAATACCCAATCTGCTATCCTTGGTTCAAACAAAGGGGAGAAACTAGATGGCGAACGCGTTTTCATATGCTTGTCGGGATTGTGAAGGGATGGCGGCCTGTCCCGCAAGCGTGGTCGCCGAGACCAAGGATGAAGTTTGGAAACTTATGGAACTTCATGCGCAAGTTGCTCATGACGAAAATCCTGCTGATTGGGATGGTGAAACACGGGCCTATCTGGCAACCTTGATTAAACCCGTGAACGTCTGAAACGTGCTCTGGCACAGACGACTGGAGGTCGACATGGCGCGCACATTTGCTCAAATGGAAGAAGAGGAAATTTCGGCTGCTGAAGGCATCTCCGCTGCCGAAGCACTCGCAACATTGGAGAATGACCAAAAAGTACTCTTGGTCGATGTAAGGGACACCGCGGAAATGGACGCCACCGGTGTGAACCCAAATGTTGTAGCTGTGCCCGGCCGCGCTCCTAGCTATCGTGGCGCTGCCGCAGCAAACGTCCTGACCTCAATGGGGTTCCAACATGTTCGCTTCGTCGATGGGGGCATGGCAACTTTGATCAATACTAGGGCCACCACTCAACGACTTTGACGGTGCTATCTCGTCTTACCAGCCCATCATTTGAAAGGGCTTGGTTACCGCTCCGAGCCCTTCCGGACGCGCAAAATAAATGGTGCTACGATGCGCCCGATTTAGGCAGACAAGTATCCAGGCATCGCCGTTGTTGGAGGATGCATACATGATAATGCGGATTTTCAGGTGCTTGTGAGACCAGGTAAGGAGAAAGAGTTCAGTAAATTCTTTCACGAAACTGCCATTCCATTGATGAAACGGACAAAGGGCGTCGTCCAAGTCTTGCCGGGCGCCGCAAGATCAGGTTCCCCGAGAGAGTTCAGCATTGTGATCATTTGGGACAGTCTGGAGTCTCTAAAGGCGTTTGTAGGGGAGGACTATGAAAGCCCCCACATCGATCCGGCAGAAGCTGAACTGGTCGAAGCTCGGTCAATCAAACACTACGACCTGGTGGAGTTGTAAAGCAGACCACCTGCTATCGGCCTCGCGCCCTGGCGGATGTTGCTGTGCGCGTGGGTCAGCACTTTCTGAACGACCAACCAGATAGAGCCTGTCATAGATATGGCGTCCTTTGGGGGCGCACTGTGAGTTCCGTGACGCAGGCGTTGTTGGGCAGCATTACAGCAGTCGAGATTAGCGTTGAAATTTCTTCAAGCTGAATCATTTTGGAGCGGTCTTTGCCTGCGTCGGACACGTCTGGAGTGTTGACAAACCCCGGGTGCACAAGGGTGACCCGAACACCGTCTTCGCGGACATCTTCGAACAGAGCCTTGGCGAAACCAGCCTGCGCATGCCGCAGGGCACAATGAATGGCGTGATTTTTCCAGCCCAGCCAGGATGTAGGCCCGCAGATATAGACAAATGCTCCCTCTGTTTCACGGATCGCAGGCAAGACATGCGCGGTCAGTCTGATGGTTGACCGCAGCACTTGGTCGATGGATGTGTCCCAATCTAAAAAGCGGTCAATCGAAACAGCGCCGTAGGTGAACTTGGCGGCGCAGTGAACCATCGCGTCCAACCGCTCGCTTTGCAGCGCCCAGTCTGCGAGAGCGGCCACAGAAGTCATGTCGCCCATTTCTGCAGCAAACCATTCGCCCGTGCCACCTGCGGCCTCAACCATGGCAATTGTTTCTTGCAGCGCTTGCTCGCGGCGTCCATGCGCGAGTATGTTCCACCCTTTCGAAGCCAGGTCGATGGCCGTTGCCCGGCCTATTCCACTTGAGGCACCCGTAATCAGAGCTGTTTCAGCCATGAGCATTCCCCGATTTGCTTATGGAAGATTACCACAAACCGCCACCCCACTTAAGAAAGGCCAAACCTGACCTGTTAGTCAAAGCAGCTAAACTGGAAGGCGCGCGTGGATTTCAATTGGGGCAATCAAACCACGTTCGATATTCCTGACCATATGTTGCACCTTAAGCGCGGTGTCATCGCCCATTATAAGATGAAGACCCAAAGGTGGAGGGCCATCTGAACGGCTTTGTGCAGTTGCCAAATCTGCAAAGAACTGTTTGGCGAATGCAGTGCGGTCGATCCGCTCACTCACCTCGAAACCGACAGATTTCAAAGCAGCTTCATATGTCTCCGGAGAAGTCAGTGCGCTTTGATCTGCAGATGACGCCCAGGGTGCGGGATAGTCCATTTGCCCCTCTCCGACTTGCATAACATCGTAAATCGCAAAAATTCCGCCTGGCCTGAGCACTCGCTTCGCCTCACGGGCGATGCCGACTTTGTCTGAGATGTTCATGCCGACGTGGATCATGTAAGCGGCGTCCATGGAGCCAGTGTCCAGCGGCAATTCCAACACGCTGCCTTCGATGAGTTGAACTCGGTGTGACAAGCCCGTCCATTCTGTAAGAGCGCGACCGGTTTCCACAAACTCGGCGGTTAAATCGACACCGGTCACATACGCCCCGGTGGCCGCCGCCACATAGCGTGCCGGACCCCCGAGCCCACAGCCAAAATCGACAACTCGGCTTTCAGGTGAAAGGCCGAGAGCTTTCACAAAAGGTTCGGTCGCGAGACGCCCGCCAATGTGAAACTCGTCAACCGGCGCCAAAGCGTCGTGGGAAATTGGCGGGGTCAGGTCCAGTGCTGCGCAACCATCGGAAATCCGTTTGAGCAAGTGACCGGAATGGTAATGGTGCGCGACTTCGTTGGGATTGGTCATATTGAAGCTTCCCTAATCGATGCCGTCAGGATACACAGGGTGAGCCAGAATGTCAGCTTCGTCCGCTCTTCGGACCTGCGTCTGTCTTCCATCTTCGCCCGTACAGCGAATATCTCCTTTGACGGGCCGCATCGCGGCGACGGTGATTAAGGTCGAACGGCTGCATTGGGCCGTTGTCACACATCCCGACAAACTGACTTATCGGCAGCTTTGTCCACGTAGAAGTCGTTCACGCCTAGTGCAGCGAACGGTTGCTCTGAGTCCAAAGCGGACCAGCACCAAAACCCGTAATGTTCTCGCACGGACGAAAATCTTAAACGTCGGTCAATTTTACCATAGTAGCAGGCTTGCTTTTTGCGCCTCGAAACCTTTTGGCGTCGGAAAAAGCGAGCGCATCCTGGCAACAAGTTCGATCTCACCATCCAGCATCTTTCGGACAGTGTTCAACCAGTTATTGAAGGTTTCAGATTCCCAATGATCCTGGACCGCGGCTTCGTTTCTGAACACTTCGTAGAAATAGAAACGATTTGGGTTTGTCTCATCCACCATAATATGAAACTGGAAAACTTCGGGTTCTTCACTGACAACATTTTGCGCTTGGAAGATGCTGGCGTCCAAAAAGGGCTGCCGATACTCAGGTTTTACGTTGATCACGAAGAACCCACCAAACATTGCATCGTCCATATTTGTCTCCCTCATTGACCAAAAAGCGGCGAAGGTCGCAAAACACACCTGTCCTGCTGGATAGCGTTAACCTACAGCACTGCGATACCCATGAACCTAAGCGGGTATCCTTTCTTTATCTGCTTCACCCCATCCTAGCGCGCGTGCAAGTTCGTTTGACATTGTGGTAAGTGCATGGCCAATCTTTTCTCGCTTCGAAGGTGTAAACACCCGAAGAGACGCCGTAGCGCCGATTGAAAGCGTCGCACCAACACCTGTCTTAGTCAGCGTTGTTGCGACAGAACTGATCCCGCGCTCGAGTTCTTCAACACACATGGCATACCCTTTGGCTCGAATGACATCGAGTTCCGCGGCCAGATCCTTAGGGTCTGTGATCGTGCGATCTGTGTACCGCTTAAGCTGCCCATCCAATCGGTCTTGAGACAGCAGCTCAGGCGACACGGCGGCGATTGCCTTGGCGCAAGAGCACGCGTGCATTGGTCGTTTGCCCATACCTGGATGAAGAAAAGACACGCCCGTCTGCGGCGTCTCCACATGAATAATCTCAACCCAATGGCCCCGTAGCCGAGACAAGAAAAACGCAGCGCCATAGTCGTTCGCGGCGCCAGAGAGGGCAGGCGCAATCACTTGCAAAAGAGCGGGGTCAGAGTGATCGCTCAACGTGATACGCTTTAGCCTAATCCCAATCGCGAACTCACCGCGGGTTGGTGATTCAAGAAGGCCGGACAAAACAAGGTCTTGAACCAGCCTGTAGGCCGTCGGTTTAGGTATATCGGACTGGGCACAGATATCTGCTACGGACGCACGTCCTTTTTGACCCACGATTTCCAAAATCAGCGCTAATCGTTCGAGATGCATTTTTCTCACTTTATGATAATCAAGTTTTCGATATACGATACAATTTAGGGAATCAAGGGAGGAGCATACGATGGATGGACAATGCTGTGGACCGGGCTTCAAGAGTCCGCAAGAAGCCATCAAAGCCCCCCGAGAAAAGCTACTCTACACGATCGCCATCTACACCGGGACAGGGATCCAGAAACCTGATTACCTTGCTACAGTGGATGTCGACCCTGACAGCTCGACCTATTCTCAAGTAATCCATAGGCTGGAAATGCCGGGGATTGGGGACGAGCTTCACCACATGGGGTGGAACGCCTGTTCGTCCTGTCACTACGACGGCTCGATGTCCCGCAAATACCTGATCCTGCCGGGCGTACGCTCTAACAACCTTCACATCGTTGATACAGCCACTGACCCGCGTGCGCCGCGGTTGCATAAGGTCATCGACGGTGCTGAAATCAAGGCCAAGGCAGGTTTATCGGGCCCGCATACGGTGCATTGTTTGGGCTCGGAAATCATCATTTCCTTCCTTGGAAATGCCAAGGGTGAGGCTCCTGGAGGCTATCTGCATCTCGACAAAGAGTTCAACATCGTCGGTCGCTGGGAAACCTCGATGGGCGATATCAAGTTCGGCTATGACTTCTGGTACCAACCACGCCACAACGTGATGGTCAGTTCCGAATGGGCTGCGCCCAATACCTTCATGCCGGGCTTCGATCTGGAAGAAGTGGGCCATCTGAAATATGGGCGCGAGCTGCATTTTTGGGATTTCGAAAAGCGCGAACCGGTCGAAAGCTTCTATTTGGGTGAAGACGGGCTGTTGCCACTGGAAGTCAAGTTCCACCATGACCCCGACAGCACGCATGGGTTCTGTGGCGCAGCTCTTTCGACCAATGTGATCCATTGGTGGCAAGACGATGCTAAAAAGTGGCGGTGGGAAAAGATCATCGACGTGGAAAACGAGATGCACCCCGAATGGCCGATCCCGTTGCCGGGGGTTATGTCGGCGATCCTGATCTCGATGGACGACAAATACTTGTACCTGAACAATTGGCTACATGGAGATATGCGCCAGTATGACATCACCGACCCGCATAATCCCAAGCTGACCGGCCAAGTGTTTATGGGGGGCCTTTTGGGTAAAGCTCCGATCGTTAACGATGTCGAGGTCGCGGGTGGTCCACAGATGTTCCAGCTCTCTCTCGACGGACGAAGGCTTTATGTCACGACCTCGCTGTTCTCGACTTGGGATAACCAGTTCTATCCCGAGATCCGCGAAAAGGGCGGGGTTATGGTGATGATCGATTGCGACCCTGAAAACGGTGGTATGAAGATCAACGAGGATTTCATTGTGGACTTTGGCAAAGAACCGAATGGTCCATCGCGCTGTCACGAGAGCCGGTATCCGGGCGGTGATTGCACAAGCGACATCTGGCTATGACTATGTATACCGTGACGATCGCGAACAGAGATGGCGCGCAATACTGTGTGGATGCGCGGCGTCCACTTCTGGAAACGCTGAGAGAACAGGGCGTCGACTTGCCCTTTGGGTGCAAGTATGGCGGCTGCATTACCTGCGCGGCAAAACTACAGACTGGCGCGATCGATCAACGCCGACAGGTTGCGCTGAATAATCGGCAAATCGCGAACGGCTATGTGATCCTTTGCGTGGCACGTCCGACATCCGACATCACGCTTGAGATCGGGGTCGAGAGCCATGACAAGCTGTACCGCAATCCGTTTCTCGACCCTCTCAAACCCCACGAACTCAAGGCTGACATTGCGACGCCGAAGGAAGGTTAACCGATGCCCGAAGCAGATATCGACCGCATCTACGATTACGACCCCAAATACCTCGCCGACATCCTGCAGTCGGTTAAAACCATTGCAATGGTGGGCGCTAGCGCGGACAAAACGAAATTCAGCTATGGCGTTCTGCGACAGCTGAGTGAAATCGGCTATGATATTCTACCGGTGAATCCTAACCCGAAAATTTCGGAAATTAGAGGGCTCAAGGTCTACCACTCGCTGGAAGAGATCGACAAACATGTTGATATGGTAGACGTTTTTCGCCCGAAGGAGGAGTTTTATGCCTTTGCCGAGAAGGCTATCGCAATCGGGGCAAAAGTTCTTTGGGGTCAAATCGGTGTGTACGACGACCAAGCAGCGCAACTCGCCGAAGCGGCGGGCCTTAAAGTCGTGATGAACCGATGCCCCAAGATTGAACTCTTCCGCCCTTTTTGGAAGCCGCGCCTAGACCTAAAGATATGATGGAAATTCGATTGGTAGCGGCCTCCTCAGCATCCAATGAGGGTGCCAATTGAGATATTGTGCTTACGGAAGAGAAGACAAGTAATCCTGTCACTTTACACAACCGCCTAGTCTAAAACCAAAAATGTCCGATTTGTTCGGAGAACCAAAGGCCGCTTTGTCCGCATATCGGTCATTTGGGGAAACTCGCTCAAAGTCTGCTTTGCGGACAAAGCCGTCATTTACCGTCTATACGAGCGTTGTTAAGCTGTCATCCAAGTGGCGTTCCGTGCAACACCAGCGCCCAATTTCTATTGTTTGCGGGGGTGAGGCTATTTCCATCCCTTCCCGAGACGCAACACTTGCCTACTTTGCGAATTCAACTGCGGCTGCTGGAATTTCGGGCAATCTGCTCTTTTTCATGTTCTGGGTGCCTGGCATTTTGCATCGCGGTTGCGTGCGTTGTGGATTTTTTAGAAACAGCTTGTTTCGAATATATTAATTGTCAAATTTGATCCGTTGAACGACGTCAAACGTAAGCCCTATATCGAAACAAATGGGGGCTAAAAATGAAAAAGCTTTTCGTACTTTCCACTACCGCGCTCATCGCGTTCACTGCACCTGCCATGGCTAACGGTAATTCCGATGCCGCGAAAAATATGGCGGACACTCTTTCCAGTACGCCGGGAATTGGAGCTGCCGCACCGTCGGTCAGTGGTAAAAACGCTATCGATGGTATCAAGAGTGATAGCGGTTGGGGCAACGCCGGCAGTCGTGTGGTTTCGGGACAGCAAGTCTCTCGCGGAAAGAAATAATAAACCACCCTCGTGTACCGAACCTAGTTGGGCACAAGTTATCATTTTTGGAGGGCGCCGTTCAAATGATCGGCGTCCTTACTCTGCTTTTTGTGTCGCGTCTCAGTTGGAATAATCCGCAACTGGCTTTCATACTTGGGATGAAGACGAGTTGGCTCAGTTCTTCGAGGTTCACAAGCCCGGTACGCTCGCACATACCGCTGTAACACTGATGCTATACACTGGTGCCGCACGCGTGGATGCAGTTAAATTAGGGCGTAAAAACATACGAAATGGGAAAATCGAGTATCGTCGGCAGAAGACCCAACGGTCAGGCGGAATCTTGATTTCAATCCCGATCCATCCCGACCTGGCGGAAGTTCTGACTGGCTTACCGAATGATCGCCCTTTCCTGGCCACAAAGAAAGGCACAATTCGTGCGGCTGCAGGTTTGGGAAACCTCATGCAACGCTGGACAGAAGAGGCGAAGCTCCCGCAGTGTTCCGCTCACGGGTTACGCAAGGCTTGTGCGCGTCGCTTGGCGGAAGCTGGGGCTACTGCACACGAGATTGGTGCGGTCACCGGGCACAAATCATTGGCTCTTGTGCAGCGCTATACCGAGGCTGCAGGACGTGAAGGAATGGCCGATTCCGCTATCGAAAAACTAATCTCTCGCCCGAGCGGCGAGTGAAATTTGGCGAACCTTTCTATGAGGTTCGTCAAACGTAACGCTAACCCTCAAAAAGGAAAGGATAACTTATGAAAAGTGGTGAGCCGTGCAGGATTCGAACCTGCGACCCACTGATTAAAAGTCAGTTGCTCTACCAACTGAGCTAACGGCCCACTCTTTTGTTGGATCTCGATGATCCGTGGCGCTCTGTAAGGTATTTACCCAACCGGGTTCAAGACCTTAATTTGCACCTCGGCACGCTTTTGTCTGATGTCAGTCCAGCGCCCCGATAGGCGGCCTAATTAGGCAGGTGGCGCTGGGGGGTCAACCCCTATTTTGTGGAATCTTTAGGACAGGCTGGATTCATTTTGTCGCCGGGGTTATATGCCCGCAATGCAAACCCTAAACGATACCGGATTGCCCATTATGAAGATGCACGGGCTGGGCAATGACTTTGTCGTTGTGGATGCGCGCGCGCATACGATTCCGATCACACCCAAGATGGCCAGGGGAATTGGGCATCGGCAGTTTGGCGTGGGTTTCGACCAGCTCGCGGTGATCGAAAGCGGAAATGCAGATGCGCATCTGGTGTTCTACAACGCCGATGGGTCGAACTCGGCAGCCTGTGGAAACGCAACGCGATGTATTGCCAGATTCTTGCTGGATGAAACCGGCAGATCGGATCTGACTCTCACGACAGAACGCGGCATTCTGCAGGCACGGGACGCAGGAAATGGCCTGACATCGGTCAACATGGGCCAACCTCAGCTTCTTTGGAATGAGATTCCCCTGACCGAAGAAATGGACACGCTTGAACTCCCTATCGAAGGGGGGCCAACAGCAACCGGAATGGGTAATCCGCATTGCACTTTCTTTGTCGACGATGCGGAGGCGATCCCTCTCGAAGATTTCGGTGCGCGTTATGAGCACCATCCGCTCTATCCTGAACGTACCAACGTGCAGGTAGCGCAGATCGCAGGGCCAGACAAAATCCGCATGCGCGTCTGGGAGCGCGGTGTTGGGATCACCTTGGCTTCGGGGTCATCATCCTGTGCCACTGCCGTCGCAGCGGCCCGGCGTGGACTTACCGGGCGCCAGGTACAAGTTGATCTTGACGGTGGGACTATATGGATCGACTGGCGCGATGATGGCGTCTGGATGACGGGGCCAACAGTCCACGTCTTTTCGGGTACGCTCACGCCGGAATTTCTGAGGTCTCTGGAATGAACCCACCCAAGTTCAGTACTCTGGGTTGCCGCCTGAACGCCTACGAGACCGAGGCGATGAAAGAGCTGTCACAGCAGGCGGGCCTTAGCGATGCGGTGATCGTAAACACTTGTGCGGTGACAGCTGAGGCTGTGCGCAAAGCGCGGCAGGAAATTCGCAAGCTGCGGCGGGAAAATCCCGACGCTCGCCTGATTGTCACCGGCTGTGCCGCGCAGACTGAGCCCGAGACATTCGCGCGCATGGATGAGGTCGACGCAGTTATCGGAAACACCGAAAAGATGCGGCCCGAAACCTGGAAAGGGATGGCCGCCGATTTTATCGGTCAGACCGAAGCCGTGCAGGTAGATGACATCATGTCTGTTACCGAAACGGCGGGCCATCTGATCGACGGTTTTGGCACCCGCTCACGCGCCTACGTTCAGGTCCAGAACGGGTGCGACCATCGGTGTACTTTCTGCATCATCCCCTATGGCCGCGGAAACTCTCGCAGCGTCCCTGCTGGCGTCGTGGTAGACCAGATCAAGCGGCTGGTCGATAGGGGCTATAACGAAGTTGTCCTGACCGGAGTTGACCTGACCTCATGGGGAGCGGACCTGCCTGCGCAACCCAAGCTTGGTGATCTGGTCATGCGCATCCTGAAATTGGTGCCGGACCTTCAGCGCCTGCGGATCAGCTCGATCGACTCGATCGAGGTGGACGAGAATCTGATGCAGGCCATCGCGACCGAACCGCGCCTGATGCCCCACCTGCATCTGTCGCTACAGCATGGTGATGATCTGATCCTGAAGCGCATGAAACGTCGCCACCTGCGCGATGATGCCATCCGCTTCACGGAAGAGGCTCTTAAGTTGCGCCCGGATATGACATTTGGGGCCGATATCATCGCAGGCTTCCCGACAGAGTCCGAAGACCATTTCGAGAATTCTCTAAAATTGGTCAACGACTGCGACCTGACCTGGCTGCATGTGTTTCCATATTCAAAACGCGAAGGAACTCCCGCTGCTCGCATCCCACAGCAGGTGAACGGAAACGTAATCAATGAGCGGGCCGCCCGCTTACGTGCTGCCGGGGATGCTAAGGTTGCGAAGCATCTTTCAGAACAGGTTGGAAGGTATCACAACATACTGATGGAAAACCCTCATATGGGTCGGACCGAACAGTTCACCGAAGTCACTTTTGCGCAGCCTCAAATTGAAGGGCAGATCGTGCGCGGGGTGATCACAGGCATATCAGGCACGCAGTTACAGGCCCAACCCTGTGCTCAGGACAGTCAAAGATAGACGACACCGAATTCCCGCTCGATCAACTCAAAGTCCTGTTCGCCACCCTCGTTCTGCCGGGAGGTTTCGGCCATGAACGCTTCGGCGCGGTCGCCTGGGAAAATGTAGCTGATCATACGCACATCCTGATCGCTATTGTTTTTCATATAATGGGAAACTCCGCGCGGGCAGTGAATGGTATCCCCTGCGCCGGCGCTGACCCACGTGTCACCAATCTTCGCATCAACCGTGCCTTGAAGAATGTGAAACGTCTGATCCTCCCATTTATGGTAATGATCGGGCACCGCGCCTCCTGGAGCCATAACGCCGTCCGAGATTACGTATTCTCCGTCGGTGGCCTCTTTGCCCACAACAACTCCGACATACTCATTCGAGGCCATCATGTATTTCTTGCTGCCATCCCAATGCTGAATAACAACCTGTTTACGTGTGGCTTCGATTTTGTCTGCCATCAATAAGCTCCTTCGGAGTTTCTGTATTCGCTATCTGGGAACTCGTGGCCTGAATTCCAGTAGGCACCAAAGAAGAAACCCCGCGACCAAAAGGTGCGGGGTTCTTGATTAGACAATCCGGTTGGATATTAGTCCTTGCGGATCTTGCCCTTGTGGGGTGCCCACAATCGCTTGTTCACCAGATAAAGCAGCACAGACAGAACCGTCAGGAACAGAACACCAACGAACCCGGCATTCTTGCGGTCCATCATCTTTGGCTCAGCGGTCCACATCAGGAAGGCCGCAACGTCTTCCGACATGGCTTCGACCGTTGCTGAATGACCATCCGCGAATTCAACCTGATCTTCGGCCAATGGCGGTGCCATCGAGATCCAGCCACCCGGGAAGGCCTTGTTCTCATAAAGAACCGTGCCCGCCTCTTCCTTCTCTTCGCCGGTATAGCCGTCAAGCAATGATGCGATATATTCCGCACCACCCATGCCTTTGACCAGTTGGTTAATCCCCAGGCCGTATGGGCCATGGAATCCGGCACGGGCCTTCGCCATCAAGCTCAGGTCCGGTGCGCCAACGCCAGTATTGGCCGGGAAGTGGTCGGTCGGGATTGCCGGGCGGAAATCGTCCAGCTCGGGATCGAACACTTCGAAATTATCGGCCGCATAGGTGATGACCTGTTCTTCCGAATATCCCAGATCCTCAAGCGTCCGCAGCGGTATGTATTGCAGACCATGGCAGGCCGCGCAGACCTCGGTATAGATCTGCAGGCCGCGCTGAAGCTGGTTCTGATCCCAGGTTCCAAACGGTCCCTCGAACGAGAAGTCGAAGTCTTCGATGTGCTGCTCACCGCCACCTGCCGCAAAGGTCGAGGCGGGCGCAAGGGCCAGAGCGAACGCGGCACCGATTGCAAGTTTCTTGAACATGTTTCCGGTCCCTCTTCTTACTCGGCCGGCGTGGCGTCGGCGTCAGCCTTGCCATAATGCGCGTTGAAGTCTTCTTCGATGGTTTCCGGCTGTGCCAGAGGTTTCTCGATCACGCCAAGGATCGGCAGGATCACGAAGAAATATGCGAACCAGTAGGCGGACGCGATAAGCGAGAAGGTCGCATAGGGTTCTTCCGCGGGCATCGCCCCCAGCCACATCAGGGCAAAGAAGTCGATGACCAGCAGGTAGAACCACCATTTGAACATCGGGCGGTATTTGCCCGAACGCACGGTCGATGTGTCCAGCCAAGGCGCGAGAGCCATTGCCAAGATCGCACCGAACATCGCCAGAACACCAAAGAACTTGGCGTCGATGATGCCGCCGGTGATGAAGCTGGCAAACTGAACGACCCAGACCTCGCCGGTGAAGGCACGCAGGATCGCGTAGAACGGCAGGAAGTACCATTCAGGAACGATGTGCGCAGGTGTGACCAGCGGGTTGGCTTCGATGTAGTTATCCGGGTGGCCCAGATAGTTCGGCATGTAGCCAACGATGGCCCAGAACACGACAAGAATAACCGCCAGAGCGAACAGGTCCTTGATCACGAAATAGGGCCAGAACGGCAGCGTGTCTTTCTCGGCCTCGGCTTTCGAACCACGGCGCACTTCAACACCCGTAGGGTTGTTGTTGCCAGTGGTGTGGAAGGCCCAGATATGCACGATGACCAGGGCTGCGATAACGAAAGGCAGCAGGTAGTGCAGCGAGAAGAAACGGTTCAGAGTGGCGTTGTCCACCGCAGGTCCGCCCAGCAGCCAGGTCTGAATCGCGTCACCCACAAACGGGATCGCGCCAAACAGGCCAGTGATCACAGTCGCACCCCAGAAGGACATCTGACCCCAGGGCAGAACGTAGCCCATGAAGGCAGTGCCCATCATCATCAGGTAGATCAGCATGCCGATGATCCACGTGATCTCACGCGGGGCTTTGTACGAGCCGTAGAACAGGCCACGGAAGATGTGAATGTAAACCGCGACAAAGAACAACGAGGCGCCATTCATGTGCAGATACCGCAGCATATAGCCGCCATTCACGTTGCGCATGATGTGTTCGATGCTGGCAAAGGCCAGATCAACATGCGGAGTATAGTGCATCACCAGAACGATGCCGGTGACGATTTGCAGCGCCAGACAGAACGTCAGAACGATACCCCAAATCCACATCCAGTTCAGGTTCTTTGGGGTCGGGATCATCAGGGTATCATACAGCAGGCCGACAATCGGCAGGCGGCTGTTCAGCCACTTTTCGCCGCTTGTCTTCGGCTCGTAATGATCGTGGGGAATTCCGGACATAAGTTGGGTCTCCCTTAGCCGAGTTTGATTGTGCTGTTGTCCACCCATTCAGCGGGCGGGACAGGCAGGTTCTCGGGCGCGGGGCCCTTACGGATACGGCCGGCCAGATCGTAGTGCGAACCGTGGCAGGGGCAGAACCAGCCGCCGAAATCACCGGCATCGCCCAGCGGCACACATCCAAGGTGAGTACAGACGCCCATCTGAACGATCCATGCACCCGGCGCTTCGCCTTCGGGCGACGGCATGACGCGGTTGGCGTCAGTTGCCGGTGCATCGGCTGCAATATTGAAGTTACGCGCCAGCGGATCAGGCAGAGCATCCACGCCTTCGGCGTCCTGCTCTTTGGCTTCCTGGATCTCGGCACCAGTTCGGTGGCGGATGAAAACAGGTTTGCCCAACCACTTCACGGTCAGCTGCGTGCCCGTCTCAACCCCGCTGACGTCAACACGGATCGAGGACAGCGCCTGAACGTCTGCCGAGGGATTCATTTGATTTACCAGGGGCCAAACGGCAGCCCCCGTCGCAACGACACCTGCGCCGCCAGCGACGTAGTACAGAAAATCTCTGCGGGTGCCTTCGTGGTCTTCAGCGTGGGACACGAGGTTATCTCCGAATTGTCTGGCGCCCGCGAACGGGCATATAGCTCGCGCACCGCATGAACTGCGGCGTCTTAAAGGGGGTATCTATCGGGGAGAATAGAGTTCGTCCAGCGCTCTTAAACGCGCAATACGCCGCATCTAAGCAATCATGTCACGGTGAAAGGGTAAAATTTCAATATCAAATGCAGATTTTAGTCTTCTGGGCAGCCACTAGGCCCGGTGGACATGTGGTGTGATTCGGGGCTGGCCTGCGGATTGGCGCATCCGGGTTTATCCACCTTCACTCCCTCTTAAGATCGTCGAAATGACACTGAATTTGCCAGAGTTTTGCCACGATATTTTCCAAGTTAACGCGAACATGATGAGATTAAATTGTTAATTTAAAATAGATATTTCAAAGATATAGCAGAATATCGAATTCCGATTGCACTCATTGTAGGAATACGCGAAAGGCCGAAGGAAATCACCAAGTAGCCGGAGAATTCCAATGCCAAAAATTGCCGTAACTGCGTGTCTTTTTACGATTCTGACTACAGCACGAGCGATTGCTGCCGGAGACCCCGCAAAAGGCGAGCAACTCTATAACCGATGTTCATCCTGCCACGCGATCATCAAAGATGGCGAAGTTTTGGTTAAAGGCGGAATCACGGGGCCGAATCTCTATGGCGTGGTTGGTCGCGTGGCCGGGACTGAAAACGACTATCTGAACGGAAGCGAGCGTCTGCCCATTGGTATGTTTACCGATGACATGATCCGTGCCGGGAAAGAAGGGCTGGTATGGACCGAAGAAAACATCGCCGCCTATTCACAAGACCCGATCAACTTCATCAAAGAATATCTGAATGATGAAACCGCCCGCCCGAATATGAGCGTGAAGCTTAAGAAAGGAGCGGATCACATAGCTGCCTATCTCGCCACATTCACTACTCAGTAAACTAGGTGATTTTTAAATTTTGGCCTCGCGCATGAGTGAGGCCAATGACCCGACCTCAGCCCCAATCCCAGCAGATTGGACGTGATCAGCGGCACGTTGGCGCGCAACGTCGGGCTTATTCTGGTTAAGTTTCCAAGTGCCATCAATGTCCGAGACCGTAAGTCGGCATGGCACAATCATCCGCATCATTCGATCCAACGCATCTGGTGTCATCTTCGACGCCAGCCATGGAGGCTTAGGCAACAGGCGATTCTCGAAATCAGCGGCCTGTCGGTCCAGCAGGCCTCGCAACTCTTCCACGGGGCGCATCTCAAGCACGCCGGTCAGATGCACCGCAACATAGTTCCAGGTCGGGACCTGATCATGGACGCCATACCAATCAGGCGAGATGTACCCATCAGGCCCTGAAACGGCGATCCGCGCAGATTGCGGCTGCTTCAATGCACGAACGATCGGGTTTGACCGCACCAGATGCAGATCCGCCCATCCGGCATCTTCGCTCAGCAGGAATGGAACGTGGCTCAGCAACGGAGCTTCTTGTGTCGAGACCGCCAGAACGCCAAAGGCGCGCTCTCGGGCAAAATCGATATGACGCGCACGCGCCTCGTTGCGAAAGGCAGGGTTAGGATGCATTTAGGTCCTCCGTCCAATTTCTCTTGCAGAACCAGTATCGAATTGGCAAGGTCCACCTCGTTCTCAGGGCGGGGCGAAATTCCCCACCGGCGGTATGCGGGCTCGACCCGTAAGCCCGCGAGCGGCCCCGACCTTCGGGGTGTCAGCAGATCTGGTGAGAGGCCAGAGCCGACGGTTACAGTCCGGATGAAAGAGAACGTGCAGCACGCCGGTAATGCGGTGTGCCCGCTCGTGATCGCCTTGGGTGAAGTGTCTGTTTGCTAAGGAGATCATGATGACACACACCCGCTATGCTTTCGTCAAAGCCAATTGGCATTCTGATATCGTGGATCGCGCCCTTGATGGGTTCTTGCAACTCATCCCCGCCGAACAGGTCGATATATTTGACGTCCCCGGCGCGTTTGAAATGCCTTTGATTGCCCGCGATCTGGCTCAAACCGGTCAATACGCAGCCATAGCCTGTGCAGCCTTTGTGGTAGATGGGGGCATATACCGGCACGATTTTGTTGCTCAGGCCGTGGTTGATGGTTTGATGCGCGCCGGTATGGATACCGGTGTCCCAGTGCTGTCGGTCTCGCTGACGCCGCATCAATTTCAGGAAACCGATCATCACAACGCCATCTACCGCGAGCACTTTGTGCAAAAAGGGCGCGAAGCCGCACAGGCGGCCCTAAAGGTCACCGAGACCCGCGCGCACATCGCTGCTGCAGCCTGACAGCAAGCGGTCGGGGTCACCCTCGACCGCAAATCCGCTTGAGGCCAAGCCCCGCGCCCGCTAATCACGTTCCGCAAAGGAGCACGCCCCATGTCGATGAACAGCTTTGGACACCTCTTCCGAGTCACCACCTGGGGTGAAAGTCACGGCCCTGCATTGGGGGCCACCGTCGACGGCTGCCCACCAGGTGTGCAAATCAATGAGACTATGATCCAGCACTGGCTGGACAAGCGCAAACCAGGGCAGAACAAGTTTACGACCCAGCGACGCGAGCCCGATCAGGTCAAAATTCTGTCCGGTGTTTTCGAAGGCCAGACCACCGGCACGCCTGTACAATTGATGATCGAGAACACCGATCAGCGCTCGAAAGACTACGGCGACATCATGGACAAGTTCCGCCCTGGTCACGCTGATATTACTTACTGGCAGAAATACGGTATTCGCGATTATCGCGGTGGCGGACGCAGCTCGGCCCGGGAAACGGCTTCGCGTGTCGCCGCTGGAGGGTTGGCGCGCGAGGCGATCAAGCAGATCGCCCCGAATGTGCAGATCACCGGTTATATGACGCAGATCGGCCCGCACAAAATCGACCGTGCCAATTTCGACTGGTCGCAGATCGAACAAAACCCGTTCTGGACACCGGACGCTAAATCTGCCGAGGATTGGGCGGTCTATCTTGATGATCTGCGCAGGTCCGGAAACTCGGTCGGCGCGGTAGTTGAGGTCGTGGCACGTGGCGTCCCTGCGGGGCTGGGCGCACCAATATACGCAAAGTTAGACACTGATCTGGCCGCTGCCATGATGTCGATCAACGCCGTAAAAGGCGTCGAGATTGGCGAGGGTATGGCGGCAGCAGAACTGACCGGCGAAGCCAACGCTGATGAAATCTTTATGGGTCAGAACGGCCCGCAATACAGCTCGAACCATGCAGGTGGCATTTTGGGCGGCATTTCCACCGGGCAGGACGTCGTCGTGCGTTTTGCGGTCAAGCCGACCTCGTCGATCTTGACCACTCGCAAATCCATCACCAAATCCGGTGAAGAGACCGAGATCATTACCAAAGGACGCCACGATCCCTGCGTTGGCATCCGCGCCGTGCCGGTGGGTGAGGCGATGATGGCCTGTGTAATCCTCGATCACTTGCTTCTACATCGCGGCCAGATCGGCGAGAACCGTGGACGGATTGGCTGATCATCGCGCGGCGCTTCGGGCGGTCGTCACGCAGCGAATGCTGACCGATCCAGCGCATGATCTGGCGCATCTGGATCGGGTTTGGTTAATCGCTCAGACTATTGCTGACCAGCGCACCAACCAGCGTGTATTGCTCGCCGCCTGTTATCTGCATGATCTGGTCAATCTGCCCAAGGACGATCCCAACCGGCATCTGGCGTCGCAACAATCGGCCACTGAATCAGAGCCTATTCTTGCAGAACTTGGCTTTGCGGCTTCGGAAATTTGCGCCACGCAACACGCCATTGCTGCGCACAGCTACTCCGCCAACATCCCTCCTGAATCGCCCGAGGCATGTATCCTGCGGGATGCGGATCGACTGGACGCACTTGGCGCGATCGGGATTGCCCGCACCTTCGCCGTGTCGGGAGCGTTGGGGCGGGCGTTATATGATATCGCCGATCCCTTCGCCGAAGACCGCGTCTTGGATGATCAGAAATTTGCAATTGACCATTGGAAGACCAAGCTGCTGAATCTGCCAGCTGAAATGGTGACTGATGGCGGACGTGATTTAGCGCACAAGCGGGTTACTCAAATGCTCGGGTTTCTTGAGATATTCTCGGAAGAAATCGGGCACCCACTCCCAATCAACTGGAAATCTGTCTGATTGGTACAATCCCATCGTTGATCTTTTGCGCGCGAAAGCGCAGGTTCGCGCCATGGCGAAATCCTTAACATCGCATCGTCCGGCATTAGCCGTGGCGCTGAAACTCAGTGCGCTGGTGCTGTTCACAGTAATGTCCGCCTTGGTCAAGGCGCTGTCAGATGATTTCCCTCCGGGCGAAATGGTGTTTTTCCGCTCGCTCTTCGCCATTCCGGTCATCATTGCTTGGTTGTCATGGCGCGGAGAGCTGACGCAAGGTTTCATCGTAAAGAAGCCTATGGGCCATTTCTGGCGCGGTGTATTGGGCACGTCGGCCATGGGGTTGACCTTTACCGGACTTAGCCTGCTGCCTTTGCCCGAGGTCACGGCCATCGGCTATGCCACCCCTATCTTCACGCTGATCCTGGCCGCAATCATGTTGGGTGAACGGATACGAATAATCCGCATCGGTGCCGTTGCGCTTGGTCTTGTCGGCGTTCTGATAATGATCTGGCCACGCCTGGGCTCGGGTACTGCTGAATCCGCCGCAATGATCGGCGCACTCTGTGTATTGGCGGCTACCGTCGCGCGCGCTTTTGTTCAGATACACATTCGGCAACTTGTGCAGGTGGATCATCCAGCTGCGATTGTGTTCTACTTTTCGCTCACCGCAACTTTGCTTTCAAGCCTATCGGTGTTTTGGGGCTGGGTTGTCCCAAGCTGGGAACAAGCCGCATTGCTGGTGACAATGGGCTTGATCGGCGGAGTGGCGCAGATTCTCGTGACATCCTCGTACAAGTTCGGTCAAGCCTCGATGTTGGCACCTTACGATTATACGACGATGCTGTTTGCCATCATCATCGGCTATATCTGGTTTGATGAGCTTCCTACCCTGGTGATGCTGGGTGGTGCGGCGCTGGTGATTGCCGGCAATGTCGTAGTCATCCTACGCGAACGCCAACTTGGACTCGATCGGACCAAGGCGCGGTCTGTAACCGACCCCAAAGCGTGACTTTACCTTTCGCAAACTTCCCCTAGTTTGGTGCGCGACACTCCCATGAGGTTTCCCGATGAGCGACGCACAAAACCACAAAGAAAAAATGCAAGAGGTGCAGGCGAAGCACCGCAAGAAAGTCTCGGAAGCGGTTGATCCCGGTCGGGGGCTGGTGCTGATCAACACCGGCAAGGGCAAGGGCAAGTCCTCGGCCGCATTTGGTGTAGTAATTCGCGCCTTGGGTTGGGGTCAGAAAGTGGCCGTGGTTCAGTTCATCAAAGGCAAATGGAAGACGGGTGAGCGCAGGTTCTTTGAAGAGCGTGATCTGGTCACCTGGCATACAATGGGTGAAGGCTTCACCTGGGATACGCAAGACCGAGAACGTGACATTGCCGCCGCGACGGCAGCCTTTGGTAAGGCGTGTGATCTGATGAAAAGCGGAGACTATGATCTTGTTGTTTTGGACGAGATCAATATCGCGCTGCGCTACGAATACCTCTCAGTAGAGACTGTTATTGAGGGGCTTAAAGCCCGTTCGGACAAAACCAACGTATTCCTGACAGGCCGGGATGCACCCCAAGCTTTGCGCGAATATGCGGATCTGGTGACCGAGATGACCGAAGAGAAGCACCCGTTTCAGGCCGGTATCAAAGCCCAGCGGGGTGTGGATTTCTAAACCCGCACTTCCCCTTCATTCAGCGCGCGCAGTGATGCGCGCCTGACAGGCTCAGGTGTCACGACGGGGTGTTCCTCGAGCTTACGACAACGTTCGGCATCACAGGTCTTGTGATCAAGATAAGCGGCGACATCTGAGGTCAGCGCATCGCAATCACATGACGCGCAACAGGGATCGCCCATCAATTCTTCGAAACGTTCGCGCAATCGCAGCCTCTTTGTGGTCGTTTCCGGGGCGATGGCAGGCCTTCACATCTGCACAAGCTGAGCCTACAGATCGCCCCAGAACCTGGAGCTTGATATCAAAATCTGGCGTTGCATTATATCTGATTGTTTTTATCGGAAACTTCAAGCCTTAAATTCGATTACATCATCGCCAGCTCAATTTGGGCAAATCGCCTTATTAGAGCCAAAAAAGGAAGAGGGCCACGCAGAAATTCGCACAGCCCATCAATGATTTACAGATTTGGTATTCGGTCAGACAACAACACCTTTTTCGGGCGCACTAAGCGATATGACCGCGACAACAGCGGCACCGTTCAACCAGTAGAACAGGGCGTCAATGCCGGAAAATCCAAGCAGGCTGGGCGCCATCAGAAAGGTAATACCAACAAGAAGATCTACAGCGAGGTGGAACTTGTAGGACAGCACCCTCCAGATTCCGAGATGATGATCTGTCAGAACGGTCAATACGAAGGCGGCCACGCCTGTAACCACGGACAGCCAGAGCGCCAAGGGGTTGGACTGACCAAGCCCTAGAACAAAGGGCAACACCATCAGCGCAATCGCAACCGGGTAGTCGAGATACGCATGGACAGAGCGGGTGACAAAACGCAGGGACATTTCAACTTCCTTTCCTTAATCAGTGATGGCTAAAGGATAGGAGCAGCGATCCGAACGGAGTATACTTGGTCGTTTGATAAACTTTGCAGATCGTTCGAAATACAAGAACGATCAGTGCAGTGCCCGATAGGCGGCGGGAGATACGCCAACCTGCTTCTTGAACACGCGCGAAAACGCGGCCTCAGAGGCATACCCTACCTCGGCAGCCGCATCCGCAACATTCCAGCGGTTTTCGGTCAACCCATGACAGGCTATCTGCATCCGCCAATCTGTCAGATATTGTATCGGAGTTGTTCCCATCTTCTGGGCAAAAAGCTGGGCAAACGCGGTGCGCGACATCGCTGCCTCGCGCGCGAGTGAGGCAACACTCCACTCCTGTGCGGGGGACTGATGAAATGCCGTCAGCGCCCGCGAGATGCGCGGGTCGGCAAACCCGGCCAGCGCGGCATCATCCGGGCTTTGGTGTTCCAGATAGGCCCGTATTGCTTGCGCAAACAGCACTTCAGACAGTTTCAAAGCAATTAAATCGCCGCCAATGCGTGCGCCGGACACCTCTGATCCGATCATGCGCAGGGTCGCCTCAATCCAGGTGCCAGCGTCCTCCCCGTAATTCTCGATCAGAATATAGGGCGGCAGCCGATCGATCAGCATATGCCCAGTCCCTTTCCGACCGGCGGGTCCTGTAAACGAGAAATGACCGCAGATCAGCTGCGTATCGCGTTCTTCTTCCGCCCCGCCATAGACCAGCACACCGTCGCCCGTGTAGCCGGACTGATCCAACACCTGCTCAAGTGGCAGAGCGTCATAGGGTTTGACCTCGTTGCACAGCAGCGCGTGTGACGCGCCATGTGGGATCAAGATCAGGTCGCCCTGCCGCAACCGCAGCGTCTCGCCAGTTGCAGACAGGTAAACCTTAAGCTCACCGCGCTGAACAAAGTGAAAGCGGGCCACGTTCTCGTAGCTCGGCACCTGTATCCCGAACGGAGGGGTAAAGGATGTGCGAAAGTAAAATGTACCACGAAGAGACAGGCGGGTGAGAATATCGCTGAGAAGATCCAACATGGATAAAGAATACGGTCTCACACGCAGGCGTCCATATCTCGGAACGATCTGCACAAAAATTTGCACGACCTGCAATCAAGACCCCCGCCTGAGCGGGGGTTCAAAGCGGTATTAACTTACGCGCGGACCAGCTTTTCGTAGTCTTCGGCGATTTCGCGGGTCAGCTCGCCTACTTCAAACGTATAGTCACCGATTTGCCCGACCGGCGTGACTTCGGCCGCTGTGCCAGTCAGCCAACACTGTTCGAAATCTGCCATTTCTTCGGGTCTGATGCGGCGTTCGTGGACAGTGACGCCCTTGTCTTTCAGCATCTGGATGACCGTCTGACGGGTGATGCCGTTTAGGAAGCAATCGGCCAGTGGGGTGTGCACTTCACCATCCTTGACGAAGAAGACGTTGGCACCCGTCGCTTCGGCCACGTTGCCGTTGTAATCCATGAACAAGGCGTCTGAGCAGCCTTTGGCTTCGGCCTTATGCTTCGAGATGGTACAGATCATGTAAAGACCCGCCGCCTTGGCATGGACCGGAATGGTTTCTGGGCTGGGTCGTTTCCACTCGGCGATGTCCAGTTTGGCGCCTTGCATCTTGGCGTCACCGTAATAGGCACCCCAAGGCCAAACAGCGATGGCCATCCGAACGGGGTTCTTGGCGGAAGCGACACCCATATCCTCGCCCGAGCCACGCCAAACCAGCGCCCGCACATAAGCATCCTGAAGTCCGCTAGCTTTCAGCGCCTCTTCCTTGGCGGCCTCGATCTCATCGACCGAGTAGGGCATCGGCATATCCAGCGCCTCAGCCGAGGCAATCAGGCGTTCCGAATGTTCGCGGCTTTTGAAGATCTTACCGTTATAGGCGCGCTCACCCTCAAACACGGAGGACGCATAGTGCATCGCGTGGGACAGAATGTGCACATTGGCTTCGCGCCAGGGCACCAGTTCGCCATCCATCCAAATGACACCGTCGCGATCGTCATATCCCGCCATGCGAAACCTCCTGAGCCGGGCTGTATTTCCGAATGTTGCGTCATTTAGGTCCGCTCCGGACATAATGTTGCGCAAAAACTGCGATTCGATACCTGTGCGCTCTTGGAATGTCAATAAGGCTGACATAAAGTCGAACTAAATCGAGTAATGAGGCCCGACATGTCCGACATCCGTCCCGCCCCGGTCTTTGGCGGAGAAAGCCTGTTGTTTCTGACAGATGAGCAACTGAGGCAGGGCATTGAGGCCATGTTCTTTGCTTATCGCGGTTTTACCGCCGATCCTGATCGTATCCTGACTGAATTGGCCTATGGTCGGGCGCATCACCGGGCCATCCACTTCATCAACCGCGCGCCGGGAACGACGGTCAACAATCTGCTGGCCATATTGGGTGTTACCAAACAATCGCTGAACCGCGTTCTGCGTAGCCTCATCGAAGATGGTCTGGTCGAAAGCCGAGTCGGAACAGTGGACAAACGTGAACGCCACCTATTTCTGACGGATAAGGGGAAGGCGTTAGAGGCCAAACTCTCCGACGCCCAGCGCGCCCGGATGCGCGCGGCCTACAAGGATGCGGGCCCCGAAGCAGTGGCCGGGTTTCGCAAAGTGCTTGAAGCGATGATGGATGCTGATATGCGTCGTGCATATACAAAACTGCGGGATACGACTTCATGAGCGAAATGGACGCCCATCTTCTTATCGTCGATGATGACGAGCGCATTCGTGACCTGCTCAAGAAATTCCTGATGCGCAGCGGGTTCTTGGTGACTTCTGCGCGCGACGCGGCCCATGCGCGGCGGGTGTTGTCAGGGTTGGATTTTGATATGATTGTGCTGGATGTGATGATGCCCGGTGAGGATGGCGTCAGCCTGACACGGGCCTTGCGCGAAACGCATTCCACCCCGATCCTGTTGCTGACGGCAAAGGGCGAAACCGAGCATCGGATTGCTGGTTTGGAAGCCGGAGCCGATGACTATCTGGCCAAGCCGTTCGAACCCAAAGAGTTGCTGCTTAGGATCAATGCCATTCTGCGCCGGATGCCGGAAACGCCCGCGCAGGACGCGGTGGCCAAGATTCTGCATCTTGGACCAATTCGCTACGATATCGAACGGGGCGAGATGTGGCAGGGCGAAGATCCAGTGCGCCTGACTGCAACGGAAAGCCAGTTGATGAAGATATTCTCGGCCCAGCCCGGCGAACCGATTAGCCGTGCCAAGCTGGTCGAGGACCTGGGGCGCGACAAGGGACAGGCGCAGGAACGTGCGGTGGACGTGCAGATCACCCGCTTGCGTCGGAAGCTGGAGCAGGATCCGAAACAGCCTCGGTATCTGCAGACTGTGCGCGGTGCGGGCTATATGCTGGCGCCGGACTGATGAGCCGCTGCGCGGCGTTTTTAGGCCTTGGGCGAGGATATTTTTAGCCAGATGAAGATGGGATCCTGATGAAAACCGCTTTGCTGACCCACGCAGATTGCCTGAACCATGCGACACCGGAGGGGCATCCAGAGCGGGTGGCGCGGTTGGAACATATCCTTCATGCGCTTGAGGATTTGGATTTGCAGCGTGTGACAGCGCCGTTGGCGGCGGATGATGATTTGCTACGAGTTCATCCGCAGAGCCATATCAGTGATATTCTTGACCAAAGGCCCTCGGATGGGTTCAAGCAGATTGATGGGGATACATTCATGTCTCCAGGATCTGTTGATGCGGCCTATCGCGCGGCAGGTGCGGTGGTGCGAGCAGTCGATCTGGTACTGGGCGGTGAAGCACCGAATGCGTTCTGTGCGATACGACCGCCAGGCCACCATGCCGAGACGGAAACGGCCATGGGGTTCTGTCTGTTTGGCAATGCCGCGTTGGCTGCAAAGCATGCACTGGATCATCACGGGTTGAACCGCGTGGCAGTGGTGGATTTCGATGTTCATCATGGCAATGGCACGCAGGATTTGCTGTGGGACGAAAAGCGCGCGCTGGTGATCAGCAGTCAGCAGATGCCGTTATGGCCCGGCTCTGGCCGTACTGACGAAACCGGCGCTTATGAGACGGTTTTGAATATTCCTTTGGCACCGGGCACAGGCGGAGCGGAGATGCGAGCCGCTTATGAGGCGCAAGCTTTTCCACGACTGCGCGCATTCAAGCCAGAACTAATTGTTGTCTCCGCCGGGTTTGATGCCCATCAGGATGATCCGTTGGCAAATCTTAACTGGTCCACGGGTGATTTCGCCTGGATCACGGCGGAGCTGTGCAAGATTGCTGATGAAGTGTGTGATGGGCGTATCGTCTCGACTCTGGAAGGCGGGTATGATCTGAACGCATTGGCCGAGGCGACACGCGCCCATGTGGAAGAATTGATGAAGGCAGCACAATGACCGATACCCCAGTCGAACAGATGACCTTTGAACAGGCGATGAAAGAGCTTGAGGCCGTGGTGGGCCAGCTGGAACGAGGGGATGTGGCGCTGGATCAGTCGATCGCTTTGTATGAGCGGGGTGCCGCGTTGAAGAAACGCTGTGAGGATGAGCTGAAGCGCGCCGAGGAAAAGGTGGCCGCGATCACTTTGGACGCAGATGGCCAGCCAACCGGGACGACGCCTGTCGAAGGTCAGTAAATGTTTCGTGAAAAGCTGGCACAGGATGCCGCGCTGATTCAGAGCCATTTTGATCTGGTTCTGAGCGTGCTGGATGAACTGGATGTGACCCGCGCGATGACCTATGCCACGCAAGGCGGCAAGCGTCTGCGAGGGTTTCTGGTGCTGGAAAGTGCTCGGTTGCATGGCATCGATGCGGCTCGGGCGATCTGGCCAGCGACGGGGATCGAAGCGCTGCATGCATACTCGCTGGTTCATGACGACCTGCCCTGCATGGATGATGATGACCTGAGGCGCGGTCGCCCCACACTCCATGTGAAATGGGATGACGGGACAGCCGTTCTGGCCGGGGATGCGCTGCAGACACTTGCGTTTGAGCTTTGCGTGCGGCCAGACGTCGGAAATGCTGAAATACGCGCCGAACTGGCTCTAACACTGGCAAAAGCGAGCGGCGCGCAGGGTATGGTTCTGGGTCAGGCGCTGGATATTGCGGCGGAGACGGCAGCAGAGCCACTGACACTGGATGAGATTACGCAACTGCAAGTGGGCAAGACCGGCGCGTTGATCGAATGGTCCGCCTGTGCAGGCGCACGGCTGGCGCAGGCTGATCCCGCCCCCTTGCGCCAATATGCCCAAGCGCTTGGGCTTGCCTTTCAGATCGTGGATGACATCATGGATGTCGAAGGAGATGCCGAAAAGGCAGGAAAGCGCTTGCAGAAGGATGCAGAGGCGGGCAAGGCGACCTTTGTCTCACTTCTTGGTCTGGATGCGGCTAAATCCCGTGCCGCTGAGCTTGTGGATCAGGCTTGTGCTGCGTTAGATGAATATGGCCCCGCGGCAGAAACCTTGAAGCAGGCTGCCCGCTTCGTTATTGCCCGGGACAGCTAAGCCAGGAACGCCAAATGTCTGACCGCCCGAATACGCCCTTGTTGGACCTTGTGAGCCGCCCAGCGGATCTGAAGCAGTTTTCAGATGCGCAACTGCATCAGGTCGCACATGAATTGCGGGCCGAGACGATCTCTGCAGTATCGGTTACCGGAGGGCATCTGGGCGCGGGACTGGGCGTGATTGAGCTGACCACTGCGCTTCACGCAGTGTTCGATACACCCCGCGACAAGATCATCTGGGACGTCGGTCACCAGTGCTATCCGCACAAAATTCTGACCGAGCGCCGAGATCGAATCCGCACCCTGCGCATGAAAGACGGGCTGAGCGGCTTCACCAAGCGCAGCGAAAGCCCTTATGACCCGTTTGGCGCGGCCCATTCCAGCACTTCGATCAGCGCCGCGCTGGGGTTTGCAGTGGCCCGTGATCTGGGCGGTGTGACGCCCGAAGGTCTCGGCGATGCGATTGCTGTGATCGGCGATGGCTCGATGTCTGCGGGCATGGCATTTGAGGCGATGAACAATGCAGGGCATCTGAAGAAACGCCTGATCGTGATCCTGAACGACAACGAGATGAGCATTGCGCCACCCGTGGGTGCTCTGTCCAACTACCTGTCGCGCATCTATGCCGAAGAGCCGTTCCACGATCTGAAAGCAGCCGCCAAGGGCGCAGTATCCCTATTGCCTGAACCTTTTCGCGAGGGGGCAAAGCGCGCCAAGGACATGCTAAAAGGCATGGCCATGGGCGGGACGTTGTTTGAAGAATTGGGCTTTTCTTACCTCGGCCCCATCGACGGGCATGATCTGGACCAGTTGTTGCCGGTCCTGCGTGCGGTCAAGGCCAAAGCGACAGGACCGATCCTGATCCACGTATTGACCAAAAAGGGCAAGGGTTATGCCCCTGCCGAACAGGCGCGCGACAAGGGTCATGCAACCGCGAAGTTCAACGTAGTGACGGGTGAGCAGAAAAAGGCACCATCCAACGCGCCATCTTACACCTCGGTCTTTGGCAAGACACTGGTCGAGGAAGCGGCGCGGGATGACAAGATCGTCGCGGTCACCGCTGCAATGCCGGATGGGACTGGGCTGAACCTGTTTGCTGAGCGCTACCCTTCGCGGTGTTTTGATGTGGCGATTGCCGAACAGCATGGTGTGACATTCTCGGCTGCGCTGGCCGCCGGCGGGATGAAGCCGTTCTGTGCAATGTATTCCACTTTCCTGCAGCGTGGCTACGATCAGGTGGTACATGACGTAGCCATCCAACGCTTGCCGGTGCGCTTTGCAGTCGACCGTGCTGGTTTGGTCGGAGCCGACGGCGCGACCCATGCGGGATCGTTTGATATTGCTTACTTGGCCAACCTTCCGGGCATGGTTGTCATGGCCGCCGCGGATGAGGCTGAGTTGATGCACATGGTTGCCACTGCCGTCGCTTATGATGATGGTCCGATCGCCTTCCGCTATCCTCGCGGCGAAGGGGTGGGCGTTGACCTGCCTGAACGTGGCGAGGTGTTGGAGATCGGTAAAGGCCGCATGATCCAGAAAGGTGCCCGCGTCGCGCTGTTGTCCTTCGGGACGCGACTGGCCGAGGTGCAGAAGGCAGCCGAGGCGCTGTCAGCGCGCGGGATCACCCCCACCATCGCCGATGCGCGCTTTGCCAAGCCTCTGGATCGGGATTTGATCCTTGATCTGGCCGCGAACCACGAGGCGCTGATCACGATCGAGGAAGGCGCAGTTGGCGGTTTCGGCAGTCATGTTGCGCAGCTTTTGGCCGATGAGGGCGTGTTCGACGAAGGTTTGAAGTATCGCTCGATGGTATTGCCGGATATCTTCATCGATCAGGCCAGCCCGGCGGATATGTACGCGGTCGCTGGTATGGATGCAGAGCAGATCGAGGCTAAAGTACTGTCGATTCTGGGCGTCACGACGATTGGTGAAAAACGCGCCTGAATCGGCGAATTCGTTTGGCGCAAACGCGTGGTCGTGATTTAAGTTTCATAGACACATCTGAAATTGTGCATTTTTTGCACATGTTTTTTGCCTCTGCGGGGAAATAACAGCTTTGAAAATGACATAGGTCAATATCCTGATGTTCGGGTTACACTAGAACCCGACTCGGGGTGAGGCTGCTCCTTGCCCTTTATGCATAAGGTCGCAAGCGAATGAACAAGCTAGCCAGCCGCCGTGCGTTTCTTAAGGGAAAAGTGCTGCGCAATGATCAAAACTCCATCCGCCCGCCTGGGGCAGATGCAGCCGAGTTTCTTGAGCTGTGCACGCAATGCGACGAATGCCGCGAGGCATGTCCCGAAGACATAATCAAGTTCGACACGCAAGGCTTCCCCGTCGTCCAACTGGATGCAGGCCCCTGCACATTCTGCGGTGATTGCGCCAATGCTTGCCCGACCGGAGCATTGAACCCCGAACATATAGCCGACTGGCCTTGGCGCGCCAAAGTTGCTGCCTCGTGCCTGTCGATGAACGGCGTCAGCTGTCGGGTCTGTCAGGATATCTGCGACCACCGTGCAATCCGCTTTCAATTGCAGACCGGTGGCCGCGCCGAACCCGTACTCGACACCGATATTTGCACCGGCTGCGGCGCCTGCGCCAGCGCCTGCCCCGCCGGTTCCGTCAGCTTTGAACGCCGCACCCCGCCCACGCAGGAGGTCGCCTAATGAACATCTGTGGATGCCTCGTCCATGTAACCCCCGAAACCACGCAGAGTGCACAGGCCACGATTGCGGGTACAAAAGGGGCAGAGGTTCACGCGGCATCCGAGG
This sequence comes from Ruegeria sp. G2, assembly GCF_056533505.1. Classification (NCBI taxonomy): domain Bacteria; kingdom Pseudomonadati; phylum Pseudomonadota; class Alphaproteobacteria; order Rhodobacterales; family Roseobacteraceae; genus Ruegeria; species Ruegeria sp. G2. The sequence goes on along the minus strand of NZ_JBQFON010000002.1, from coordinate 255,175 downwards.
ATGGCCGCATTGTTGTTGTGGTCGAGGATACGCCGGAAAAATTGGCATCCGAGACGATCATGGATCTGCATCAGATCCCGGGTGTGATCTCTCTGACCCTGACTTATCACCATTTCGAAGACCTCGCGGAGACCCGTCCGCACCTTAACGCTTCTCGCCAGAACTAAAGCCGGAGACCCATGTCATGACCATCTCTGAATCCCGCCGGACCTTTTTGAAATCAACTGCCGCCGCTGCGACAGCCTCAGCCGCAGGTTTGCCGCTTGCAACCGGACAAGCAAACGCTCAGGCCGGGAACCCTGATATTCGCTGGGACAAAGCCGCCTGCCGGTTCTGCGGCACTGGCTGCTCGGTCCTGGTTGGCACCAAAGACGGGCGCGTGGTTGCCACTCAAGGCGACCCGGACGCGCCGGTGAACCGTGGCCTGAACTGCATCAAGGGCTATTTCCTGTCCAAGATCATGTACGGCAAAGACCGTCTGACCACGCCGATGCTGCGCAAGACCAATGGCGAATACGATAAGAATGGTGAATTCGAACCCGTCAGCTGGGACGAAGCCTTCGACGTCATGGCCGCCAAGTGGAAAGAGGCCCTTGCCAAGAAAGGGCCAACCAGTGTGGGTATGTTCGGCTCGGGCCAGTGGACTGTCTGGGAAGGTTATGCCGCTGCCAAGATGATGAAAGCGGGATTTCGGTCCAACAACATCGACCCTAACGCGCGCCACTGCATGGCCTCTGCGGTTGTCGGCTTTATGCGGACATTTGGCATTGACGAGCCGATGGGCTGCTACGACGATTTTGAACATGCCGATACGTTCGTGCTCTGGGGCTCGAACATGGCTGAGATGCACCCCATTCTGTGGTCACGCCTGACCGACACGCGTCTGACCAAACCAGGATCCGAAGTGCATGTGCTGTCGACTTATGAACACCGCTCGTTCGAGCTGGCCGATAACGGCATGGTCTTCGCGCCGCAGACCGATCTGGCGATCCTGAACTACATCGCCAATTACATCATCCAGAACGGCGCGGTGAATGAAGAGTTCGTCAAGAACCACGTCAACATCACCAAGACCGCCACAGACATCGGTTATGGCCTGCGTGACAACAACCCGCTGCAGCAAGAGGCTGAAAACCCGAACTCGGGAAAATTGGAACCGATCAGCTTCGAAGAATATGCCGAGGCGGTTTCGGAATACACGCTGGAATACACATCGGAACTTTCCGGGGTTCCTGCCTCTCAGCTCGAGCGTCTGGCCCAGCAATATGCAGATCCAAACCGCAAGGTGATGAGCCTGTGGACCATGGGCTTCAACCAGCACACCCGCGGATCGTGGGTGAACTCACTGATGTACAACGTGCACCTGCTGGTCGGTAAGATTTCAGAGCCCGGCAACTCGCCCTTCTCGCTAACCGGTCAGCCATCGGCCTGTGGCACGGCACGTGAGGTCGGGACCTTCGCTCACCGTCTGCCCGCCGATATGGTTGTGGCAAACGACAAGCACCGCGAGATCTGCGAAACTGCGTGGAAAATCCCTGCGGGCACCATCCCGCCCAAACCCGGGTTCCACGCCGTATTGCAGCACCGCAAACTGAAAGACGGTGATCTGAACGCCTATTGGGTGCAGTGCACCAACAACATGCAGGCCGCACCAAACATCAACGAAGAAGGCTATCCCGGTTATCGCAACCCGGAAAACTTCATCGCCGTCTCAGACCCTTATCCGACCGTGACCGCCCTGTCCGCTGACTTGATCCTGCCCACCGCCATGTGGGTCGAGAAGGAAGGTGCCTATGGTAACGCCGAGCGCCGCACTCAGTTCTGGCGGCAACAGGTCAAAGCTCCGGGTGAGGCGAAATCGGATCTCTGGCAGCTGATAGAGTTCTCCAAACGCTTCACCGTCGAAGAGGTTTGGGGTGAAGAGTTGCTGGCCACCATGCCCGAACATCGTGGTAAAACCATGTATGACGTGCTGTTCGCCAATGGCACGATCGACCAGTTCCCGCTGTCTGAGACCGCGGAAGGGTTCGATAACGACGAATCCGAGCACTTTGGTTACTACGTCCAGAAAGGCCTGTTCGAGGAGTATGCCGAGTTTGGCCGCGGCCACGCGCACGATCTGGCCCCGTTCGAAACTTACCACCAGGCGCGCGGCTTGCGCTGGCCGGTCGTGGACGGCAAGGAAACACTGTACCGCTTCCGTGAAGGCTATGATCCTTACGTGCCCGAAGGTGCGGATGTGAAGTTCTATGGCCATAAGGATGGCAAGGCCAAGATCATTTTTGCCCCATACGAACCCGCCCCTGAGGAACCGGATGAGGAATTCAACCTGTGGCTCTGCACTGGTCGCGTGCTGGAGCATTGGCATTCGGGTTCTATGACCCGCCGCGTGCCAGAACTGCACCGCGCCTATCCCGCCGCCGTTGTCTACATGCACCCAGACGATGCGCGCGAGCGTGGTCTGCGGCGCGGGCAGGAGATCGTTCTTTCCACCCGCCGCGGCGAGGTCAACAGCCGGGTCGAAACCCGCGGCCGTAACAAAGTTCCGCGCGGTCTGGTCTTCATGCCATGGTTTGACGAGGGCCAGTTGACCAACAAACTGACCTTGGACGCGACCTGCCCGTTGTCGAAAGAGACCGACTTCAAGAAATGCGCCTGTAAGATCGAGCGCGCGTAAAGGGCAGGCAAGGCAAAGGTAAGACCCATGTCTCGTGTTGGCTCTCCTCTCTCGCCGCAGCGGCGCCGGTTCCTGCAGGACTCGGCGCGCGCAGCGGGCGGCTGCGTGGCAGCCGGGTCCCTGTTGGCCTGGCTGGCGCGAGACGCACGGGCGTTGCCAGCCGAGGCCTTGCGACCCCCCGGTGCCTTGCCGGAAAAAGACTTCCTGTCAGCCTGTATCCGCTGTGGATTGTGCGTGCGGGAATGTCCCTATGACACGCTGAAACTGGCGGAACTGGGTGTAGATGCGGTTGCCACTGGAACACCGTATTTCACCGCCCGCGATGTTCCGTGCGAGATGTGTGACGACATCCCCTGTGTCGCGGCCTGCCCCACCGGGGCGCTGGACCCCGGGCTGGACAATATCGACGACGCCAAGATGGGTGTGGCCGTTCTGGTCGATCAGGAGAACTGCCTGAACTTCCTCGGCCTGCGTTGCGACGTCTGTTACCGCGTCTGCCCCATCATCGACGACGCCATCACTCTGGAAACCGAACACAACGCCCGCTCAGGCAGTCATGCGATCTTCATTCCAACCGTTCATGCCGATCATTGCACCGGATGTGGCGTTTGCGAGAAAAGCTGCGTTCTGCCCGAAGCTGCGATCAAAGTTCTTCCCACCCGATTGGCCCGGGGCAGCAGCGCAGATCACTATCGCAAGGGCTGGGAAGAGAAAGAAGCCAAAGGCGCGCCCGTCGTCGAAGGCATTATCGACCTGCCAGACCGCTTGCCGGGACCGGGCACCGATAACCTTGTCGCACCGGGCGGGTTTGAGCCCAGCTTCAAGTTGCCGGAGGTCACCCAATGACCGCCCGCACAAATATGCCACTGGGGCAAGAGGCCATCGCTAGCAAAGGTTGGTTGAGTGCCCATAAATACCTGCTGCTGCGCCGCGCCAGTCAGCTGTTCTTTCTGGTGCTGTTTCTGCTGGGCCCATGGTTCGGGATCTGGATCGTGCAGGGCACTCTGGCCGGGTCGCTGACGCTGGGCGTGCTGCCCCTGACCGATCCGTTTGTTTTTCTGCAAAGCCTGATCGCCGGGCACTGGCCCGAGCTGACTGCCGCCATCGGTGCCGCCATCGTCCTGGTTGCTTACGCGTTGATCGGAGGTCGCGTCTATTGCTCGTGGGTCTGCCCGATCAACCCCGTAACCGACGGCGCGCATTGGCTGCACCGCAAGCTGGGCCTGCAAAAAGGCTGGCAACCCAAACGTGGCACTCGGCTGTGGATTATGGCCACTGTGCTTATCGTCTCAGGCCTGACCGGAGCCATCGCGTGGGAGCTGGTCAACCCCATCACCATGCTGCATCGCGGGTTGATCTTTGGCATGGGGTTCGTCTGGGCAATGATCGCCGCAATCTTCCTGTTCGATCTATTTGTCTCGCGCCACGGATGGTGTGGACATGTCTGCCCGGTGGGCGCGTTCTACGGATTGATCGGCAGCAAAGCAATGCTGCGGGTCAGCGCCACCAACCGAACCGCCTGTGACGATTGCATGGATTGTTACGCCGTTTGCCCGGAAAACCACGTCATCTCTCCGGCGCTGAAGGGCAAAGACACCCCGCTGATCCTGTCGCCCGACTGCACCAATTGCGGGCGCTGCATCGATATCTGCGCCGAAGACGTTTTCAAATTCACCCATCGGTTCGACGCCCTGACTGTCGCGCCACCGAAACCAACCGCCGCGCCCGAGCCGCGCGCCTCAAGACCTTTTTGAAGGAGTGAGAAGATGAAAAAGCCGATCCTAGTGGGCCTTGCCCTGATCCCGCCGCTGCTCCTCGGTGGCCTGGCCCTTGCACAATCTGCCGGGGTCAACAGCCTGCGCGGTGCCGAGGTAGATGAACCTGCCGTTCTTGATCAGGTGCATCGCACGGTCGAAGGCCGCATGCAGCGCAACTATCGCCAGCAGCCGCCGCTGATCCCGCACTCGATCGAACAGTACCAGATCGACCTGCGCACCAACCAGTGCCTGTCGTGCCACGACTGGACCAAAGCCGGTGAGCGCAATGCGCCAACGCTGTCGATGACCCACTATCTGGACCGCGAAGGCCGTGAGTTAGATCAGATCGCAGGCACTCGGTATTTCTGCAACCAGTGCCACGTGCCGCAGGCCGATGCGCTGCCGCTGGTCGACAACACTTTTGAACCTTCCTCCGGAAACTAAACTCAGGTCGAAAAGGAGAGCGCGAAATGTCCGACTCCCAAGAAAAACAAGGGCTCATCCGGCGCCTCTGGACCTGGTTCTGGAGCCCGATCGCCGTCCTCAGCGTTGGTTTCACCCTGCTTGCCGGATTTCTGGCAGGCATCCTGTTCTGGGGTGGGTTCCACTGGACGCTGGAACTGACGAATACAGAAGAGTTCTGCACCTCGTGTCACACGATGGAGGTCAATCTCGGCGAATACCGTGAGACGATCCACTACAACAACCATTCGGGCGTGCGGGCGATCTGTTCGGATTGCCACGTCCCGGACGAGTGGAACCATAAGATCAAAGCCAAGATCATGGCCGTGAAGGATGTCTACCACGAACTGGCAGGCACGATCAGCACGCCCGAGAAGTATGAGGATCATCGTCTCGCTATGGCGACGGCCGTTTGGAAGAAGATGAAAGCATCCGACAGCCGGGAATGCCGTAACTGTCACAACTTCGACTATATGGACTTCACGATTCAGGAAACCCGGGCCGCCAATGAACACCAGCGCGCGATCGATAACGGCATGACCTGTATCGACTGCCATCAGGGTATCGCGCACAGCCTCCCACCCAACTATCTGGAAACGTATGAAAAGATTGCGAAAGAGATAGACGGCGAGGTTCTGCAGGAACACGCAGCCGCTTCAGGAGACGACATCCGCGCGTTCCTGAACAAAAGCTCGGATTAAGGTGGGACAGAGATGTTAGAAATACTTGGAACCATCGGCGGCAACGTATTGGGCCTACCCGGCATTCTGGGTCTGGCACTGGGCATGATGACCCGCCAATATTGGTTGGGGGCCCTATTGGGCGGTCTGGTAGGCCTGATCGCACCACTGCTTTTTGCCGGGTGGCAATTTTCCCATGTCGGAGCCATGGCGCTAATCATCGCGATCATCGTTGGCGTCTGTGCCGGTACCCTTGGCACCGCCATTCGCCGCAAGGGCGCGACAGTCTGAACAGGTCAACCCGGCAGCAATGCCGGGTTACCGACCCCAGTTTTCCGCCGGATCACTTTCGGCATAATCCCGCAGCAATGCTATATCCGATATTACAGCGTGGTTGCGGTTGATCTTTACCCCCACCGCCTTAAGCCTTGAAAACGCCCGGCTCAGGCTTTCGGGTTTCATACCCAGACGACCCGCGATCAGCATCTTGTCATAAGGCAGAGATACTTCGCACTCACCCGCATCAGTGTCACAGAGGTTCAGCAAAAACTCGGCCACGCGCTGTGCGCCGGTCTGCGCCTTGAGCTGTTCCAGCTGCGCCACCAGCGAGTGCAGATGGGTGAAGGTCGCGGCCAGGATCGAGATCCCGATCTCGGGGTCTTCCTTCATCAGCGAAATCAGGATTGGGCTGGGAATGTGCATGACATCACAGGCCGAAACGGCCTCGGCCGAGACCGGATAGGGCACGTTGCGCAGCGCCACGGCTTCACCAAAACTGTCGCCACGGGTAAAGACGCTGACTACCGCTTCGGCACCGGTTGGGGTCATGCGGAACAGTTTGACCCAACCCTCCAATACGACGTGTATGGCCTGCGCCGTTTCCTCCTGCAGGAATATCGTCTCACCACGGTCATACTGACGCCAGATCGCGTGGCTCAGCAGCGTTTCCACATGCTGTTCCGGTAAACTGCGCAGCAGCAGCGACTGACGTGCGATCGCTTTTTGTGCTTCGTGAGACAAGAGAATACCCCTGTTACTTCCTGCCGGCGCGCGCGCTCGGTTGGTCCATCCCTGTCCCACGCTATGCCAGAGCCGGCAGTTGTGCACCATAGTTTTATGTTGTGTAAACTTGACTATTGTCATGTTGCGGGTTGGTTCACTGCCCTATTCTCGGCCCAAAGCCAGTATTCCGGGGAGCACGTAACATGGACTACGAGCGTTATTTCAGTCAAAGCCTCAATGACCTTCGGGAAGAAGGGAATTATCGTGTTTTCATAGACTTGCAACGTCGTTGTGGTTCTTTTCCGAACGCACGCCAGACGGATGGCTCGGTCCAGCGGAATGTGCGGATCTGGTGCTCGAACGACTATCTCGGCATGGGTCAGCACCCCTCGGTGATCGGCGCGATGCATGACGCATTGGATCGCTGCGGCGCGGGGGCAGGCGGCACGCGGAACATATCAGGCACCACGCATGATCACGTGCTGCTTGAGGCCGAACTGGCGGATTTGCACGGAAAGGAATCCGCGCTTCTGTTTACTTCCGGGTATGTTTCGAATTGGGCAGCTCTTGGCACCCTCGCCGCAAAAATCCCCGACCTGATCGTGTTCTCTGATGCCCTGAACCACGCCTCGATGATCGAAGGCATCCGCCACTCGCGAGCGCAGAAGGTGATCTGGAAACACAACGATCTGGAAGACCTTGAGGCCAAGCTGGCCGCCGCTGATCCAGATGCACCCAAGATGATCGCCTTCGAGTCAGTCTATTCGATGGACGGCGACATCGCCCCCATCAAAGAGATCTGCGATCTGGCCGACAAATACGGCGCGATGACCTATCTGGATGAGGTTCATGCGGTTGGTCTTTACGGCCCGCGCGGCGGTGGCATCGCCGAACGCGAAGGGCTGATGGATCGCCTGACGGTGATCGAAGGGACGCTGGGCAAAGCGTTCGGTGTGGTGGGCGGGTACATCGCTGCCTCCGCTGCGCTGTGTGATTTCGTGCGCAGCTTCGCCAGCGGTTTCATTTTCACCACCGCCTTGCCGCCTTCTATCGCAGCTGGAGCTGCAGCCTCGATCCGGCATCTGAAACAATCGAATACTGAACGCGACTTACAGAAAGCCCGTGTGGCGCAGGTCCGGGCCCGTTTGGATGCGGAAGGTATCCCTCATATCCCAAACCCCAGCCACATCATTCCGGTGATGGTGGGCGATCCGGTGAAGTGCAAGTTCATCTCGGACACGCTGCTGGAAGAGTTCGGCATCTATATCCAGCCGATCAACTATCCCACAGTTCCGAAAGGGACCGAGCGTCTGCGGATCACGCCGTCGCCCGTCCATACGGATGAGGATATCGACCATCTTGTCGGCGCGCTGTCTGCCCTCTGGCAACGCTGTCAGATCGCGCGGATGCCGATGGCCGCCCAGTAATTAAGAAGCGCCCCCTTGCGTGACACTTCGCCGTCTCTTCGGAGGCGGCGTTTTTTTGGTCAGATCAGGTAGAGGACGAAGATGATCATGGCAAATCCTGTAGTCACCATGGTGAAACCCCGCAGCCAGACCGGGCTGTTTGCGAGATCAAGATAACGAGCTAGGATGACGCGGCATTTCGCAAGTGCGAGGATCAGAATGCCGCCGGCCAGGACGGCAGGCGGGATGGGCAGCACAGTCAGCAGTGCAGATGCGACGCTGAGCATCAGAAGGGTTAGCCATGCGCGTGTGAGCGCATTCGGGAGTCTCCGGCGGGCGTATTTAGGAAAAGATGAAGCTGCGGGCATCCGTATTATCCCAACAGGTAGATCACGGGGAAAAGCAGGATCCAGACCAGATCGACCATGTGCCAGAACTGCGCACCTGCCTCGATGTTGCGGGGGTCATCGCGCCAGGCGACCAGCAGCAGGATGCCGACACCTGCCAGCACATGAGCGGCGTGGAAGCCGGTCAGCAGGTAGTAGAACAGGAAGAACGGGTGGGTCTCGTAGGTGATCCCCTGTGCAGCTTTGCCCGCGTATTCCACGCCCTTGATGACAAGGAATACCACGCCCAGCGCGGCGGCGGCGATCAGTGCCAGACGGGCGGCGAGCCGACGCGCGATCTGCCGCCAGTGCAGTGCTTGCGCCGCCAGATAGCCAGAGGTGACCAGCACCGCCGTATTGAGCGCCGCTCCGGTACGATAAAGATGCGATTGTGCTTCGGCGAACCCGGCCGGATCGGTCAGCCGAACGCCCATGAAGGCAATCAGGCCAGCGCCGAATACCAGCAGTTCCGAGATGATCAGAACCCACATCAACAACTCGCCCGGAAGCTCGTCGATCAAAGAGGTATCACTCATGCGCCGACCAGTTGGCGGTAGATTTGCGGCAGGGCCATAGTCAGGCGGTGCGGATCGGGGATGACCGCAAATCCGCCTTGGCCGAACATACGCGGGAACCAGCTTTTACCGGTTTTGTCGATGGTAACACCAAAGACCGATTGCCCGGCGCGGCGTGCCTCGCGGATGGCTTGGCGTGTGTCTTCGATACCGTGACGGCCTTCGTAATGGTCCAGATCGTTGGGTTTGCCATCGGTGATCACCAGTAGCAACCTGCGTTTGCGCGATTGACTGGCCAGATCAGCCGAGCAATGGCGGATCGCCGCACCCAGCCTTGTATAGTGGCCCGGACGCAAGGACGCGATGCGCTGTTCTACCAATCTGCCCATCGGCTCATCGAACCGTTTGCAGCGCTGCACGTAGACGCGTTGGCGTTTCAGCGAGCTGAAAGCGTGAATGGCAAAATCGTCACCGCAGGCGTTCAGACCCCAGGCCAGCGCGGCCAGTGCCTCGCGTTCGATGTCGATCACGGCACGGCCTGTCACGGCGCTTTCGGTGGAGCGGCTGACATCCAGTAGAATCGAAACGGCCAGATCGCGGGCTTCGGGGCGGGATTGCATCCAGACGCGTTCATTGCCTTCACCGCTGGCGTGGCGATCGGTTTCGGCCCGCACGGCGGCTTCGATATCCAGTTGATCGCCGTCCAGATGGCCGCGGGTCATGACGCGGCCCGGACGCAGCGCCTCGAACTGGCGTTTCACGGCGCGGATGCGGCGGGCGGTGGCCGGGTCTTTGCCGAATTCAGCCGAGTCTTCGCGGATATCGGCATCCGACAGCAGGACGTTGACGTGGTCCGGCAGGTACTGCCCCGTGCGCACGTCCCATTCAGGATAGAGGATGCGGCCTGAAAGACGCTCGCGATTCACGTCCTCGGGCGCGAGGTCCAGATGCAGTTTCAACTTGGTCGGCGGGGCTTTGGAGATCTGCCCCAAACCGATTTCTTCCTGATCGTCGGCGGCTTTCTTGGCGTTATCGGGGTCGTCATCGTCGATGCGGCGATTGATGTTCAGGAACTCGGCCCAGCTGAGGATTGCCTCGAACTTGTGCAGGATGAAACTGTCACTGCGGTTGGCCTGATCCGATTTACGGCGGCGGGCGCGGTGGGTTTTCTCCCCTGATTCCTCAGGTGGACCTTCGGTATCGGGGTTTTCGACCTCGTTGTGTTCGGAAAATCCGACGGCGCGCAGTTCGGGCCACAGGGGAACAGGGCGGAGATGCTGATATCCACGTGGGGCGGTCAGATCATCATCCAAGATCAGAAGCTGCTCGGCCCGCTCTGACAGGGGTGCGGGATCGCCCAACATGTAACGAACCAGTTCCTCGACCGCGGCCTCCACAGGAGGCAGGCCAGGGATGTCGCGGTGATGCAACACACCCTTGCAAAGCTCGGTATAAAGTGGGCGCAGGCCGGGGGCATCGTCCAAAGTAGCCTCGACCATGCTCTGCGCGGCGATCAACGCGCGCAGGTCAGCGCGCAGAGGGTCATCTTCATCAATCCGGGTTCCGGCATGGGCGGCAGCAGCGGCCAGCCAGACAAAAAGCGCGCCATTGGCTTCGCGCGCGGGGAATACGGCCAGCCGGTCCGGCAGGCGCAGAACTTCGCCATCGAACGAGGCGCGCGGCATTAGCTCGGCCTCGGTTGCCAGCTTGCGGCGCCAGCTTAGACGGTGACGTGAAACCTCGGGTGAGACCGGGCGCAATTCAACGCCCGGACTACCCCCAAGCCCTCGGAAGAGGACGGCCAGCCGCCCTGCGACCTCAGAGAGGTCGACCGCGGCTCCATCATGCACCTCAGGTGCATCAAGGCGGCTGGCAAGGGTGTGCCACAGTTTCCCGATCGTTTCTTCGGGTTCCCATGGCTCAAAATCGATCCTGACCATCGGCCGGCCTCACCCAAAGACAGCCGTGACAAGATCGAGGAGCCCGCGTTTGATGTCCTCGTCATCAGTCAGAGGTTCAATCATAGCGGCAAGGATGGCGCGGTCGGTGGACATGCCCTGTGCGATTAGCGTCGCGGCATAGACAACCAGACGGGTGGAAACGCCTTCCTCAAGGTCCTGCCCCTTGAGCCCACGAAGCTTGTTCGCCAACCGGATCAGGGGCTTGCAGCGTTCCAGCGCCAGCCCGCTTTCCTGCGCGACAACTTCGGCTTCCATCTCGGGCGATGGGAAGTCGAATTCCAGCGAAATAAACCGCTGCCGAGTCGAGGGTTTCAGGGTTTTCAGGATATTCTGGTATCCGGGGTTATATGAGGCTACCAACATAAAGCCGGGCGCGGCCTCAAGTTCTTCGCCGGTGCGGTCGATCGGCAGAATGCGCCGGTCGTCGGTCAGCGGGTGCAGCACGACGGTCACGTCCTTGCGGGCCTCGACCACCTCATCCAGATAGCAGATTGCGCCTTCTCGCACCGCACGGGTCAGGGGGCCATCGACCCAGACGGTTTCTCCACCTTTCAACAGGTAGCGGCCAATCAGGTCGGCAGCGGCAAGGTCATCATGGCAGGCCACGGTGTAAAGCGGTCGGCCAAGTTTTGCGGCCATGTGGGCCACAAAGCGGGTCTTGCCGCAGCCTGTAGGACCTTTCAGCAGAACCGGCAGGTCGTTGTTGTAAGCGGCGGTGAACACATCGCACTCATCGCCCTGGGCGAGGTAGAAGGGGGCGTTTGCCGCCCCCTCGTTCAGTTTCATGGAGCCGTCCATCTTCATGACTCCGCTGCGACGTGGTCAGGATCGCTTTCCAGCCGGTCGCGTTCGATTGGGCCGGGTTCGACCACCTCTTTCCGGGGAACCCAGATCGAGTAGATGAACAGCAGCGCGCCAAGGACCACAACCACACCAGAGCCGAGACGCATCCAGTAGAAGATCGCAATCTGGTCCTGTACGTCCATGAAGTAGTCACCGACCACACGTTGCATGTGAGTCTGCACGGTACCGCCGAAGGTCAGGACGAAGGTCATGAAGACCATGCCGCTGGTCATCAGCCAGAACGAGCCCATGTTCAGAACCTGATTATAGGGATCGCGGTTCTTCAGGATCGGCATCGCATAGCTGAAGATCGCCAGGTTGAGGCAGACATAGGCACCGTAGAAGGCCAGGTGACCGTGCGCGGCGGTGATCTGTGTACCGTGGGTATAGTAGTTCACCCCGTGCAGCGTATGCAGGAAGCCCCAGACACCGGCACCAAAGAAGGCGAGCGTGGCGCAGCCCAGCGACCATAGCAGTGCGGCCTTGTTGGGGTGGTCACGACGGCCCTTCCAGACCATGACGAAGGCAAATGCCATCATTGCGAAGAACGGGATCACCTCAAGGCTCGAGAAGATCGAACCGATCCACTGCCAGTACGCAGGGGTACCGATCCAGTAGTAGTGGTGACCTGTCCCAAGGATGCCCGAGAACAAAGCGGCGGCGACGATGACATAAAGCCATTTTTCGACGACCTCACGGTCTACACCTGTTAGTTTGAGCATCAGGTAAGCCAGGATCGACGCCATGATCAACTCCCACACACCTTCGACCCACAGGTGGACAACATACCACCAGTATTGCTTGTCGAGGCTCAGGTTTCCCGGGTTGTAGAAGGCAAACAGGAACAGAAGCGCCAGACCCCACAGACCCAACAACAGGATGTTGGTGATGGCAGTCTTCTTGCCCTTCAGAACTGTCATCGACACGTTGTACAGGAAGATCAACGCGGCCACGACGATACCCATCTTGACCCATTTGGGTTGCTCAAGGAACTCGCGCCCCTCTTTGCCCAGCAGCCAGTTGCCTTCGAACAGGTTGAAGACATAGGTCACAACCACGCCCAGCGTGCCGACCACAAGAATGATCAGCTGCAGATAAGCCAGCTTGGGTGAATGGATTTCACGTTCCGCCTCTTCCGGGATCAGGAAGTAGGCCGCTCCAAAGAAGCCAAGGATCAGCCAGACGATCAAAGAGTTGGTGTGAAGCATCCGCACGATGTTGAACGGCAGAAGCTCACTCAGGAAGTTCGGGAATACATAGATGAAACCGGCCAGAAGGCCGCCGATCACCTGTATCGCGAACAAGGCCATAGCTACCGCAAAGTAGGCATAGGCGATTTTTTGGGATTCGTATTTCATTGCTCCGTTCCCTTTCTCAGCCTGCCTCGTTGGGCGGCCAGCCCTGAGCGTCGATATTGTCGGTCCAGATCAGGAAGTTCGCCAGATCACGGATCTCTTCGTCGCTGAGGTTGAAATTGGGCATCTGTCGACGACCGGGAATGCCGGTCGGTTGTGCTTCCATCCAGCCCTTAAGTGCTTCAAAGGCTGATTCCGGGTCGTCCAGCACACCCCAACGGGTCATCACATTCGCGACTTCCGGCGCATAGTAGGCACCTTCACCCATGATAGTATGACAGTTGATGCAGGCGTGTTTTTCCCAGACATGCTTGCCCCGGACCACACTTTCATCAAGCTTTGCCGAATTCTCGGAGTTGACGATATACAAGTGCGAATGGGCCGACAGGGCCAGAAAGATGAGGATGAAGAACAGTGACCCGCCATAGAATATGTTGCGAGCCATGCTCTTTGTCATGACTTCTCGCATTGCGCTCTCCTTTGCGCAGATTAGCTAGTATGGAGACAATGCCGCGTGGGTAGTGGAGCTGCCTTAACGAAAGTCAAGACTGCAGAGGATGAGCGTTCCCCATTCCAAATCTTTGGTCATCAGAGGCCAACAACGATCTATCTTGACCAAACAACCGCAGAATCCCCTCATTAAACCGATATTTTTAATCGAAGAATAACCTTGAAAACTGCATTTAGGGTGGTCAGTCTCTTGCAGAATTCTTTGTCGGTCGGGGTTTTCCCTTCGGCCTGTGGTCTACTCAAGCCAGGCGGATAATATCAATGCCAATTAATATCTACGGTGCCTTTCGTACTGACACGACGATGACAGACAACACGGCGACCTTTGCGACGCTTGGGGCCACGTTTCAGATATCCCAATATAGCCAGATCACGATTGAAGATGGTGCGGATGGGTCGGTTATCGAAGGCGACAATATCGTCAATGAATCCCCGAACGACCCGACCCAGACCTATATGGGAGAGGTGTTTATCTGGGACTACACGATCGAAGTGAATGATGGCGTCAACACCTATCAGATTGGTGTGATGGACTGGGATGAAAACGGAGATGGCGATTTCGATTTCCCAACGGCGGAACAAGGCTATTTTCTCGGCTTTATCGGTGATGTACCCCCACTTAATACAACGCTTACTGTTGGCTCGGTTGTCGACAACGGCGCGAATATTGAAGTAGATACCGTTGTTCCCTGCTTCTGCGCTGGCACGCTGATAGATACACCAACCGGACCTCGCGCGATCGAAACACTATCCACTGGTGACAAAGTCGTCACCTTGGATCACGGTCCCCAAGTTATTCGTTGGATTGGATCGCGAACGCTTGATGCGTCTGAACTGGCTCGCAAACCCAGATTACGCCCTATCCGGATCGCTGCCGGTAGTCTGGGCAGCGGCCTGCCACGTCGTGATCTTTTGGTCTCACCCCAGCACCGCATGCTGATCCGTTCGAACATCGCGATTCGCATGTTCGACAGCGAGGAAGTCCTGGTCCCAGCCCACAAGCTTGTTGGCATCCCGGGAATTACTGTCGAAGAGGACGCTCAGAATGTCGTCTACCATCACATGCTCTTCGACCGGCATGAGATCGTGTTGGCCGAAGGTGCGCCATCCGAAAGCCTATTCACCGGGCAACAGGCGCTAAAGGCTATACACCCGGAAGCACTGGCTGAAATTGTTGCGCTTTTCCCTGAACTGGCCTCGCAGGATCATCAACCTGTGGCTGCGCGCCAGATTCCCAGGCAGGGAAGAAAAATCCACTCATTGCTGCGACGGCACAAAAAAAACGACAGAGCCTTGATCCGACCGTCTTGATACGGATTCATCGGCGCGCCTAGAGTCAGGAAGCAATACGTGGCCCCGTCAAAGCAGGCCACATCGTGATCAGGTAAAGAACGATAGCGCTGATCCACAGACCGTCAGAAACCAACATCATGACTAGATACCCCTGGTCGGTCACTGAACCAACCCAGCGCAAAATAGCAGCCGAAGCCATAAGACCGTAGGCGACCGCCATAGGTGGTGGGGCAACAAGTGCGCGGCCGCTATGGCCCAAAGCAGCCCGACTCATCACAGCTAGGGTCATGCCTCCGACACAACCGATTCCCAGAACGTGCAACGCGCCGATTTCGCTGCCGATACCCAGAACCGCCACCCCCCATAAAACCAGCCCCAGTGCCAGCATTCCCAGACCCAGATGCAGGGCAACCAAGATCGGTTGACGTATGGCCCAGCGCGCGCGCCATCGTGACATGCGCAGGATTTGGGTTATGCCAAGTGCTACGGCCGCGCCACCCGCTATCTTACCCAATCCGAAGAGAAAAACGCTGAGCGGTAGTAGCAGCGCCAATCCCATGCTGGCTTTGTCTAATGCAGCTACCGACACCGGCCACGCGGCTTCCGGCTCGCCAGCGCGCTTCATCGCATTCCGGGTGAAAGCTGGCGTTATACGTCCACCAAGTATCGCGATCATGCTGCACAGCGTCAGCAATCCTACACGCAATCCTATGTCCAGTGTACCGCCGGTAATGCCCATCCAATCAAGATGGGTCAGCAGATTGGCAATCCAGAAATAGCTGAGCAACAACAGAAAGATCATGTTCTGCGGCTTGGGACGTCGGATCAGTTGGCTTGCGATCTTTGCCGCCAGAATCGGTACAAAGGCCAGATCGAAGACAGCGACCAGACCCGGCGGCAGAGCCCCGGAGAACCACATCGCGATCCGTCCGGCCAACCAGATACCCGCGGCAATAACAATAAACTGTACCCTTGCTTCCGGCGTACCCGTCCAGTTTGGCACCGCTGTCAGTAGAAATCCTCCAAGGGCAGCCGTGGCATATCCAAATATCATCTCATGCGCATGCCACATGGGTGGGTTCATGGCATAGGTCGGATTTTCGTAACCGACCAACCCGGTCTGAGTCGTGAGCCACACACCCCAAGCACCACCCGCGAATAGACCGAATAGCCCCGCTGACAGAAAAAAGACGCGAAATCCTTCACTCAGTACCCGCGCGATCATTGCCGGCATGCCTGCTCTCCTCGGCCTTAGTGGCTGTTGGATCCGGTCTAACAAACCCGACTCGTTCGGGACTTAACCGAAATCAAGCGCCCGGAGAAACATGACCCTAAAACATAGGTTTTCCTCATAATTTAAAGGTTAATCAGGACCTTCATTTTCCAGTTTACGACCCTTCCGTTGACTTTCGTCAAGGAGTGATCGGCGCCAATGTTTCAGGCTGCAACCTGCCTCACCACGCAAATGGAGAGTGATCATGTCACTTGGAATCAGCTACGATAAGACCGGCCGCGCCTTTGGGGTCGGTTTGGCAATGCTGCTGGGCTCTGTCGCCGCGCCAGCATTTGCCGAAGAGCCAACGTTGAGCGACGAAGCATTTGAGTCGTCCAAGCAGCTCTATTTTGAACAATGCGCAGGTTGTCACGGCGTTCTGCGCAAAGGTGCGACCGGTAAGAACCTGGAACCACACTGGAAAAAAACTGCAGCAGACGGCACCGTCACAGAAGGCGGTACGCTTCAGCTGGGTCAGGAGCGCCTTGAAAAGATCATCGCCTGGGGAACCGAAGGCGGGATGAACAACTTCTCGGACATTATGACCGAGCAGGAAATCAAGGATATGGCGACATACATCATGATGGAGGCCCCCAAGCCGCCGGAAATGTCGCTGGAGCAGATGAAAGAGACCCGCAAGGTCTATGTGGAAGAGGCCGACTATCCAACCGAGCCGCTGCATGGCCGCAACTGGGAGAACTTCTTCGTCGTCATCGAACGTGACGTGGGCAAAGTGGCTGTTATCGACGGCGACACCAAAGAAGTGCTGACCCACATCCCGACCGGTTATGCCGTACACGTTCTGAAAGCGTCTGAGCACCACTCGATCACCGAGCCGGAGCATCCCGGCCGCTTCTGGTACACGATGGGCCGCGACGGCAAGATGACCAAGATCGACCTCTGGCAGAAGCCTGAGAACATGTTGGTTTCCGAGGTCAAAATCGCCTATGACGCACGCGACGTTGCCGTTTCCGGCGACGGCAAATACGTCATCGGTGGTGGCTACTGGCCGCCGCATTTCGCGATCGTCGACGCGCAGACCATGGAACCGGTAAAGGTCGTTTCGACACGCGGCACCAACGTAGACGGCGAGTATGTGGAAGAAGCCCGCGTAGCCGCGATCTACACCACGCCGAACGAACCCACCTGGATCGTTGCCGTGAAAGAGCTCGGCCAGCTGTGGCAGGTCGATTATACCGACCTGGACAACCTGCGGATCGACAAGATCAACTCGGCCAAGTTCCTGCACGACGGGTTCTTCGACCCGACAGGCCGGTACTTCCAGATCGCCGCGAACGCGTCGAACAAGATGGTCGTCGTCGACACCGAGACCCACAAGCTGGAAGCGATGATTGACACTGCAGCCCTGCCGCACCCGGGACCGGGCGCCAACTGGGTCGACCCGAACTGTGGTCCGGTGGCTGGTACAACCCACCTTGGTGTTGGTACCGTAACGGTCTGGGGTAACGACCCCGAAGGTCATCCGGATCAGGCTTGGAAAACCTGCTACGAAGTGGAAACAGACGGCCCCGGCCTGTTTGTCCGTACCCACCCGAACTCGGACTACATCTGGGCCGACCAGACCAAACACCCCGAGCCGGAAATTCAGCAGTCTGTTCAGGTCATCTCGAAAGAGACCGGCGAGATCGTGAAAACCATCCAGATCACCGAAGACGAAGGCAGCGCCGCTGTTCACTTTGAATTCAACGCGGATGGTACCGAGGTCTGGGTTTCCAAATGGAACCTGTCGGATTCGAAGGAACCCAACGGTCAGATCGTAATCTTCGACGCCAAGACGCTGGAAGAGATAGGTCGTATCGACGGGCTCTATGCCCCGACTGGCAAGTTCAACGTCTACAACCGGTCGAACCACGTCACCTGACGGTTTGAGAACCAACACCGGAAAGGGCGGGCCCCTCGCCCGCCCTTTCCTCGTTTGACCCATCAGCCAAACTCACCGGCCTGCCATCTAAGGCCAGATAAGAAAGCCAAAACGGAGCCCGGATATGACCTCCGAACCGGATAAGAAAAAACCGATCTGGCGCCGGTATTTCCTATGGGGAATGCCTGTGGCCGGTATTGCTGCGGCCTTTGTCGGCGGCATCATCTTCTGGGGCGGGTTCAACACCGCCATGGAAGCCACCAACACCAAGGATTTCTGCATCTCGTGCCACGAAATGCGCGATTTCGTCTATGAAGAATACACCGGCACGATCCATGACGTGAATCGGTCGGGCGTCGGCGCGGTCTGTTCCGACTGCCACGTGCCCAAGGACTGGACGCATAAGATCATCCGCAAGATCAAGGCGTCGAAAGAGCTGTACGGCAAGATGGTCGGCACCATCAACACACGCGAAAAATTCGAAGCCAAACGCGTGCACCTGGCGATGAACGAATGGGAGCGGATGAAGTCCAGCGACTCGCGTGAGTGTCGCAACTGCCATGACTTCGAGTCGATGATGCCCGAGTTCCAAAAACCCCGTGCGCGTCAGCAGCACCTGAATGCGATGACCGTCGGGCAAACCTGTATCGACTGTCACAAAGGGATTGCACACTCGGACGCCCGGGATCGGGCTGACGAGGAGTATCTGGAAAAGCTTGAGGCCCCGAACCCGTCCTTTATCCGCGAGATACCGCCGGAATACCTGGCCAGCCTGGAACGGATCGAAGCCAAAGAAGCTGCCGAAGCTGAGGCCGAAAAAGCTGCCAAACAGGCACAGCATGAAGCCATGCAGGCTCAGATTGCCGCGGCTGTGGATGCGGCGGTGGCCGAGGAGCGCGCCAAAGCCGGCGGCGAAGAGGCCGCAGCGCCTTCAGGTGGTGGAGGTGGCAGCGATGTCGGCTCGGACATAGATTGGAACGCGGTAGCTGCTACAGATCTCAAGCTGTTCTACCCCGGTCAGGCTTCGTTTGAATGGGTACAGAATGGCAAATTCCACGGAGGCGCTCGTCCGCTGACAAAAGGTGGTGACCAGTGCACGACCTGTCACGCCAAAGAGCTGGATACCATCGGCAACAAAATCGTCGCAGGTGGTGAGCTTGAGCCGACGCCGATCCCCGGCAAACGGGGCGTGATCGATGCGACCGTACAGGCCGCGCATGATGATCAGAACCTCTATGTCCGACTGCAGTGGCCGGATGCCGGGCACAATCCTGCACCTTTCGTTGATGGTGGCAAAATGGACCCTGACAACCAGATCAAGGTTGCCATGATGATCACCGGCACAGGGATCGAACTGGGCGAACAGGTGGGGTGTTGGGCCTCGTGCCACGCCGACAACAGCTATATGCCATTCGCGCCCGAGGCGGACGCCATCGCAGGCAACGCCGATGTGGCGGGACGCATGACATCTCAGGATACCGTGACCAAATACATCAGCGAAAGCCGCACCGATGTCGAAGTCAAAGGTCGTCGTGGCAAGGCGCTGGGTGGCTGGGACAAGCTGAAGGCCGAGGAGGAGCTTGCGCAATATCTTGAGGATGGCACCTATCTCGACCTGATGCGCGTCTATGCAGACGGCAGCGCAACCAACGGATATCTGCTTGAGCAACGCGTGGTGAACGAGGGTGAGATCGCGGCTGCGGCCAGCCTTGATGGTGGTATGTGGACAGTTGTGTTCTCGCGGCCACTGAACTCCGGCGCGCCCGGTGACGTGCCGCTGGAGGCCGGTCAGACCTACACGGTCGGCTTTGCCATCCACGATGACTTTGCCGCCGCGCGGTTCCACCACGTCACGCTGGATACCAGCCTGGCGCTGGACGATGACAGCGCCTTCATCAACGTGGTCAAACAATAAGGAACTGGGGCCGGGCAATCCGGCCCCTTCCGCTTAGAAGAGGAGACTTGGACGATGAAACCCCAACACCTTCTTCCCGCTTTGCTGTTTGTAGCCGCACCTGCCTGGGCGGATGAGACCGCCGAGCTATGCGCTGAAGCCGAAGAGCGTTATACCGAGCTGTTTGGTCAGCCCTCATCCTCCGTTGAGGATGCGGAAGTGGTGCTGATGTACAAATACACCTTCTGCCCCGTCGAGCTGACCGTGAAAGCAGGCACCACGGTGCGCTGGGTCAATATGGACAAACGCACCAGCCACTCGGTCCTGCTGAAAGATGGCAGCGAACCCGAAAGCGACAGGCTGTTTCCTGAGGAAACGGTTGAACTGACCTTCCTCACCCCCGGCCCGCAGGAGTATTTGTGCGGACCCCATTGGGAGACGCAGAACATGATCGGCATGATCACCGTCGAACCCTGAGCCGAGGCACCATACAGGCATGAGAGAGAGGAGCGCGGGACCAATTCCTGCGCTCCTTAACTTTAGTCAAGGAGGTTCCTTTTCGATTGCGCCAGTCTGGCCGCATGACACGCCCGGCTCACCCAGCAACGTCCCCTGATCGCGCAGGAATTCCGGGCTCCGAAGACATTCAGACCAAGCGAGTTTGCACATGAGCGGTAAGGTTTTTCTGATTGGCGCAGGCCCTGGTGACCCTGAACTGATGACCCTGCGCGCACTGCGGATGCTGCAAGAGGCGGATGTGGTTGTTTATGACCGTCTGGTCTCGGCCGATATCCTCAACTTGCATGCCGAGAGCGCACGACTGATCCCGGTGGGAAAGGCCCCCAAATGCCATACGGTGCCGCAGGATCGCATCAACGAAATCCTGGTCGAAGAAGCAAGCGCCGGTCACACCGTTGCGCGGCTGAAAGGCGGCGACCCGATGATCTTCGGGCGTGGATCGGAAGAGGCGGCGCATCTGATGGCCAACGGCATCCCGGTCGAATATGCGCCGGGCATTACCGCAGCGCAGGGGGCATCCTGTTCCACCGGCGTGCCGCTGACCCATCGCGGGCTGGCGACCTCGGTGCAATATGTCACCGGGCATCGGCAGGCTGACAAGGTGCTGGATCTGGATTGGAAACGTCTGGCCGACCCGGACTCGACGCTGGTCGTCTATATGGGCGTCGCCAATATCGGCCAGATCGCCATGGGGCTGATGACCGAGAACCTGCCCGGATCGACCCCGGTTCTGGCGGTTGGCAAAGCGACCACCCCGGATGAACACCGCATGGTATCCCGGCTGGATCGATTGGCAGCAGATGTGCGCGACGCTGAATTGAAAGCACCGTCGCTGTTCATCATCGGCAAGGTCGTATCGCTATACGCAGAACGGCCCGTGGCTGAACTTCTGGAGCAGGCGCATGGCTAAGTTTGGTTCCAGGCGATCAGGGGGCAGTCGGTCGCTGCCCGATGGTGCAGCCAAGGGTCCAGGTTGGACCGCGCGCGCTGTACTGACAACGGCTGTGCTTGTGGCCACATCTGCCTTTGCCGCCGACACTCTTGACCCCAACGCGCTGAAACGTCTTGTCCATCAGGACTGCGGCTCTTGCCATGGGCTGTCGTTGAAAGGCGGTCTTGGCCCTGATCTGAGGTCTGAGACGCTGGAGCACTACGACGCGGACGTTCTGACGGGCGTGATTCTCGATGGCATCCCCGACACCGCGATGCCCCCATGGCGGCCTTTGATCAGCGAAGAAGAGGCTGAATGGATCGCGCGTTATCTGCTGGCACAGGAGGCACAATGAAACAGCTCATCCTTACCCTCGCCGCGACCTTGTTGATGACCACTGCCCAAGCGGAACCCACCGCCACGGGCGATCTGGGCCTTGTCATTGAGCGCGCCAAAGGCTCAGTCCTGCTGGTGGATCAATCCGACCGTGCCGCACTGGCCCGGATCGAAGGGTTGGGCGATCTGTCCCATGCCTCGCTGGTCTACTCGCCCGATGAACGCTTTGCCTATGTTTTTGGGCGTGACGGCGGCCTGACCAAAGTGGATATCGTCACCCGCCAGATCGTGAACCGTGTCGTTCAGGCAGGCAATGCCATTGGCGGAGCAATTTCGGACGATGGCAAGCTGGTTGCGGTGTCAAACTATGAACCCGGTGGCGTGCGTGTGTTTGACGCCGAGACGCTGGAGATGGTGGCCGATATCCCAACTGACAGCAAAACCATCGGCCTGGTCGACGCACCGGGCCGCCGGTTTGTCTTCACCATGTGGGACACGGGCGAGACCTGGATCGCCGATTTCGCCAAGGGCGACCCCGCAATCACCAAGATCACCGATATGGGCAAAAACCCTTATGACGCGCTGATCACCGCAAATGGCCGCACCTATATCACGGGTCTGTTCGGCGAGGACGGCCTGACCGCGCTGGACCTCTGGTCCGACAATCCCGAACCCATCCGCGTGCTGCCTGACTATGGTCGCGGACAAGAAGAAATGCCGGTCTACAAGATGCCCCACCTCGAAGGCTGGGCGCTGACCGGGCGCGAATTCGTGCTGCCGGCTGTCGGCCATCACGAGGTTCTGTGGATCGACGCCGACACCCTAACCGAGACCGGGCGTACGCAGACCCACGGCCAGCCGGTCTTTGCCATGGCCCGACCCGACGGACGGCAGGTCTGGGTGAACTTTGCGCACCCGCTGAACGATACAATTCAGGTCATTGATTCAGTGAGCAAAGAGATCATTCACGAATTCAAACCGGGTCCGGCGGTGCTGCATATGGAATTCACCCCGCGCGGTCACGAGGTCTGGCTCAGCGTCCGCGATGCCAACAAAGTCATGGTTTACGACACCCAGACCTTTGAAAAGCTGCGCGAGATCGAGGCCGACAGCCCCTCGGGCATTTTCTTCACCGCACGTGCGCACAGAACGGGGCTTTGACATGCAGCATATCACCGACCCGATCGACCGCCGTCTTCTGGACGATTTCCAGCGTGATTTTCCCATCGTAGAGCGCCCGTTTCAAGTTCTGGCCGACGCGCTTGGGCTGGAAGAGGCAGAAGTGCTCGACCGTCTCGCCCGGATGCGCAAAACCGGGCGCATAACGCGGGTCGGCGCGACAATCGCACCCGGCGCGGTTTCGGCCAGTACGCTTGCGGCTGTGGCAGCTCCGGAAGAACGGCTGGAAGAGGTCGCAGCGCTGATCGATGCGGAACCTGGTGTGAACCACAATTACCAGCGCGAGGATGACTGGAACCTTTGGTTCGTGGCCACTGGACCGGACCGAACGCATGTGAACGACACCCTCGCAAGGATTTCGCAGCGCTCGGGGCTGCGGGTTCTGGATTTGCGGCTGGTGCGGCCGTTCAACATTGATCTGGGCTTTCGTATGTCGGGCGAGACCCGGAATGCTCCTCGCCCGCGGAAAGTGGATCGTTCAGCCATGCGAGAGGGCGACCGACCCCTGTTGCAGGTCCTCAGTTCCGGCCTGTCGCTGGTCTCTGATCCTTATGCTGCGCTGGCCCGGACCCTGAACCGCGACCCAGAAGACGTGATGGATCGCGTAGCCGCCTTGCACCGGGCCGGGATCATCTCTCGCCTGGGCGTCATCGTGCGCCACCGCGCTTTGGGCTGGTCCGCCAATGCAATGGTGGTCTGGGATATGCCGGCCGAGCAGGTCAGCAGCGCTGGCCCGGCACTGGCAGCGCATCCCGGCGTGACACTGTGTTATGAGCGCAACCCGGTCGAGGGTATCTGGCCCTATCGCCTCTATTCCATGATCCATGCGCGTTCGCGTCCGGAGGCAATGGAGGTTTTGGCCGGGGCCGCCGCCCTGCCCGAACTATTTGGCGCGCAGCGCAAAGTACTGTTCTCGACCCGCTGTTTCAAACAGACCGGTGCATTGATTCAACCGAAGGAGGCCGCCGCATGAGGCTCGACGACACAGACCGCGCGATCCTCAACCGGATGCAGGATGACCTGCCGCTGACCTCGCACCCTTACGCCGCAATTGCCGAGGAATTGGGGATTGCAGAGTCCGACCTATTGACCCGTCTCGCACGGATGAAGGACGCGCGCGCAATCACCCGCTTTGGTCCCTTCTTTGACGCTGCTGCGATGGGCGGAGCCTTCTGTCTGTGCGCCATGGCCGTGCCCTCACAGGATTTCGAAAACGTCCTGACCAAAGTCAATGCGCATCCCGAGGTCGCGCATAATTATGAACGCACGCATCGGCTGAACATGTGGTTCGTTCTGGCGACCGAAACACCCGAAGGGATCGCAGCCACAGCCGAGGCTATCGCACGGGAAACCGGGATCGCGGTCCTGCAATTCCCCAAACTTCAGGAATTCTTCATCGGCTTCCGGGTGGCGGCATGATCGACGCAAAAGACAGAGAGATTATCGAGGCGCTGCAAGGCGGCCTGCCCCTTGTGCCCGCCCCCTTCGCCCAGGTGGCCGACGGCTTGGGCCTGGATGAAAAGACTCTGATGTCCCGTCTGGCCGATATGAAATCGCGCGGTGTCATCCGGCGCATCGCTGCGGCCCCCAACCACTATAAACTGGGCATGACCTCGAACGGCATGACTGTGTGGGATGTCGAAGATGGCCGCGTTGCCGAACTCGGATCGCAGATCGGTGCCCTGCCCTTCGTCACCCATTGCTATGAACGCCCGCGCGCCTTGCCTGACTGGCCTTACAATCTGTTCGCCATGGTTCATGGCGCTGACCGGGATGAGGTCGAGGAGAAACGTGCCGAGATTGCCGCCATCCTCGGCGATGCCTGCCGGGCCAAAGATATCCTTTATTCCACGCGCATCCTGAAAAAGACCGGGCTGCGCCTGAAAAAGAAAGGCTGAGACATGTTCCGCCTGACCGAATACATGCACCAGCTCGTGAAACCGACCCCGGTGCGCAAACGCCGCCCCGGCCCAGTGAAACCGGTTGTGATCTGGAACCTGACACGGCGCTGCAATCTGAAATGCCGCCATTGCTATACCGTCTCGGCGGATGTCGCGTTCCCGGGTGAGCTCAGCCACGAGCAAGCCATGGTAACCCTTGAGGATCTGGGCCAGTTCCGCGTCCCGGCCCTGATCCTCTCGGGTGGGGAACCACTGGACCGGTTCGATTTCTTCGACATCGCCAAACGCGCGCGTGATCTGGTGCCGATGCTAGCACTGTCGACCAACGGCACACGGATTTACGACGAAACTGCCGACATGATTGCCGACGTGGGCTTCAACTATGTTGGCATCTCGCTAGACGGAATCGGGGCCACGAATGACTGGTTCCGAGGTGTCGACGGCGCCTTTGCCGACGCCTTGCGCGGTGTGCGCGAATGCAAGAAACGCGGCATCAAGGTGGGCCTGCGGTTCTGCCTGACCGAAGGCACGCAACATCACCTGCCTGACCTGCTGCAGCTGTGCGATGATGAGGGAGTCGACAAGTTCTATCTGTCTCACCTCGTCTACGCCGGGCGCGGCGACAAAAACCGAGGCGAAGATGCCGAGCACCTGCGCACCCGTAAGGGTCTGGACCTGCTGCTGGAACGTGCGTGGGAGGCTGCGTCTGGCGGTCGTCCGCTGGATATCGTGACCGGCAATAACGACGCCGATGCCGGGTATTTCCTGAACTGGGTCCGGACGCATTTCGACGATGACAAAGCCGCCCATGTGCGCAAACATCTGGCCGCGTGGGGCGGGAACTCCAGCGGGCTGGGTGTGGCCAATATCGACAATCTGGGACGCGTGCATCCCGACACTTATTGGTCCGACTACACGGTCGGCAATGTGAAGACCAAATCGTTCTCAGAGCTTTGGACCGGTGACGACCCGATGCTGGCTATGCTGCGCACCCGCCCGCGTCCTTTGAAAGGGCGTTGCGGGGTGTGCCGGTTGAAGGATGTCTGCGGCGGAAACACCCGCATCCGGGCGCTGCAACTTACTGGTGATCCGTGGGCCGAAGATCCGGCCTGCTATCTGTCGAACGAAGAAATCGGCGTGGATGGCGCGAGCGAGCGCCTGCAGGTCACGCCGTTCCGGGGGAAAAGCCATGATCCGGCGCATCAGTTCTTTTGACACTCTGAAAATCGGCATTTTCTGTTCGCTGCTGCTGGCGGGCACCGCATGGGCCGATGCGCCGTCGGACTACGCCGAGCATTGCGCCTCATGCCATGGAGAGAACCGCCTGGGCGGAGTCGGTCCGGCGCTGATCCCCGAAACGCTGAAACGGATGCGGGGGCCGCGCGTGGCTGCCGTGATCGCCGAGGGGCGCATCGCGACACAGATGCCTGCGTTTTCGCATGAGCTGGATGCGCTGCAGATCGAGGAACTGGCGGGTTGGCTGAAATCTCCGCTGGAAACCAATCCCGAATGGGGCGAGGCCGATATCATGGCCAGCCGCACTCTGGACGAGGATTACATTCCAGTCGATGCCCCGGTCTGGGACAGCGACCCGATGAACATCACGCTGGCCGTTGAGACCGGCGATCACCATGTCAGCGTTCTGGATGGGGATACTTTCGAGGTTCTGGACCGGTTCGAGACACCTTTTGCCGTGCATGGCGGGCCGAAGTTCAGCCCGGATGGACGCTATGTCTTCATCATGTCCCGCGATGGCTGGGTGCAGAAATATGACATCTGGGCGCTGAAACAGGTGGGCCGCGTGCGTGCGGGCTTGAACAGCCGCAACATCGCTATGTCAGGAGACGGCAAGTGGGTGGCCGTGGCGAACTATTTGCCGAACTCTCTGACACTGCTATCCACCGAAGACCTGTCTGTAGCGAAAGTCATTGATGTAAAAAGCAAAAAAGGAAAACCCAGCCGCGTCTCGGCGGTCTATCAGGCACCGCCGCGCGAAAGCTTCGTTCTAGCGCTGAAAGACGTGCCTGAGATTTGGGAAGTGTTCTACGGGGCGAACCCACCGCAATCCGGTTTGGGGCACGATTTCCGCATTGAGGGTCAGTTCAAGAACCCCGATCCCTTCCCGGTGCGCAAGATTACCACGCCGGACTATCTGGACGATTTCTTCTTTGACCAGAGCTATGAATACGTCATGGGTGCCTCGCGCGATGGCAAGGGTGGTCAGGTGATCGATCTGGTGATTGGTCACAAGGTGGCTGATCTGGACCTGCCGGGGATGCCTCACTTAGGTTCAGGGATTACCTGGAAACATGGCGACTCCACCGTGATGGCGACGCCGCATCTGACCGATGGAACGGTCTCGGTGATCGACATGGAAACATGGGAAACCGTCAAGCGGATCAAGACCGAAGGGCCGGGGTTTTTCATGCGCAGCCATGAGAATTCACCTTATGTCTGGGCCGATGTGTTTTTTGGGCCGAACAAGGACGCCATGCATGTAATCGACAAGCAAAGCCTTGAAATCGTAAAAACTTTACGCCCTGCGCCAGGCAAGACCGTGGCGCATGTTGAGTTCACCAAGGATGGCAGCCACGCGCTGGTTTCAATCTGGGAAGATGACGGCGCGGTGATCGTTTATGACGCGCAGACGCTGGAAGAGGTCCGCCGCCTGCCGATGCGCAAACCGTCTGGGAAGTACAATGTCTGGAACAAAATCACCTTCTCGGAAGGCACCAGCCACTGAGGATAGATGGCCGGTCTGGAAACTGGCCATCCTGCTTTATCCGGCCACGGCTCTGACCGTGGCCATCAACCTGTTTCTGGCCGGGCTGATCCTGCACAGCGCTGGATTTGGTGCCATCGGGCCGGTGCCCGCGATCCTGTGGTCGATCCCATTGGGCATACCTGCCGCGTGGTTGGCGGGGCGTTGGGTGCGCGGGTTGATGGATGAGGCAGATAATTGATTTCAAATGTTAAAATCGAAAGTTTCCAGAACCTGACCTAAGTCAAGTATCGCGCCGAGAGAATCCCCTAGAACACGCGGCATAGCTTCCCGAGTCGGAGTCTCCATGCCTGCCCTCGTCCCTTTGCACAATCTCCCTGCCCGCGCGGTTCGCGCGGCGGCTGGGTTGGCGGGCATGCTCCTTCTATTGTTGCAGACCTTTGGACCGGCGCTGGCGAGTCCCGGTGAAAGTGTCTGGGTGGAGATCTGCTCGGAAGGCGGCGCGGTCTGGGTTGAGGTTGACCTTGAGGAGGGCACCGAAGACCCGACCGCGTATTGCCCGAAATGCGCCGATTGCGCGCTGTGTGCTGTCACCAGCGCGGCACCCGTGCCCGAGCTGGCGCAAGTGCCGCAAATCGGAATCTTCCGTGTTGTACAGGTTCAAAACAGCAAATCTTCCGTGTTGTACAACTCGGATCGGCTGTGGCCCGAAACCCGGGGACCCCCGTGCCCGACCCAAAAAACATCTGAACGCGCCCCGCGCGCGTCCATGGCGTCCACCCTAAATATCGGAGGTGCGCCGTGGTCGTAAGTCGCGCAATCCATATCCTTCTGGCCCTTGCCCTGTCCTGCCTAATGGCGATCAGCGCCCATGCCGACAGCCTTGCCAGCTTCCTGCCCGAGATTGAACCCGCCGATCTGGCCCCCGGTGCTGATGCCTTTGGGCCGGTACGCGATGACGTTCCGGTCGCCCCCGTCCTGAAGGGCGGCGAGACCGTTGCCTGGGCCTTCCTGACTTCTGACTTCGTGGGCACCACCGGATACTCCGGCAAACCGATCCATGTGGTTGCGGCCATCGATGACGACGCGGTGTTGACCGGCGTGCAGCTGGTCAAACACTCGGAACCCATCGTGCTGATCGGCATCCCAAACTCGCGGATGGTCGAGTTGACCGAAGGCTATGCCGGTCTGGACCTGAAGGTTGAGGCAGAAACCGGTGGCGAGGGGCACGACCTAGACATCATCTCGGGCGCGACAGTGACGATCATGGTGATTGATGACAGCCTTGTGCGTGGTGGGATCAAGGTTGCGCGGGCGCTGGGGCTGGGCGGGTTGTCTCCGCTACAGGCGGACGGGCCGAAACGCGAAGTCGATATGGCAAGGGATGCCGTATATGACTGGGCAACACTTTCGGGTGACGGTTCGATCCGGCGGCTGACACTGGATGTCGGTCAGGTCAACGCAGCCTTTGAAGCCACGGGCGATCAGCGCGCCATCAAACGCCCTGAACCGGGCGAGCCGGATGACACGTTCATCGACATGCACGTGGCGCTTGTCTCGGTCCCGTCGATCGGCAAATCGCTGTTGGGCGAGGCCGAATATCAGAACCTTGTCGAATGGCTGGATGAAGGCGAACAAGCCATTCTGGTGCTGGGGCGCGGGGCCTACAGCTTCAAGGGATCAGGCTACGTACGCGGCGGAATCTTCGACCGGATTCAGCTTATTCAGGGCGACAATTCAGTGCGGTTCTTCGATAAGCAGCAAGAACGACTTGGCAGAGTTGCAGCCCCGGATGCGCCCAGTTTTACTGAGCTGGATATCTTCAAGATCCCCACTGAGGCCGAGTTCAACCCAGCCGAGCCATTCCGCCTGCAATTGCTGGTGCAAAGGGCCGTGGGTGCGGTCGAAAAAACCTTCCTGACCTTCGATTTGGGCTACAAGCTGCCCGAGCAGTATCTGTTGCCGGTCGCAGCCCCCACTGTTGTGGATGACGCCACTGGCGAAGCCGCAGCAAAAGCCGCCTTGTGGAAACGCATCTGGAAGGATCGCACGGTCGAGATTGCCGGTCTGGGCGTCATGCTGCTGGTGCTGACTGCAACCTTCTTCTTCCAATTCCACGCCACGATGAACGCCCGGGTCTTTTACTGGTTCCGCATCGGATATCTGACCCTGACGCTGTTCTTTATCGGCTGGTACGCCAACGCGCAGCTGAGCGTTGTGAACCTGATGGCACTGGCCGGCAGCTTGCGGACCGGTTTCAGCTGGGATGCCTTCCTGCTGGATCCGCTGGTCTTCATCCAGTGGTTTGCCGTGGCCGCCGCCCTGCTGTTTTGGGGGCGCGGGGCCTATTGCGGCTGGCTGTGCCCGTTTGGTGCGCTGCAGGAACTGACCAACAAGATCGCGCGCGCGCTGAAAGTGCCGCAATGGACGCTGCCATGGGGACTGAACGAACGCCTTTGGCCCGCAAAATACATGATCTTCCTCGTGCTCTTCGGGATCAGCTTTGTCTCGATACCGCTGGCCGAGAAATATGCCGAGGTCGAGCCGTTCAAAACCGCGATCATCCTGAAATTCATGCGCGACTGGCCGTTTGTGGTCTTTGCGCTGGCTTTGCTGGGGATCGGGCTGTTCATCGAACGGTTCTATTGCCGCTACCTCTGCCCGCTGGGCGGAGCGCTGGCGATCCCGGCCCGAATTCGCATGTTCGACTGGCTGCGCCGCTACAAGGATTGTGGCACGCCCTGTCAGACCTGCGCCAATGAATGCCCCGTTCAGGCGATCCACCCCACCGGTGAGATCAATCCGAACGAGTGCGTCACCTGCCTGCATTGTCAGGTGCTCTACCAGTCCGAGGACAAATGTCCCGTCGTTATCCGCCAGCTGAAGCGGCGGGCCAAGACAGGGTCGGTCAATCCCAAGACCCCCCTCGGGCAACCACCGGCGAACCATCCGAACGCCAAACCGCAAACCGTTTCCTAAAAGGAGGAACGATCATGTCGGAACATGACAAGAAACTGAACGTCACACGCCGCGGCATGCTGGGTGCAACCGCAACAGGCGCCGTGCTGGCCGGGACCGGTCTGGGCTCGACCCTGATGACCGCGAAAGAAGCCAGTGCTGCGGCCAATGCCAACCTGCAGCCCGGTGAGCTGGACGAATATTACGGCTTCTGGTCCTCGGGTCAGACCGGCGAGCTGCGCATTCTGGGCTTCCCGTCCATGCGCGAGCTGATGCGGGTGCCGGTGTTCAACCGCTGCTCGGCCACCGGTTGGGGCCAGACCAACGAGTCGCTGAAGATCATGACCGACGGTCTGCTGCCGGAAACTAAGGAATTCCTCGCCAAGCGCGGCATGAAAACCTATGACAACGGCGACCTGCACCACCCGCATATGTCGTTCACCGACGGCACCTATGACGGCCGCTATCTGTTCATGAACGACAAGGCCAACACCCGCGTTGCCCGTGTGCGCTGCGATGTGATGAAATGCGACAAGATCACCGAGATCCCGAACGCCAAGGCGATCCACGGTCTGCGTCCGCAGAAATTCCCGCGCACCGGCTATGTCTTTGCCAATGGTGAAGATGAAACGCCGCTGGTCAATGATGGCAGCGTGCTGGACGATCCGTCGCAATACGTGAACATCTTCACCGCGCTGGACGGTGACACCATGGAGGTGGCATGGCAGGTAATCGTTTCGGGTAACCTCGACAACACCGACTGCGACTATCAGGGCAAATACGCTTACTCGACCTCGTACAACTCGGAAATGGGTATGAACCTGGCCGAGATGACCGAGAACGAACTGGACCACGTGGTTGTTTTCAACCTCGCGGAAATCGAAAAAGGCATCGAGGCTGGTGATTATCAGGAACTGAAAGGCGTCAAGGTTCTGGATGGACGTAAGGGTCAGAACAAGAAATACACCCGCTACATCCCGATCCCGAACTCGCCCCACGGCATCAACACCGCGCCTGACGGCAAGCATGTCTGCATCAACGGTAAGCTGTCGCCCACCGTGTCGATCTTGGACGTGACCAAGCTGGACGCCCTGTTCGAAAGCGATGCCGATCCACGGTCCTGCATCGTCGGTGAGCCACAGCTGGGTCTTGGTCCGCTCCACACTGCCTATGACGGTCAGGGCAACGCGTTCACCACGCTGTTCCTCGACAGCCAGATCGTGAAGTGGAACATGGACAAGGCGATCCGCGCCTACGCGGGTGAGGATGTCGATCCGATCATCTCGAAGGTCGATGTTCATTATCAGCCGGGCCACAACTCGACATCGATGGGTGAAACCAAGGATGCCGACGGCAAGTGGCTGATTTCGATGAACAAGTTCTCAAAAGACCGCTTCCTGAATGTGGGTCCGCTGAAGCCTGAAAACGAACAGCTGATCGACATCTCGTCGGATGAGATGAAGGTGGTTCACGACGGCCCGACTTTTGCCGAGCCGCATGACTCGATCATCGTTCGCAGTGACATCGTCAACCCGGTCAACGTGTGGGACCGCAACGACGTCACATGGGAAGACGCCCGCAAACAGGCCGAAGCCGATGGCATCGATCTGGAAGAAGGTGCTGAAGAACCGATCCGGGATGGCAACAAGGTGCGGGTCTACATGACATCGCAGGCCCCGACCTTCAGCCTTGAGAAGTTCACCGTCAAACAGGGCGACGAGGTAACAATCTACGTCACCAACCTGGATGACGTGGACGACGTAACCCACGGCTTCTGCCTGGGCAACTACGGCATCGCCTTCGAGATCGGGCCAATGGCAACCGCGTCGATCACCTTCACTGCGGACCGTCCGGGCGTGCACTGGTTCTATTGCCAGTGGTTCTGCCACGCGCTGCACATGGAAATGCGCGGTCGGATGCTGGTCGAGCCGCAGGGAGCGTAGCCCATGCGTTGGCCTCTGCTCATACCGCTCCTGCTCGGCTCGCCCCTCTGGGCGGCGGACTGGGATGTGCCCAACCGGGCGGGGGCCATCAATGAAACACTGGCGCAGGCGGCAGATGGAGACACCCTCCGCCTGAGCCCCGGTGTCTACACCGAAACACTGGTTCTGGACCGGCCCGTAACCCTCGACGGGCTGGGACAGGCCACCATTGACGGACAAGGAAACGGCAGCGTCATCACCGTGACCGGGCCGGGCGTGACTGTGCGTGGTCTGACCGTAATCGGTTCCGGCTCAAGCCATGAGGGTATCGACAGTGGTATCCAGCTGACCAAAACGGCTAAGGCGCCCGTAGTCGAGGACAACGTGCTTCTGGGTAACCTCTATGGCGTCGACATTCACGGGGCCAAGGACAGTATCGTACGCGGCAACCGGATCGAAGGACGTTTGGATCAACGGATGAATGACCGCGGCAATGGCGTCTATGTCTGGAACGCGCCGGGTGCGGTGGTGGATGGCAATGACATCCGGTACGGGCGCGACGGTATTTTTGTGAACTCGTCCAAGAAGAACACCTTCACCAACAATCTGTTCCGCGATCTGCGCTTTGCCGTGCATTACATGTATGCCGACAATTCGGTGGTCAGCGACAACGTCTCGATCGGCAATGATCTGGGCTATGCGGTGATGTTCACAACCAATGTGACCGTGGCCAACAATGTCTCGATCGGCGACCGCGAACACGGCGTGATGCTGAACTACGCCAACAAGAGCACCATCACCGGAAACGTGGTGAAAGGTGCCAAGGAAAAATGCACCTTCCTCTATAACTCCAACAAGAACGAATTCACCGACAACTGGTTCCAGGGATGCGGCATCGGCATCCATTTTACCGCCGGGTCTGAGCGCAACCGTATCGTTGGCAACTCATTCATCGGAAACCGGACTCAGGTGAAATACGTCTCGACCAAATGGGTCGAGTGGTCCGAAGACGGGCGTGGCAATTACTGGTCCGATTTTGCCGCTTATGATGTGGATGGCAACGGCATTGCCGATGCCCCCTATCGCCCCAATGACAGTATGGACCATGTGCTGTGGACCCAACCCTCAGCCAAATTGTTGCTCGGCTCGCCTGCCGTGCAACTGGTGCGCTGGTCGCAATCGGCCTTCCCGGCGCTGTTGCCGGGGGGTGTGATGGACAGCAACCCATTGATGCAAGCCCCTGAACCCCCAGCTATGAAAAAGGTGCCTCATGACGGATAAGGCCCTGTCAATCGACCATGTTCTCAAGGACCGTGGAAAAACCCGCGTTCTTGACGATATCACCCTGTCTCTTGCCCCCGGCCAGCGCGTTGCGCTGCTGGGCCATAACGGCGCGGGCAAGTCGACCCTGATCAAATCCATCCTCGGCCTGACACCGATCCATGGCGGAGCCATTCGGATCGGAGACGCCACCCCCGGTAGTGCTCAGGCGCGGCGCGAGACGGCCTATCTGCCCGAAGCGGTGTCGTTTCATCCCGCGCTAACCGGGCGTGAACAGTTGACCCTGTTTGCGCAGCTTTCAGGCGCAAAGGCCGACGTGCTTGGCCTGTTGAAGCGCGTTGGTCTGAGCGACGCTCTCGACCGTCGGATCGGCACTTATTCCAAAGGCATGCGGCAACGTCTGGGTCTGGCGCAGGTGCTGTTGGGCCAACCGAAAGTGGCGTTGCTGGATGAGCCGACAAGCGGGCTCGATCCGATTTCGCGGCAGGACCTGTATGCTATCATCGATGAGTTGGCGGCGCAGGGCACCGCCGTTCTGATCGCCAGCCATGCGCTGACCGAGGTCGAGGCCCGTACTGATCGCATCGCGATCATGCGCAAGGGCCGGATGGTCGCTGACGACACGCTGAACAATCTGTCGGCGCTGGCCGGTCTACCGATCCGCCTGAAGGTACGCGCCAGCACCAATCCTGATGTGCTGGCCGCTGAACTGGGCGGCAGCCGGATCAATGGGGCATCCGTTGAATTGCTCTGCTCACCCGAAGACAAGATGGAGGCGCTGCGCCAGATCGCCGGGTTGGGCGACGCGGTGGCGGATGTGGAAATGACCCCGCCCAAACTGGAAGATCTCTATCGCCACTACGCACAGGAGGATTTGCAATGACCCGCTTCCTCGCCATCACCCGGACCGAGATGCTGATCCTGCGCCGCAACCGCTGGCTGCTGGTCGCAACGCTGATCATGGTTCTGTTCGCGCTGGCGCTGACCTTTGCGGGCAGCGCACCCACTGGCACGCTGGGCGTCGACATGCTGACCGTTTCGGTCGCTTCGATGACCACGCTCTCGGTCTATCTTGCGCCGCTGCTGGCGCTGATGATTGCCTTTGACGCCATCGCCGGCGACGTGGATCGCGGCAGCCTGTCACTGCTGCTGTCCTACCCGGCTGGGCGTGGAGAAATCCTGTTGGGCAAGTTCACCGCCCATCTCGCCGCGCTGGCCTTTGCCATGACTATCGGTTTCGGCACCGCAGGCGCAGTGGCCACCTTCTTTGGTGGCGCGGGGCCAGAGAGCCTGATGGCGCTGATCCGCCTTATCCTCACATCCATCCTGCTGGGCGCTGTCTTTCTGGCGCTTGGATACCTGTTGTCCGCCCTGGCAAAGGGGGCCACGGCGGCGGCAGGTTTGTCGGCCGGGCTCTGGCTGGTTTTTGTCGTCCTCTATGATCTTGGGCTGTTGGGAGCCGTCGTCATGGACAAGGGCGGCACTTTCACCCAATCCGTCTTTCCTTGGGTGATGGTAGCCAACCCGGCCGACGCATTCCGTCTGTGGAACATCGCCGCGACCGAGGGCGTCGCTATGGCATCCGGCATGACCGGGGCGGCGCAGGCGCTGCCGGTCTGGGCTGCACCCGTCTCACTGTTGATCTGGCCGGTGATAGGCTTTGCACTCGCCCGGATCGCATTCCGGAGGGTCGAGCCATGAAGCGTCTCGCCCTGATCGCATTGGTCGCGCTGGCGGCCTGCAAGGAAGAGGTCGCCGAGGCCCCTGACCCGGTTGATCTGACCCCAGATGCGCTGAGTTATTTCTGCCAGATGAACATCGCGGAACATGGCGGGCCCAAAGGTCAGATTCATCTTGAGGGCTATCCTGCACCTTTGTTCTTTGCGCAGGTGCGCGACATGCTCGCCTATCTGAAAAGCCCCGAACGCGATGCCAAGATCACCGCTGTTTACGTCAGCGACATGGGTGTCGCCCCCAACTGGGGGCAGCCGGGCATCTCCAACTGGATCGCAGCCGATGGTGCGACCTTCGTCGTCGGCGCAGATGTCGCCGGAGGCATGGGCGCGCGCGAGGTGGTCCCATTTGCGAAACTCGACGAGGCCCAGGACTTCATCCTGCGCTATGGCGGCTCTGCCGTACCCCTTTCAGATGTGCCCGATGCCGAAGTTCTTGGCCCCGCCGATTTGGACCTGTTGCTGGAGACCCCCGCATGACCCTCCTGACCCGCCGCCGTTTTCTGGCCATCTCAGCCGCCTGCGCGGCCGTGCCTGCCACCGCCAGTGGCTCTGCCCAATGGCGGGGCATAGCACTGGGCGCTCCGGCCAGTCTGCGACTGCAGGGCATGACGGATGCACAAGCCGACCCGATCTTTGCTGCGGTCGAGGCCGAATTGAACCGGCTTGAGGATATCTTCAGCCTCTACCGACCTCATTCGCAGATCAGCCAGTTGAACCGCACCGGTCACTTGAATGCACCTGCGCCTGAGCTGCTGGAGGTGCTGAGCCTGTGTTCCGCGCTTCACGAAGCCTCGGGCGGGGCGTTTGATCCGACGATCCAGCCGCTGTGGCTGGCGCTGGCCAGCGGAGCGGAGCAGCCGATAGTGGAACGCGCGCATGCAACGATCGGATGGAACAACGTGCATGTCGGTACGGATGAAATCCGCCTGCCATATCCCAGACATTCGGCGATCACGTTGAACGGGATTGCGCAAGGTGCGATCACCGACCGGATTGCTGCTTTGCTGCGGTCCTTCGATCTGCGCAATGTATTGGTGGATATGGGTGAGGTCGCCGCTCTTGGCCAGCGATACACTAGCGAACCATGGCGCGTGGGGCTGGCCGCCC
Organism: Ruegeria sp. G2; assembly: GCF_056533505.1. NCBI lineage: Bacteria > Pseudomonadati > Pseudomonadota > Alphaproteobacteria > Rhodobacterales > Roseobacteraceae > Ruegeria > Ruegeria sp. G2. The sequence goes on along the minus strand of NZ_JBQFON010000002.1, from coordinate 218,687 downwards.
CCGATGGCAAGGTGGCCAAACGAATCAGGCTTCAGGATCGAGCTGTCGCAACCTCAGCGCCCGGAGGTACGATGTTACAGGGCAAACATGGCCATATCCTGAACCCGAAAGGGCACAAAGTTACGCAACACGCAGTATCAGTATCCGCGGCGCGGGCCGCTGTTGCCGATGGGCTATCAACCGCCCTTTGCCTGACTCCGGATAGCGGAGCAAACGCGCTGGCGTCACGGTTTCCAGGGGCGAAAATCGAGATGCTACTCCGAGCCACAAGAGCGGCAGGCACCTCAAAAATATCAAGCGCTGGCTTTGGAGTACCCCGTTATGGTCGGGATATTCACTGAATGGTTTTGTTGGAGAATTATGTTCGCCAATGTGAATTGATTTTGACGGCTGGCCAGTGAGATGGAGGGGTTTGCGCCGATCAACGAACCGCAGTGTATTGATGCTTTAGCCAAGTTCCCCGAGGAGGCACGCCAACAGCAAGCTATGATTTCATCGAGTGAATACTGCAAGCGCGGTGACTATTATAGAGAGTTCCTCTTACCGCCCCTAAGCGTCTAATAGGGTTAAGTTTTTTCATACACTTTTTACTCATTGAAATGCGTCGAGTAGCAGATCGTTGGCGCATTTCCTCAAATATTTGCATCGATCCGAACGAAGGCGCTGTCCGCTTGAGGCGGACGAAGATCAGTAGATCTGCACGATTACAACCTACAAAGCTCCGAAATCGCGCGAATTGTTAACGCAATGTTAACGATGCGTTTTCGATCCATTCAAAGACATTCCGGCATACTAACAGTATGTTATGTCGCCGACGATTATACGGCACCTGCCAAACTTTCTAGATTGGAAGACCCGATGTTAAACTTCTCTCTAAACTTCACGGTTGCCTCAATTGGGATTTTTTCCGGCTTTCTAACAATATATGCTTTTTTGTGATCGGCTCAGGAACTGATGTTCGAACCCTCAACCCCAAACAGTGCAGCCGTAAATGCATACCGGCTGAAACGTTCCAATTCGGAATATGACGTAGCGATGTGGGCAGCTTGCGCTTTAATGGCGCTGCACAAAGACGAGCCAGCCGTGTTGCAAGAATATGCATGTCTCTGGGCGAGCAGAGCGAAGTTAGACGGATCAAAAAGAAGTCACTCAGAGCAGTCCTAAAGTGAACAGCCCAGCGATTAAAAGGCAACAACCATAATGCACTAAAATTCCGCCTCAAAGCTAAATATCTGATGCTAGGCTGTGACCCTGCTCGTGGATCCCGATCGTTTGGACGTAAAAGCCGTTTCTGCCTCTTCGTATTGATTGAATTGTGGTCAATGCCTGCCAAGCGGAACCACTGAATAACTCAAACGAAGCAAGCATGAGGAACACTGAGATTCGCCTAATAATCTGAAACTAGCCCGCCAACAAAAGTGCGCGCTCGCTTTGTGTTATGGTCGATCCTGCAGTTTTTGATGATCTTTCGTGCTTTGGTGAGATTGCAGCTGTCTGCAATACTGCAAGCTCCTTAACTGACGCAGCATTTAAGGATGCGCTAGTTACTTTTTTCTCAGCGCCCTAGCCTTGTCAAACGCCAGAACGGGGCAACCCCATCATGAGGAAAAAAACTGACAGGCCCATCACTTTCCGCGCGCCCGAGGATATCCTCACCTGTTTGGTTCTTCAGTGTCTCATTCAAAGTTAGCAATCTATTGCTGTCGAATGGCTTGATCTGGGGGTGCTCCCAGTTTTGCTTTGACAGCATCAACATGCGGCGTAGTCCAACCCGCACCCTCTCGCCAGCTTCACTCTGCCAAGGGCGCAGCCCTGCAGCTGAAAGAAGGTCGAACAGGTTAACCCAACTCTGTAAATTGAAAGCCCAATAGTGCTGCGTCAGCGTGCGCTGCAGTTCGTGCGGTTGATCTCCATCAGGGGTGATTGTAGAAATTGCGCGGGCTTGCGCTCGTAAGTCAATGGCTTGCAGATAATCTTCTTTTTCCAGAAATGCGGCAAGACTGGCGGCCTGCAAGTCATAGCATGTCCCGTGGTTGTTGGCTGCTCTGCATTCTTGGCGACCTTGCACACTATCAGTGAACCAATCAAAAAACTCCGAGCTCCACTCTTTCATGCGGTCGGTTATGTGCGAATCTCTAAGAAGCCGAACCGCATCAAGAAGAAAATAAAAATCTTTGGTTTCAATGACCCCATGGGCAGCCCCCATGTTACCCTGGTGACCCAGCCGAACCTGCGCATAAGAAAGGTTGGGCTTCATGCCAGTTTCAGCGTCCAGAAACCACGTCCTCAGAATTGAGCAGGCGTGTGCGTGGAAACTCGGATCGGCGTCTTGTAATGTACTCGCTAATGCAAGGGCTGTGGTGTCGTCGAAGACGCGTTGCAGACGTGTTCGGTCGAAGCGGCCACTCTCTGCTTCATAAAGTTCCGTGCCCGGCAATCGTTCACCGTCGCGCCTGACATAGGGCAAACCATCTTTCGAATTTGGGTTCGGCCACCAATATGGCGCTGGATGAAAATAGTCGCGAAGATCGCCAGAGGGGCCGGGCTCGGGTTTTTGCGTAACCGAAAAGGGCCCTCGGTCTAAAGCCTGCTGTGCAGCTTCCCGAACAGCTGCCCAATCTTCTGACTGTGCCGGATCAGCCGTGGTCAGGTCATAAGTCAGGGCTTGGTCTTGCGCTAGAGCCGCACGGACTGGACGCATCGACAACATGTCCAAAGTCGAACGGATCGCAGCAGCGCGTGCGAGACCACGGTTAACAAATGCCTTCCGATCAGCCTGTTCAAGGTGGGCTTTTCCTGACGCCAGCCGCGCGACCCAACCGGCTTGCCCAACCCGATGACCATCAGGGTGAACTCGGCGTGGCGGAATGTCGAAATCTTCCACAGGCCATCGCGTCCACGGACCCTCGATACCAAGATGCATGAAAAGCTCAACCTTTGGACGACGACCATAGGGAAGGTCCTCGTTGAACCTCAATGGTGCATCGCATCGAAAAACCAATTGGGGCTCTTCTTCCGCAGAAAAGGTATTGTTAGGTTCCAGCAAATCTTGATTGTTGGTGATCCTTGCCATTGGAACAACAAAATATCGCTTGTCCCGGGCCTCTAAGATGTTCGAATGCAGCCGCGCCCATCCTGAGGACGTAAGGAAGCAATTCCCATCAAAAGGCAGCGCCCACTTGCCGTATTCCAGACAAAACTCGAGAGCTGCATTTCGTGCACCGTTGTTGTGCATCACATAGTTATTGCGGGCGCGGTAAGCCTGCATAATTGCCTGCGTCGTGCGTGTACTGGTTGAATCTATTTCAAGATGTCCGTCGTAGAACATATCAGGCTGTTTGAACGTATCGAAGCTGTACCCGATAGACTGATATTCTTCTGGATCAAAGGCGATACGTCGATAGGTCTGCCCTCGTTCCTCAAGTAAGCTGACAATCTTTGCTTCAGTCTCGGTGTTAAATATCCTGTTGAGCAACCATAACTTTTTTACGCCATCGAATTCTGGTTCATTGTCTAAAATAAAGCGCACATTTGAGAGACTTTGGCCAACCTTGTGCCTTGGCTCGAGATCGTTGCCGACAATCCGACAGAGCGCGAATGTATCCGCCAAATCGTTGATCTCAGATTCCAGTTTTGGATCAATGGGCTCTTGTTTCACATCACGCAGAGTACCGCTAATGTCACCCATCCGCTGCACGCTGAAAGAAGTGTTGATGCGGTTGCGCCTAATGTCTCGCCGATATCGGTGCAGCCTGTACAGCAGGTAGAGAGGGAACAAAGCTATGATCGATATTCGAATTAGCGGGGAGCTTCGCTTGAAGTCATGTATAAGTTGTTGGAGCAAAGCTTGCCTCCTGTTAGATCACTTTGACACGCATATTGGCTTTGTTTGATCTCAACAACCAATATAAAAGCGATAATTCGCTCATGATTCGCTCGGCTCTTCTGAGCCTTTGTTCACTGCAGTGCCCCTTGAGTGCCTCATTTGATTTGGACCACCGTTATTTGTGAGGAACGGAGGACCGAGAATGTAGATCAAGAGACACAAGCCAGAAGAAATAGTTCAGAATCTGCGGCAAGTTGATGTGCTTGGCGGACAAGGAATGATGCGTGCAGATGCGATCCGCGAGGTTCGCATAGCGAAACAGACCTAATACGGGTGGCGCAAGCTATATGGTTGGATGGGAACCGATCAACTAAAGCAACTCAATCGTCTGCGGAATGAGAATGAGCGTCTGCGAAAGGTCGTCTCTGGTCTCACAATCGACGGGCTCATCTTGAAGGAAGCGGCCCTGGGAAACTTCTGAGCCCCACCCGGCGGCGTGTCTGCATCGACCTGATCAGAAGCGAGATGAAGGTATCGGAACGCCAGATTTTCCAGGTGCTTGGGCAGCATCGCTCGACACAACAGTACTAGGCATGCAAAATCTTAATACGGTTAAGCTACTGATCCTGAACGAGTCCAATCTCGGAAGACAGGGCATTTTTTGCGTTGCTCTCCGATGACCCTTCTCACAGCCCATAGGATCGTTAGGGGTGCCAGCAAAATCAACCAAGGTGCGCTTGCTATTAACGATATTTTTTAGCTTTCTGTCGCGTTTTTTTGTAAGGCGAGCTCGGCCCGAGCAGCGCGATTTTCGTCATCCAGTATCTCTAAGACTCGAATTTGGCGTGCGGATTGAACCGACCGAAGGTCATCTGGCGACACATACACACTTTTCGATGGAAACCCCTATGGAGATTATTATTTTTTGTCGTTATTTTGCATAGCTAATCCTATGCACGCACAACATCAGCCGCGTCGCGATAGACACCACGTGTATCGATTAGAACATTTGTGTGCTTTTCAATCATATCGTAGTCAAAACCAGTATGGTTGGTCAGCAAGATCGCAGCATCAAATTGAGCGAGTACTTCTGGGGTAAGAGTTACGGAAGACAAATCAAATGCATGTTCGCGCATGGGTGGAAAAACTGGAACATTGGGGTCTGAATATTGTACATTAGCTCCCCATTCCCGCAGGAGTTCCATCACGAATACAGAAGGGCTTTCCCGCATGTCATCCACGTCTCGTTTATAGGCGATCCCCAGAGCCAGAATTTTAGCACCCTTGATAGGTTTCTCCGCTTCATTAAGCGCACGTATCACCTTGTCGACCACATACTGCGGCATCGCTGCATTGATCTCACCTGCTAACTCAATAAAGCGCGTATGCAATCCGTATTCCCGGGCTTTCCACGTAAGGTAAAAGGGATCAATTGGGATACAATGTCCTCCAATACCGGGACCTGGATAGTATGGTGTAAACCCAAAAGGTTTAGTAGCGGCGGCGTCCACGATCTCGAAAATATCGAGTCCCATGCGATCGGCGACAATCTTCATCTCGTTAACCAAACCAATGTTCACGGAACGGTGGATGTTTTCCAGTAGCTTCACCATTTCAGCGGCCTGGGTTGAGCTTACGGGTACGACATTGTCGATGAATGTACCGTAGAGGGCGCGGCCTGCCTCGAGGCAAGCCGCCGTGTGACCTCCAACAACTTTTGGAATGGTCGTTGTCTCGAAATCGGGGTTGCCGGGATCTTCACGCTCCGGTGAATAAACCAGGAAAAAATCTGAACCAACTTTTAGTCCCTTGCCTTCGATATAAGGTAATAGAACTTCAGCGGTTGTCCCCGGCCAAGTGGTGCTCTCCAAGCTAAGGAGTTGCCCATCACGCAGGTGATGCTGAATACACTCCATAGTCGAGCGCACAAAACTCAGATCGGGCTCGCGATTGGAATTTAGGGGTGTGGGCACACAGATGATTAAAGCGTCGCACTCTCGTGCGCGGGAGAAGTCTGTCGTTGCCTCAAAACCGTGCTCCATAAGGTTGGCAATCTCCTTATGAGCGATATGTTTGATCGGACTATGACCTCCGTTCATTTGCTCGATACGTTCCTTCAAGATGTCAAAACCTAAGACTGGTAAACCTGTTTTGGCAATTGAAAGCGCGAGGGGTATGCCAACATAGCCAAGGCCAATTATTCCTATTTTTGCCTGTTTTAAGGCAAAACTCTCTTTCAACTCCATGTTAACTTCCTATTAATCCTCTGCTCTAGAACACCGTACAATGTATGTTGTTATCGAGTGACGTGATCTAAGGTGGCGATTAGTACATGACTGGCTCTTATGCCACCTAGATATTGGCTTCTTGCGGTGCCGCACCTGCGGTCTTTCGCCTAATCTCCTAGTAATGTCTGGCCCTTAGATGTATCGAAAGCTTCTGCGAGAACATTCAAGCGCTTCCAATTAAGCGTCTGCATGGTTTTGGTATGACCATATGTATTTGCCTTAAACGGACTGGTAAAGGCGGATTTGGGGTCAAACTGCGCCGGGCAGAGCTGCACTGATGAGGTAGTGACGACCCTCAACTCGTGCCGATGCGCGAAGCGTCTTTGCTCTTTGAACCACCCACTTAACCAAAGGATTAGAGCGTTTTGGCCGCCAAACAGACCTTCGCCGCCTTTGCAGCATCGAAAGCCACTATTGGCAGCTTTGCGGACAGTGCAGCCAATCGTGCCCGGCGATTGTGAGCGCCAGTGTTCAATCTTCCAATGACCACTTCATTGTCCTACGTGCTTGCCCAGTGCAAGGTTTCCGGCTAAGACCAGCGCCGAGTTTGCGCTGTAAAGTTGCGGAACTCTTGTCGATTTGCGCGGATCGCATGGAGTCGCTGTCAGTGGGTTTGGAAGTGGTCGGGCAAAGACTTTAAGTACCCGTGAGGTTTCATGTCGCAATCATACCGCCCTGAAATAGACGGTCTTAGGGCCGTCGCTATCCTTTCCGTGGTCTTTTACCATGCGGAGACCAACGTCATCCCCGGCGGCTTTGTGGGAGTTGACATCTTTTTTGTCATTTCTGGGTACCTAATTACGCGTATTCTACTTTCGGATGCCGCGGGCGGAGGTATCTCTATTACGAGGTTTTATGAGCGGCGCGTCAGGCGAATCCTTCCAGCACTCTTCCTTATGCTTGCCGTCGTTTACATCGCCTCTTGGTTTGTTTTACTGCCAGAAGCCTATGCCGAACTTGGCTCTTCAATGCTCGCCGCAGTGCTTTGGGTAGCGAATTGGTACTTTCTGGACAGTCTCGAATACTTTGCGCCTGCCTCAGAGTACCGTCCATTGTTGCACCTTTGGTCTTTAGGCGTCGAGGAACAGTTTTATCTTGTATTTCCCTTAATTCTCATTTCTTTGCTTCGGTTTTGCCCAAAATTCTTATTCGGCATCTTACTGTTTTTACTAGCTATAACCTTCTCAGCATCCGTGATTGCTGTGTCTTCAGGGCGTGAGGCTACGGCGTTTTTTTCAACCCATTTGCGCGCTTGGGAACTATTGGCGGGTGCAGTTCTGGCAGCGGCTCCAGTGATGAGGTTGCCACGTTTGCTTGGTCGATCTCTTGCCCTTGGCGGAACGGCCATGATTGCAATCGCCTTGTTCAGTATCAGTAAACACACGCCATTCCCAGGCTGGTCTGCGCTCTTGCCGGTTGGTGGTACGTTTATGCTTCTGCTTAGCACTCAATATTATCCTAAAGGGCTCGAGGCGCGCATCCTAAGTTGGAGACCATTGCGAGCGATCGGCCTTATCTCTTATTCTTGGTACCTGTGGCACTGGCCGATGCTGGCCCTTTATCGACATTACTATACCGTCGATCTCCAAAGTGAAAAGCTGATGCTTGTCGCGCTACTATCCGCGGTTCCCGCTGCTTTGTCTTGGCGCTTCGTAGAGCGTCCATTCAGACGGAGCACATCTCGCGAGCAAGTGTCGAAAACTCCTATCTTTTTAGCAGGGTGCGCTACATTGGTTTTCTGTTTGGCGTCCCTGTTGTTGATCATGGGCGAAGGTGTCCCTAGCCGGCTGCCCGACAATGCCCGTGTCGCTATGCTGGCCTCTGAAGATGTGTCTGCCATTGAGAAATGCCCCAAAAGCCGCCGCATCGAATGGCCAACGCGTGCTCCTGCATGCTCCCTAGGGCTTGTAGAGGGCGACCGACCCTACACGTTCCTACTCTGGGGTGACTCACATGCTCAGGCTATGGCTCCAGCATTCGAACATGCTGCCAGACGCGCTGGAACAAAGGGAATTATGATTACACGTGGCGGATGCCCACCGCTGATGGGTGTGAGCCAATTGCGCGAGGGTTTCAACGATTGCACCAAGAGCTTTGACGGGCTCATTGAAGCTTTAGAAGCCGAGCCTGAAATAACCCATATATTCTTGGCAGCACGTTGGGCAATTTATGCTACCGGGACGCGCTATTTGCGAGAGATTGGGAACGAGGTACTTATTGGCGACAATACATCATCTGCGATGCGACCCGAAGAAAACGAGGCTGTGTTTGAACGGGGACTGGTGCGTACTTTTGCCCGGCTCAAAGAGCTTGGCTTAAAGGTTCATTTCGTAAAGCAAGTACCTGAAGCTGAATCCTCCGTGCCCAATGCACTGGCCCGCACATTATGGCACCAAGTACCCTACACCCTTGATCCTTCGAAAGCCGACTATGACGCGCGCCAAAGTCTGGTAGACAAAACGCTGGAATTGCTGGGTAAAGAGGTGTCCATTATCAATACGTGGGGGTTTTTGTGTATGGAAACAAACTGCAGATTGGTGCGTGATGGTGTTCCGATCTATCGCGATGGAAACCATCTTACCTCACAAACGGCCCTGACCTTGGCAGAGCCGTTTGCACAGTATTTTCGTTCCGCTGAAACGGGGATCCACGGAGTATTGTCACGGTGACTTTTAAACGCCCCGTTAAACCAGCGACCGCTTTGGGCTTTTAGCGGTCCAATGCATCCGCAGCGCCCAAGCGGCGCAGCAATGACCGCAAGGGGCTCATCGCTTCAGTCGAATTGTGACGCGGTGGATAATCGCAGCGAGCCCCGTCGTAAGCCTCTGTGCTAAGGGTTATCAATCGTCGCTATTGTTCATCTGATTGGTAAGTGCCTTTAGCTTCAGATCTGCTTCACGCATTTCGATTGTCCGTCGTCAGGGATTTTGGGACAGATGGCTGCCTGATCTAAGGGAGGGTCTGGCTCATCTGGTTGGTCTGATTATGCGGTGGATTTGCGGTGAAGCAAGCGTCGCGTTTCGATGGTCTTCCGTTTGGTCCTTTCTCGTTGTTGCAGGATGCCCTTGCAGAACTTCAACCTGCCGAAGCTTCGATACGATCTCTTCTGGTTTCTCTCGTTTCCCAGCCATCGCTGATCCTCCAATTTGCGGGATAAAACTATCCCTGTAGGTGGACCACTTTCAGGGGGCTAATCCAATCCGGCCACCGCCGCATCCCATCAGCTGAGAAGATAACGCCAAGCCCAATGAGAAACTCTCTTGTACTCTCCATGGAGAAACTCACCTCAAGAAATCACTCCAAGGCGGACTCTCAGATCAGGGACAGGGATGGAAGGTGACCTTCACGCAACGCTTACGAAGCTCCCGAACCTCGCGTTCCTGCTCTTTGATCCGGGCCTGCTCCTCAGATGTCACCCCTTCCCGGCGGCCAGCGTCGGTTTATTCCTGCTGAACCCAACGCCGCAACGTCTCCCGATCACAGCCGACTGGCTCTCGTAACTTCCTTGATTGTCGAGCACCATTCGCACCGCTCTCGCGCGTGTCTCAGGTGAATGGCGATTTGCTCTGTTGTCCTTTTCCAGGGCTCCAATACTTCCTCGATTTGGAGCCTCCGGAAAACCCGGAGCGGCTCACTACAACATGGCCTCGGGACTCCGGTTACCAACTACTTCAATAAATACATTGCGTGCATCTTCCCACCTATGAACCAGCGCCGTTTCCAGTGATAATTGCTTCATTTGAGAAAGAACTTCGGGTCTGGTCGCAATTGCGCGACCCAATGCATTTTGCAATCCGTTCTCATCATTCGGATCATACAAAAAACCGTTCTTGCCGTCTTGGACAATTTCTGTAAATGCTCCAATTTTTGGAGCGATTATTGGCAAGGAAAACGAAAAAGAAAGCATCGCAGCGCCGGATGTAAGTGTACCCATGTAGGGCAAAACCATAAAGTCAGATGCATTCAAATAGGTTTGTATGCTCTTATCAGCGATCCAACCTTCACGAACTATGATGTTTTGAGCATCAGCAAAAAGGGTATCAAAGTATGGTCTATCTGCGTCGCGCATCTTTCCCACAACAAGAAGTTTGGCTTTGCTATCAGTAATTTCCGGCGACTTCATAGCCGCCTGCAATGCGCCAAGCCCTTTGTACGGGCGAATCCAACCTAAATTCAGAAATACAGTACTGGTTTCGAACAAGCCAATGATCGCGCGAGCTGCTACTTTGCGGATTTTGTTGGGATAGTACTCGACGTAATTGCCATGAGCAATTGTATGTATTTTACCTTGCGCTTCAGGATGAGCATTAACCACGGCGTTTCTAGCGGCATTCCCATGCACGAACAGTGCGCTCGCGAGATTAACTATTTCACTGCGCAGTTTGAATTCTAGTTGAGAGTCAACCTTGTCATGCTCAACCAAATTATGAACTGTCCAAACGAATACTCCTCCAGCCTCTTGAAACTTGTGGCATGCGTTGATGAATTCGTTGACCTCAGTTTCCCGTCTTTCCGCTGATTTACCCTTAAACAAAAAATTCAACCAATGAAGGTGAAATACAACCCTTTCCGAGGGATTTGCTTTTTGAAGCTTAATCGCGTCATATATCGTTTTAGCTTCTGAACTAAATTCCGGTACGTCGTCACCATAAAAGAGTTCCTGATATGGGTTTGAGTAATGTGGCCAGTACAGAACTTTCAACGGTTTTACTGTCACATTTGAAACGGCGGAAGTAGGTCCTCTCCCATTCGAACATCGCGCCTCAGATGCAGGGACGGTATGATTTTTGTTCGTTTGTGAGAGAATTTGGTTTGGTGTTTTGTTCATTTGTCTTGCCGCACATAAATCCGTTTGGTCTTCTGGATTGTGTAAAACTTCGGTTTACAAACATTTACAAGTTCTTTGCATTTTGATTGACCTACGGCACTCGACTAAAAAAACCTAATAGACGGTCAAACACTCTTTGACTTTTTTGTTTCTTTGGCTCGGGTAGCCAAAATTGAGTCTGCATGGCGTTCAATATGGATCGTATACCGCGCCCACCTAGAAGTTCTTTCTCCAATTCCTTTGGTAGCAGAGATGGACCACGTTTCAAAATTCTCGCGGCCATCTTGGCATGCTCGATCTTGACGTCTCTCCGTCCCGTAAAATGCAACAAGAACACGCCGCTAGGATCTTCGCGTAGATCGGCTAGGCGGCTATTAAATTGATTATATTCAAATAGTTCGATACAGTCTCGATATTTATCGTTTTCGTGTATGAGATATACTATTGCGTCCTGGTCGCCGCCCGTAAACATACCCAATTCGTCGCGCCACCAAGCCTTCACCAGATCAAGTGGTGTTTCCAAGATGGAGTTGATGAACTCTTCGCTGCGTTTGCCGCCTCGGATCAAAAATTGACCTGAGCTGAGATATGTAAAAATTTCCTTGTTCGTGGGGCTTTTGCAGAAGGAGGCGAGTCGCTCACGTTTGGGGATCAGAACGTCCAGAGACTTGTCTTGATCAATAAAGAAGGCATCATCGTCAATCCAAAACACGTACTCAAAATGATGAATGTAATGTTTAATATACATGAATTTATTCATGTAACGATTAGTTGCGGTGGTTGGCCAGTCACAACTAATGTAGGTATAGCCATGTCGCTTCGCATAGGCGTAATGGTTCCACGAATGCAAAAACTCGCTTCGAGGAAAACGCCCTGAGAGTATGCAGACTTTCGAGGGATCGTCAAAGGTCGTGACCATTACTTTGCTCCCGGATCATGATTCCTCGGTCTTCAAGCTCTTGTGAAGTAGGAAAGGTGATGTCCTCGGCTAGAACCTTTAATGACGCTGGTGAGTTCGGCTTGCTGTGTAAGTCTGCTTCAGAAATTGAAGAGAGAAAGCGCGGACGTGAAAGCCCGACACCAAAATAGTAGTCATCAAATTTGTTCAACGGCTCCTCTGTCGCGGGCTTGACCATAACAACCGGGCGTCCTAGCGCATGTGCAAAAATTATTCCGTGAAGGGACGACGAATAGACTAGTTCGGCCTGCATAATCTTGCGTCCAACCTCTAATGGGTCGTTATCGATATCCACCATATTTATCCATCGTGGAATATCGTTTCGGATAATGCCCCGCTCGCGATAATGAGGGATGAAAATTACCTTCCCCGGTTTCGCGCTTATAGGCTTTATCATTTGAGATATTTTTAGACCCGGATCACCGTGCCATTTGATCCGAGTTATGTCGTATCCAGCATTGTGAAGGGCTTCAGCAGTTATCGGTCCCCTCACTCCGTGAACTGTTATTGTCTCCGGGTCGACGGCAGGAAATTCAACATCCTTGCACCCGATCCCACACAGTATATCACCTGCGACCAGTTTGTGCGCAATAGAGCCCACGCACAGGAGGCGTGGTCCTTCAGAGACATTGATTGCCTTGGCGCCGTGGTAGTGGTGCGATACAAGGTTTCGTGCAAAAATATCGCCGGCATTTCCAACCGCAAACTCTCGCCATGTCGACGATTTGCGCTTGATGTACCGATCGTAGTTCAAGTGCAGTCTATTACGCACTCTGTCGTGCCAGAAAAAGACTCTTACATTTGATACCATTCTTTGCCTCTGTAGTAACACTAAGCCAACAGCTTGCTCCACCATGTCAAAGGCACTTCAGCCAACGAAAAGTCAACGTCATTTATGCCGTAAGACACAATCGCTTTGTCCGCCGACATACTTACGCCGGAAAAATATGTGCAACTTATCAAGTTTGGATTGTGCTTTACATTAGCGCCCATCAATGACCTTAGGGAATGGGCCCAAATATCGCGACTTGTTTGAATGTGTGCGTTTTGCTCATCCATTGTTAGCGTCATTGGGCAGCCTAGGTACAAACGTTTGCCGCGCCAGTACCAACGTCGGTGCCCGATGAAACCGTACAGGTTTTTAGAAGGGTTAAGCGGTTCGAGCTGTGTGCCGATCGTTACTTTGGGTTGGATAATTGCCTTACTAACGAACTCGTCGGTCCCGCTAGTTGTACTCTTCACGCGCTCGAGGGTGATGCTGCCATCTAGACGGGTCTTCTCACGCAAAACTATGGTAGGGAAGGTGCTATACAGCGCATGAAGTTTTCCATCGTGCTCAAAGAATGCCCAGTTTTTCTCAATTTCAGTTCGATCTGAGTAAATAATTTCAATGGGCGGTCCGATGTCGGGGTCAACCGACGCAACAAAAACCCGGTTTGGTCGCTCAAAATGGCCTGTGTTGAATGTAATCCAGCAACGCCCGTCAATTTGAAACAGTTTTGGATCGCATACATTGGCTCCTATTGAGGGCTTGAATAGCTCGCTAAGGCTAAGCGTGGATCCGAGTGGGGCGAAATCTTCGCCAAAGCGTGAAAGAAAAGCGTCAAAGGGTTTCTTTGCACCTGCTTTCAAGCCTCGAAAAGCTACTGCATACCCATCGGCTGTAATTTGGATGGATGGGTTAAACAAGTTGACGATCCCAGTTTCCTGCAATGCATTGGCGAGCTTTTGCGTTCTTGCGGTACTGCGGCGAGATAAGGTTTGAAGCAAGATATTGGACCTCTTGATGTTTGGCCGTCGTCGAAACGCACATCACCAAGATTGGATCTAATTTGTACCTCGGCGCCGCGCAAATGGAAAGTTGAGACTACCAAGCCAAAGACTCGGCAGTGATCGCTCTATAGTCCGGCCTTCAGTAACCTGGAATTGTTTGCCAACAGAAATCACTCACCAGTGGTGGCTGGACGCACTTTTTGGTTTGTACGTCGATTGTTGGATTTTGTCTGCTTCATCCCAGTTGAGGAGGCCGGTAGGATGAGGATCCATTGATTTCCGCTTGCTATGTTGTCCCCGCCATCCGCCTCTGCCAAGATCACTGACAGCTTCCAGGCTCGAAAAGTCTTCAAAAACTGGATGGGATTCTACAACACAGAGCGGTCCCATTCCGCGCTTGATCGGCGAACGCCGGACGAGGCATATTGGTCCGGCTTGGTAGAGCAGAAAGCAGCATAAACCCAAACCCGATACACCTTAGCAAAGCCAAAAATCTGTCCAAAAAGGTGGGACCACTTCAGGCGGCGACTTCTGCGGCATGTAATGTACCAAGCCGCTATCGTTGCCCGCCATAACAATCCGGTCCTGAAAAATTTCACCAACCAACTTCGCGAAGCAGGCAAACCTCACAAAGTCATCATCACCGCCGTCGCTCGCAAACTCGTCACAATCGCGAACGCGCTCCTCAAATCTCGTCAGAAATGGGTTGATCATAGCGCCCGAGAATTACAGTTGCTAGACGATATCAAAGTCCTGAGGTTCATACCTGCGGCCAGCGGGAATATGCTACTATACCATCACACAAGTGGTTCCGCTATGTGGGAGTAGAGCGTGATCCGCTCTGGCATGGTATTCCAATTTGATTGATGGTGGGTTCGACTAAATATTGACGATCATTCAATGTTCATTGTAACGATCACCCACAGCTCAGCTTTTGGATTGCATTATGGCGATGACTTGGGAGGGTGTTTTGGAACCGATCGCGTTACCCGAGTTCTTAATGTGCTGGCTCTTGTGAAGATCTGCGTGCGTGTACGCCGCAACTGCGAAACTTAGAAAGTCTGCAGCGATCAGCCTACTCAGCTCAGGCAGCCGAATCCAAGCGAAAGCAAAACAAGTGCCCGCTGGATGAGCGGTTTGACGAAGAAGGCACTTTTGTTCGAAGTTGGTTAACTGACAGGAAAACGAGCCCATGGTGGTTGAAGCGTCCCTAGAACACAAAAAACTTAGAAAACGACGTCGCAACCGAATGCTTATCTTATTGTCTCCAATTTTGCTCCCATTGTCTCCTGTCTTGCTGCCCATCTATTACTTGATCAAAAAGCGGAAGCGTGCTGCCTCTAGCAATAATTTCCCGCGGCTCGGTGAACTTGCTGGCTCGTTGACTGACGTAGAACCTGGTTTAATCGACAAAACGAACGAAGCACGTATTGATGCGCTTCCCGATAATTTTGCACTATGCCGAATTATCGGCAATGATCTTGTTCCGCGACACCGCGCAGGGCAATCTTTCGAAAATGTAAAATTTGTCCTCGAAAACGAGCCAGAACTACAAAATTGCACTAAAGTATGGTTATTAAACCGGATTTTTGATCCAGAGACTGAAGCTCGTATAATAGAGCTTCTTGAAGAGCATGCGCAAATTTATGAGCGGATTCCATTTATCTTGGAAGAGTTTTTGGCAGTCGGTTACGATTTCGCGACCTTCGACGATCCTCTAATTTTTGTAGACGGTCGTTTGGAGAGATTGGGTGAGAACGGGCAGACATTCAAGGGAGGACCGATACGAGCAGTGGTCCAAGCTTACCGCGCACGCAACAACTATGTCATGAATAACAATGGTGCTCGCAACATTGCACTGGAGCTTTGTCTGCGTCACGCCAAATGGGCGTTACCATTTGACGGCAACTGCTTCTTCACACAAGAAGCTTGGAAAGCCTTTCACAGCGATATTTTGGCCCAACGTGAAAAGCGATACTTTACGGTAGCAATGGCGAGGATACAGGATAACTCTGCGCTGCTGAACACCGGCTATCTACCAGAGGCAAAAGAAGAGCCTCAGATGGCATTCCGCTGCGACGCACCACTGCGTTTCGATCCGTCACACGCTTACGGTCGCCGCCCTAAGGTCGAGATGTTTTTACATTTGGGCATTCCCGGAGAATGGACGCGCTGGTTTCAAGACCCATTTGATGCATCACCGCGCAAGGTCAGCGCAGAGGGGTACCGGGTAGGTAAAGCCGGTTGGGTTGCTCGACTTTTTTCCGGAGAAGCAAAGCTGGAAGCTGCTGGAAAGCAAGTGATGCGTAACCGTGGACAGGCGAGGGCAGAGGCAATCCGTTCTACGATAGATATGTTAGAAAAATCCGCAGTTCTTCCAAATCTGTCATCGGGGGAACCTTTGTGTTATGAACTGCTGCTGGCTGAGACACCAGGTACAGCAGACCGAGAAGCCATCATCGCTGCAGCCGAGGTGGCGCTAGAACGCAGTCCGCACTCGGTAGCTGACAAATCACAACCTGGGCCAAGTGGTAACATACTCGATTATTATCACCCCGCGCCCTATTGGTGGCCTGATCAATCAAAGCCGGACGGCCTTCCTTACATCCGACGAGATGGGGAACGTGTGCCAGGCACACAGATGTACTCCCCCGATAGTTCGAGATTCGACCGAACCAGACTTCAGCAGTTTTTTGATGATACGACCGCCTTAGCGTTGGCTTCCCGAGTAACAGGTAATAAAGCGTATCGCGAACATGCAGAACGCTTGATCCAAACTTGGTTCATTGACCCCGAGACGCGGATGAACCCGCACTTGAAATACGCACAAGTTCGCCTTGGGCACTATGGCAACAAAGGTATGTCACACGGAATAATCGAAACCAAAGATTTCTATTATTTCCTTGATGCTGTGCGATTGGTAGGCAATCCAAATATTACGCAAGGTGTTCAAAAGTGGAGCGAGCAGTTTTTTGTTTGGTTGTGCAAAAGCGAACAGGGGCGCAAAGAATGCCAAGCATCCAATAATCATGGCACTTGCTACGATTTGCAAACCGCAGCGCTTGCGGCGTTTTTGGGAGATACCCAATCGCTGCAAGAGATTAGTCTGCGTGCTCAAGCACGACTTATGGGAACCATTACGAAGAAAGGTGAACAACCTCATGAAATGCAACGTACGCTGACCCATCACTATTGTGTTTTTAATCTGCAAAGCTGGATCAATCTTTTTAATCTGCTTGAGGGTGCGGGTATGCGTCCATGGGCAAGCGATTCAGCTGAAAGGTTGATAACAGGGATACGCCGTACGCTTACTGAGTCGGTCGAAGGCTGGAGCCATCCTCAGATTGAACCGTTCGAAACAAAACGTCTCGTACCACTTGACTTTGCCTTGAGGCGGCGAACAGGTGACGGCATACTACTCGAGGACACGGCTCATGCCAGTTTTTTCCCGCACGACGGTATCCCGCCATTTTGGCGTTTGGCCCGTGGTCTGTCAGAAAACGCATAAGTGTCCGCGAGGGGGTCATATTGAAGGCCATAATTCACATTGGAATGCCTAAAACCGGTACCACCGCACTGCAGCACGCCTTGTTCTCAATTCGCGAGACATTGCTTGCAGACTCTATTCTCTATCCCAATCCAAATGTTCCAAAGGGCTACAATCACGGACTGCTAGCAGGCGCGGCTATGTCCTTTGGTGACGCGCCACGTGAATTTAGAAAGAGGTCGCCAGAAGAATTTGAGAAACGTACCTCTCATTTTATCAGTACAATGTTAGAGCAAATTGAAGAACATAACCCAGATCTGTTGATATTGTCGTCTGAGTATTTACACCGCGTGTTTCGAGCCGCTAAACCAGAGGTTTTCAGAGAAGTATTGGGGAAAACCGGTGCTACGACTTATGAGTTTCTACTCTATGTCCGAAGACCATCAGCTTTGTTTCTCTCAGCTTGTCAACAAAAGTTGCACGCTTCGAGCAGATTCAAGAGTATGGACAACCAAATGAACCGGTCGATGCTCGATACCCTTCGAGAATACTCGATAGCCTGTCCAAATGATCAACTAACCGTCCGCCTTTTTGATAAGAAAAGCCTTGTTCAGGGAGACATTGCAGCAGATTTTGCCCATCACTACCTTCCCAACCACATAGACACTTTACGAGAAGCATCGAGGCAAGTTCCCGGCAATGAATCTTTCTCTGCGGAAAGTATGGCGTTGCTACAGAATTTCCGAAAAAACTTTTTTGCAGATCAAGACGATTTATACAACGCACCTACGCGGAAATTTCGTCAGCGATTAAAGTCATTGGACATAAAGTTTCCTTATAAGCGCCCGACCCTCTTTCCACACATTCGAGACTATTGCGACTACGCCGACACCACCGCGCTCATCTTGCGCGACAAATATGGAATTGTGTTTCCTGATTTCGACTACTTGCGATTGGAGCGCGGCGACTTTGTGTCACAACCGATCATCCAAGGATTGGTAAGTGAGATCGTTCAGGTAGATGAAATCAGGTTGCAATATTTGGTTGAAGCCCTCAGAGCCGATAAAAAAAAGAACACTCCAGAACTCGCTTCTTGGTTAGAGGCTCAGTGCCTGAAGTCCAAATACCCAAGCCAAAAAAGATTACCGTTCGCTTCAACATTTCGTCGGCTGCGAAGAAGGTGGAGCCGGAAAGTGACCTAAACGAGCACTTGGAGCGGCACATAAACGTGACAGGTCCACTGTGTATCTTCCAAATGGGTGAAGAGGCCATCTGTTAAAGTGGCCTTTATTCCAGCACCTCGTCTCCATCCCGGGCGGCTGCGCGTCTTTCGGCTAAACCCTGCTAAAACAAGCTACTATCGGCTTAGATCGAACGCAACTGGTTGATTAAGTGGTGCCTCAAGAGGGACTCGAACCCCCGACCTTGTCCTTACGAAGGACCTGCTCTACCAGCTGAGCTATTGAGGCAATTCAGAGGTTCCGTTTAGCGGCAGGGTACAGGTCATTCAAGGGCGGTTCGCTCTGACAGTGGTGTTGACCCATTCGCTATCATCCCGCATCCTGACTCCGACTTGATCCGCTTGGAGGGTTTGGTTGGTTAATCAAATATTTACCAAGGTCATTTGAATGCTCGGAGAATCGCAGAAGACATATGTTCTGGATACCCACCGGCTACGCGATCCGGAAGAGACCCTTGCCATCGTCAAACCGTTTCTCAAAGAGATGGGCATCACACGGATCGCAAATCTGACCGGACTGGATCGGATCGGGTTGCCGACCGTGATGGTGACGCGGCCCAATTCGCGCTCGGTTGCGGTGTCGCTGGGCAAGGGATTGTCGTTGAGTGCGGCGCAGGCCTCGGGGGTGATGGAGGCGATCGAGTCGTGGCATGCGGAACGGATCGAGCTGCCGCTGCGGCTGTGCAGCCACACCGATCTGGCGCAGGAGAACGTGGTTGATGTGGACCGCCTGCCTCGCGTGACCGGTGGGCAGTTTGACCCTCACGGCGCGATGCTGTGGGTGCAGGGGCAGGACCTGAACGCGGATGCTGCTTGCTGGGTGCCCTATGAGATGGTGGATACGGATTACACGACCTCAATGGCCAACGGACAGCGCGCGTTTCCGCGTACGACAAATGGTCTGGCATCGGGAAACGATGCCGCTGAGGCTAGCTGCCACGCGATCTGCGAACTGATCGAGCGCGATGCCACGACGCTGTGGCATCATCGGGGTCCAACACCCCGCGTCGATCCTGATACAGTCGATGACCCGCGCTGCCGTCAGGCCATGAGCTTGATCGCAGAGGCGGGGCTGGAGCTGGGGATCTGGGACACGACCTCGGATATCGGCATCGCCAGTTTTCGCTGTGTGATCTGCGAGACCGGCGAGGCAAACGGCCATATCGGGATCGGGGATGGCTGTCACCCTGACCGCGCCATCGCGCTACTACGCGCGCTGACCGAGGCGGCGCAAACACGGCTGACCTATATCTCAGGCGCGCGGGACGATCTGGACCCTGAGGAGTTTATCGACGAGGCGCGTCTGTGGCGCGGACGGTATGTTCGCGAGCTGATCGAAGGCGCAAAGCCGACAGAGCGTTTTACGGATTGCCCATCGCACGTAACCGGATCTTTCACAGAAGACCTCGATCTACTTTTGTCCCGGTTGTCTGAGGCTGGGATCGGCCAAGTGGTAACGGTTGATCTGTCCCGACCCGGGATCGACATCGCGGTCATCCGCGCGGTCATTCCTGGGCTGGAAGCCCCGCATGACGATCCTGATTTCATCGCCGGTCCGAGGGCGCGGGCGGTATCGGCATGACCGTCGTTGTTTTTGTTGGGCCCACGCTGCGACCCGAGGCCGTTCAGGAACAACTGGACGCCACCATCCTGCCCCCGGTTCAGCAGGGCGATGTGTATCGTGCGGTGCGCGACAGGCCGCAAGCAATTGGCATTATCGACGGGTATTTCGACGGGGTGCCTTCGGTCTGGCACAAGGAAATCCTGTGGGCGCTGGAACAGGGCATTCCGGTATTCGGCAGCGCCAGCATGGGTGCTTTGCGGGCGGCGGAACTGGCTGATTTCGGGATGATCGGCGTCGGACGGGTGTTCGAGGATTACCTGAGCGGCGCCATTGCAGATGACGATGAGGTCGCGGTGCTGCACGGCCCCGCCGAGCTTGGCTTCATACCGTTGAGTGAGCCTATGGTCTCGATCCGGGCCACGCTGTCCGCAGCGGTGAAGGCCGAAGTGGTGTCGGAGGATGAGGCACAGATATTGCTGGGTGCAGCCAAGGCGCTGCACTATCGCGACCGGGTTTGGGACAAGCTGATTTCGGCTGCAAAGACCGACACAGACTCGGTGACGTTTCGGAACTGGTTGCCCGGCGGGCAAGTGGATGCCAAAGGCGACGATGCACGCGAGATGCTGGCGCAGATGGCGCGGTACCTGGAAGCAGGTTCCGACGCGCCGGAATCGACACGCATCGAACGAACTCTGGTCTGGCGTGAACTGCGGACTCGTGTGGATTCCGAGACCGCTCCGCATGACCCGGATGCGCGGGCACTGGTGGACGAGCTGCGGCTGGACCCAGCCCTTTATGTCCAACTACGCGACCGCGCCGCGCTGCACCTGTTGGCGCGCGACGAAGCATATCGGATAAATCACCTGCCTGATCGGGATACCTTGCGAAAACAGATGGCTCAGCACCGTCGCGCGGCCCGCCTGCCCCGCCACTCCGATCTGATGGAATGGTTGCAGGACAACGATCTGACGCTTGCTCAATACGAGGCATTGCTGGCGGACTGTTCCTACAAAGATACGGCCATCACAGCGCGCGCGGATGAGCTCGACTTTGCCCTGCTAGCCCAGCTGCGCCACGATGGTCGCTATGGCGCGCTGCGTGATCGGGCGCGACGCAAGGCCAGCCGGATAGCGGGGCTGGATCGGGTGAATGGTTCTGCAAACAGAATGCAATCGCTGCTCTGGTATTTTGAAACGCGGCTTGACCAGGCGGTGCCAGATGATCTTGAATCCCATGCAATCGCGCTTGGTCTTGACGGGCGCGAGGCGTTTCTTGATCTGATTGAAGCTGAATACATGTTTTGCCACACCGAAGGTGAACCGGGACAATAACGGGAGGGGACAATGACGATCTGGCCCGACTATTCGGACAACGAAACTCCGGGCACACGGTTCTTGCTTTACCCGCAATCGCCCTTCTTAGAGCCGAATTCGAAACCTGAATTGGTCGAGATCTCTGCCCCGCAGGGTACGATCGGACCCGGCCCCTCGGGACCGCGAATGTATGCGATGTACCCGGTCGACAAGACGATCCCCTATGGCGCGATGATTGAAGGCGAAGAAGGGCCCGAGATGTATCTGCCCGCCTGGGATGGCTATATCTTGCCGCCCCCTGAACCCGACGAGTTCGGAAATTTTATCCATATCGATCCCGACGATCCGGCCTTTGAAGCTGCCCATCTGTTTGGCGCAGCGCATTTTACGATGGATGTATGGGAGGGCTATTTCGGCCGCCCTATCCCCTGGCATTTCGAGCGTGATTTCGAACGGTTGGAACTTTCCCTACTGCCCAGCCTTGATAACGCGCATATCGGCTGGGGATTTCTGGAAACCGGCGGCACCCGAGAACATGGCGACGAATACCGCCCCTATAGCCTTAATTTTGACGTCGTGGCGCATGAGATCGGCCATGCCATCATCTACAGCGTCATCGGCATGCCGTCAGAAGAGAACGCAACTGGCGAGTATTATGGATTTCATGAATCAGCAGCAGATATGGTGGCACTGCTTGCATCACTGCATTTCGGTTCAGTCGTAGATGAACTGCTGAAGAACACGCGCGGGAACCTGTATACCTATAACCGGCTCAGCCGTTTTGCTGAGTTGTCCCAAAACTCGCAAATCCGCATCGCCGCTAATGACCGGACTCTGTCCGAGTTCTCACATGGCTGGTCCAGTGAACACGCGCTGTCGGAACCGCTGACCGGGGCGATGTTCGACATTCTGGTCGATATCTACCACGAGCGGCTGGTTGCACATGATGTGATCGACCCCGAGATGGAGGAGCTTTCGGATGAGCTGGAAGGCTCTGACGAATACAACGCGATCATGCAGGATTTATTCGACGAGCATCACGCCGCTGACCCGGAAGGATTCCGCGTTGCGCTGATAGAAGCGCGGGATTTGCTGGGAACCTATCTTGCCGACGCTTTGGACATGCTGGATGCTGATATGTTGAGCTACTTCGGGGTTGAGCGTGCGTTGGTTGTTGTTGACCAAGAGATCACGGGAGGGGCATTCCGCCAGATCATCGAAGGCAATTTCCGCATGCGCGACATCGGATTGGCACGCCCTGGCCCACGTCTGACTAAGCCGGATGGGTCGAGCCATGCAGCATCGGTTCGAACACTAGCGCCCGAGCCAAAAGAACCTTAAAGTCTTTGTTTTTACCTCGGTTTTATGTCAGGTTACGGGCACGGGGTGATAATTCGACAAACGAAGCGCAGACCAATGCGCAAACCGGGACGGACGTGGCATAAAGCTCCGTCAGCCCCCGATAGGGAGAAAGTGATATGTCTGAGTCGTTACTCAGTTTTTCCGAGGTATTATTGTTTGGGCGAGAGTTAAGCGATCTTAAACTGCGGCAGAAATCGGTCCGGCTGGCAATTGAGGTGGCGACGAATTTTGATTTTTCAGATGAGATCACCAAGATTGATGGTGTGGCTGTCCGCGAAGATGATCGGATTCTTGTTCAGGTTGGAGACAGCGCAAACAACAAGTCCGGGATTTACAAGATCATCAAGGACCAGAACGACGGCGACAAGCTGAAACTGGACAAACGTAAGAAGGTCTCTTTTGAATCATTTGTCTATGTTCGTCGGGGACGCGTTTTCAAACACACATTCTGGCAGCAGACAGAAAACAGCCACAGCAAGCAGTTGTTTGTTGAACAAGATGACCGCAGAAAGGGTCGCGGCGTCAACAACTTCATCGGGGACCAGTTCGGAGGCGATGCCCGGCTGGCCCGAATCTATGGCTTCGCATATGACGGCACCTATTACGAAATGCCGGAACCCACGATCTTTCTAGTACATGGTGCAGGCGACAGCGCCACGGGTGGCAACCTGCCCTATGGGTTCAAGCTGCAAACCAGCAATGACGCCGACGCCCAGGACACCACGCAACAGGCGGCACGTGCCCCGATGAACCCATCGGTATCAGGTGTTGCAGCCGCGGACTACCAGATGGCGAATGACATCCGTGTCTGGAACTATGATCAAGCCGACTACACCATCCGCATGGATATTGCCGCCGGTCAGATCGAGGAAGTACTTCTGGACGTCTATTTCGAATACGACGCGCCAATGATGGCCGGAGCCAAGGTATCGGGTGCCAAGGTGAGCGGGGCCAAGGTTTCTGGCGCCAAGGTCAGCGGAGCCAAAGTGTCGGGTGCTAAAGTTTCAGGTGCCAAAGTCAGCGGTGCAAAGGCCCGCGGGGAATAGGGCCTGATTAAGCAAAGCGCTGTTGGGTTAAGCCTGATATGACAAGTGTTGCTGGCCGCATACGTGCAGGTGTGTGGGCAGCAGCAACTTTATGTCAGCTTCGAACCCAATCCAGGATTTGTCGCACCGCCCTATTTCTGCATGGGGCGAAGCTTCGAAACTTATTACTCAATGAAAAACGCGGGATGGTAAGTTACCGCGCCGTCAGGTTGTTTGCCATTTAAGACTTGCTGCATGAAATACTCGGGCGGCACGCCTTCAAATCGAAGCCTGTCATCTCGTACAAACCCGAAACGCGGATAATAATCCGGGTGCCCCATAACAACGCATCCATTTGCATCCAGAGCGCAGAGCTTCCCCAGCCCATCTTGGATAAGAGCGCCACCAATTCCTTTGCCCTGGTGGTCAGGGCGGACGGATACTGGACCCAGGCCATACCAATTCATGTCTTTGCCATTAATCAGGATCGGGGAAAATGCAGCGTGGCCTAACAGCTCCCCATCTTCCTCAGCGACCAATGACAAGGTGAGAGCGGAAGCTTCGCGCAAGCCATCGACTATAGCAGCTTCCGTGCCTGAACTGTGCTCTGCTGTAGCAAATGCTGCCTCAGTGACAGCCTGAATGAGCGCAATGTCAGCGCCTGTTTCGTTACGTATTATCATAACATCATCATGCTGTTCTGTTGCTTAGCTGTCGCCCAACAGAGCGGCGACCGATAGCCGATATGCTGTTAGAGCCGGAGTTTCGCGACACGGTCAAGCGCTTACGGCGCAGTTTACCAATGATGTCGAGTGTGCAGTCGGATAGCAGGGATCTGTCAAGCGTATTGCACACAACATGCACTATTTTTCCATTGGGATTGCGTTCGTGGCGGATTGTTCCGCCTTGAGCCAACATGTGCAGGACGCGTTGTTCAGTTATTGATATATTCATGGTTACCTGCGGAAACTTCTAATTGTGCGTCGTTGCATCGGACACCGCGCCGGATGAAAGGCGGCGGCGCAGGACGCATCCGTTCTTGCCTCTCAGAATCCAGCCTTTTTCAAACCTTCGACAAAATGCTGCGTATCGTCGGACAGGCGGTCTGGTTGAACCTTGGCCCAGCGCGAGAGTGAGAAATTAGGATGCGCCGCACGGTGTTTGTCAGCGATCTGGCGGGCCATATCCAGTTCGCCCTTATGAGCGTAGCTGGCGGCCAGTACGCGCTGCCCTTCGGTCGGGTTGTTCATCTTGTTCACGCACGCGATCACGTCGTCGTAGCGCTTGAGGTTGTAATAGGCTCCGCCCAGATGCCACAGGTACTGATCAGGGAAATACGGGTTCAGGCGCATTGCCTGTTGCAGATGCTTGATCGCAGTATCGTTATCTCCCCAATGGGCCAGTGCGTCTGCGTAGTCCGAGTGCATATCCGCGTCGTTGGGGTTCAGCTGCAGAGCGCGCTTGTAGGATTCGATCGCGGAATCGAACTCTTTTCGATAGAGCTGCACATAGCCCAGTTCTCCAAACCCGCGTGCATCGGTCGGGTCAAGTTCCACGGCGCGTTGGGCCAACGACAGTGCCTTGTCGAGCGCGCTGTTTGGGTCTTTGGTCCACGAATAGCGCCAATCAATGTTCAACGTACGCGACAGGGCTGCTGCAGCCCGTGCATAGCCGCCGTCACGCTCAAGAGCGGATTCATAGCAATGCTGCGCCTTGCGGTTATCGTTGCGTGTGTACTTGAAGATATGATGCTGCCCCTGAAGGACAGACCCATAGGCCTGCAAGTCTGACGGGATCGCCTGTACCATGCGCTGTTTTTCATGCGACTCGATCATCACTGCGGTGGCTGCAACAATGCATTCAGTCACTTCATCCAGAATATCGAATATATCGTCGAGCTTGCGGTCAAACCTCTCGCCCCAAATGGTGCGTTCAGTGTTGGCGTCAATCAGCTCGGCCGTGATCCGGATTCTGCTGGATGATCGGCGCACGCTGCCGCGCGCGATGTAGCGCACGTTTAGGCGCCGGGCAGCTTCTTGAGGCGACATTGACTGGGTTTTGAAGAAGAAGGACGAGTTTCGGGCGATGATGAACAGGTTCCGGAACTTGGACAGGTTCATGATGATGTCATCGGTTAGCCCTTCGGCGACCCAGTTATCATCTTCCTCACCACCCTGACTGGCAAACGGCAATACCGCAACCGAGGGGATATCGGGCCGTTCGAGCACTTCCAACTGCATCTCAGGACGCAAGGTGGCGGCCATTGTCGCTCCTTCGACCTCGGTTCGAACACAGTATGTCGCGACCGGAGACATGATGTTCTTGAGCTGTTTGGGGCCAAGGAATTCATAGCCATAACGCAGCCGGTTGCGGATCTGCTCATAAACGGCCGCACTAACATAAACCCGCTCGGGCTCGGCAATCTCTTGCAGGCGGGCGGCGATGTTGACGTTGTCGCCGTGGATGCCACGCTCATCCATCAAAACCTCGCCCAAATGAACGCCCGCACGGAATTTGATGTGCTGGCCGTCCGGCCGCGTCAGATTATGCTCGGCCGCAATTCGATGCAGTTCGATGCTGAATTCAACCGCGCTGGTGGCCGTATCAAACAATGCAAGAATGCCGTCGCCGCGCACCTCAATGATTTTGCCCTGATACTTCGAGCAAGTCTCTTCGAGCTGGAACAAAAGAGATTTCAACGCGTTATACGTATCCATCTCGTTCTCACTCATCAGGCGGGAATAGCCAACAACATCGGCAAACAGCACCGCCCCGAGCTTTTGTCTGATTGAAGTGTCCGAACCGGTCGTATTCACTGGGTGCACTCAACTGCGTGGTCTCGTCGATTCCGACAAGAGCGTTTTAATAATATACCAAGCAAAATTCGCATCATTTCAAGTAGCAGAACCGCATTCAGGCGGCCAGGACATGCCTGTTGCCCCAAGACTGACCACCGTTTCCCGGCCCAGTTCCTGTGCCAACACGTTCCGACGCTCAGCCCAGTCCTGTTGCAACATACCGACGACCACCATGTCGTGAAACTGCCCGTCCGCGAACCAAGCCTGCCGCATCGTGCCTTCGATCTGGCAACCCAATCGACTGATCAGATCGCGGCTGCCGTGATTGTCGGCCCGATAGTACGAGGTTATCCGGTTAAGCCCTAATTGCTGAAATGCAAAATCTAACATCAATGCAACAGCCCGCACCGCCACGCCCTGACGACGCAATGACTTTTCTACAAAAACCGGAACAACCGCATCCCGATTGAAGGGTGAAATCGATTCGAGACCAACCACGCCCACCGCATCTCGATCATCATTTTCAATCACAAACCAACATTTTTCCTCTCTGTTAGAAATGCCAACAGCGCCTTCCCAAGAGTGTTCGGTTTGCGTCAGATTTTGCGGAATTCGCGTGGTTCTGTCGAACAGAGCTAGGTCTTGAACATCCTGAAACCAGCGGGCCACGATCTCAAGATCAGCCTTTTCCAGAGGGCGCAGCTTGAACTGCCGGTGTGAGGTATCGGGCAAAGGAAACGACCTCCTGAAACAAAATGAAAAAATCTATGCGTGCGATACTAGCACAAATATCCCAGAAACAAGAAAGGGTTATTCACACAAGCCTGACGTCGGCTGCGACCCGCTGAACGGGGCAACCAGTCAAGTCCGAAGAATGTTTGAATAGTGCGAGCGAAGACCTAATCAGCGCTTCTCGGCCCGGATCAGGAAGATGTTGCGTAGGTAGATCGACAAACCCATCGACTGGCCCAGAATAAACACTGGATCACGGCGATAGATCGCATAGCTGAGAAGTATCAGCCCGCCGCCAATCGAAAGGTACCAGAAGGCCATCGGTATGACCGATTTCTTTGCGCGTTCTGATGTAATCCACTGAACGATGAAACGAGCGCTGAACATCAATTGACCAGCCAGACCGATGAATACCCAAAGGGCCTCGGTCGGGCTGTCGACGTGCAGGATTTCCAGAATGGTTTCTTTCACGACCGGTTTGCCTCGGTTGCTGAAACAGATTTGGCGCGGCGGGTCAGCCAGACAACGCCGAACAAATCCCAAATGCCGACCATGGCCCGCCCGAAATTGGTGTATTTTGACTCACCGGTCATGCGCTGCTGATGCGCCACATCAACCAGTGCAACATTCCATCCGTAGGCTTTGAACAGCGCTGGCAGGTATCGATGCATATGGTTGAAAAACGGAAGATCGACGAACGCCTGCGTTCTGAACGCCTTGAAACCGCAACCCGTATCGCGGGTACCGTCTTTCAGCATCCAGCCCCTCAAGGCATTCGCAAATCGCGAGGCGAGCTTTTTTGATGCGGTATCTTTCCGACCGACCCGTTGCCCCGCCACAAGACCGACCTGCGCATCATCGCCAGATACCAGCGGCGCCCAGATCTTGGGCAGTTCTTCTGGCGGGTTCTGTCCATCGCCATCCAGAGTGCAACAGATATCGGCGCGTGCGGCCTTGACGCCAGAATGGACAGCGGCACTTTGCCCACCTGCCGTTTTATGCCGTAGTATGCGCAACTGCGGGCATTCTTTCTGCATCTCCTGCAGCGCCGCAAAGGTACCATCGGTCGAACCATCATCAACCGCGATGATCTCGAACGCAGGAAGATCAGATGCGGCGTCGCAGATCCCCTGAATCAATCCAGCAGCGGCCCCTTGCTCGTTATGCATGGGAATCACAACCGAAACTGTGGGTCGATTATCAGCGTTTTCCTTAGGTTCGGTCGACATCGCAATCAAATCTTCTTGGATACAGTCACCGGGGTTTGTGATTGATCAGACCCCGAAATTCAAGTACTCGCCTAGTCCAAAACACATCATATTACAACAAGTCAGAGGATAACCAGAGTGGTCCAAAATTCGGGCATCGAACATTTGCAGACCCACAAATGGCTACCTTATGCAATAACAGGCATCACCATCGCATTGTTGTGGTGCTGGTACATGTCCGGGTTGGGGCAAGATGGCCTGTCAAAGATTGATGAATTTTTTACTTATGACCGCAGCCTGGGTTTCATCCGCAACAATGACTGGCTTGCAGTATATTCTCAGAATGAGCCCAGCCTAAAAAAACCACCCCTTCAATATTGGATGACAGCGGCATTGATCGAGCAGGGAATGTCGCACATGCTGGCCCTGCATCTGCCTTCGATGCTGTTTGCGCTTGGGTCGCTGATCGCAACGGCTTTGCTCGCCCGAATTATGGTTCCCGATCAACCTTGGCTGATGTTGCCTGCGGTCTTGCTTGTGTCCAGTTCAAAAAACTTCTGGGGACATGCGACATCGGCCATGCTGGATAGCGGGGCAATGCTTTTTTCCACCTTGGGGGTGGTCGCGATGCTTGCCGCGTTCGAGCGTCCAAAGCTGTGGCCATGGTTCGGGGTCACTGTGTTTCTGGCTGGATTGCAGAAAAGTCCGACCCCACTCGCATTTTTGGCTCTGGCACTCCTGACACTTGCTCTAACCCGGCGCTGGCAGGATCGACCCGTAAGCGAGATTCTAAGAAACAAAACCTTCCAATGGACCATGGCGGCCTGTTTACTGCTGGCATTTCTATGGCCGTTGTTCCAGTACCTGCGCTTTGGTTTTGGTGCCGAGTTTCAGGGCAGTGTGCGCGATGAAATGCTACACCGGTTTGCACCCACCGTGTCAGATCGAAGTCTAAAGAAGCTGTCAGAAATCATCCTGGGTAATGCTCCAGTCTTAAGGTTTGCGGGTATTTTAGGCCTTTGCGCCCTGCCCTTCGCACTCGGCCGACCACGGCTGCTTGCCCCTGCCGGGATCGCATTGTTCTTTTTCCTGGCAATGTGGATGGCATCGGGAAAGGTCTATGATCGCTATACTTTGTTGATATTGCCAATGTTGATGGTGGGCGCAGCTGGGGGCATCTTGCTGATCTCAAAACGGCTTTGGGTGCGGGCCTTACTGCTGGCGGTGTTGTGTTTTTCCGAGCAGGGTCCGATCAAACGTACGGTTGATTATAGTCATCCCAACACCGCAGATCAGTTCGGCATAGACCTTCAGAATCTGCTTTCGCCGTTGCAATCAGCCCATCAGCCAGATGAAACACTTGTTGTATGCGGTTTCAAAAACAGACACCGATTGCCCTTGGGTGCCGCCTCAGTGTACGCTTCACCCGACCGACGGTTCGTGTATATGAGGCACTCTGATTTGCCGGGCTACCTCAAAAGATTTGGCTATACTTCCGGTCCTTTGAGAGGGGTTTGCCGAGCCGAAGAACTTAACCAGTTCTCAGATGAGCTTTCCGGATTGGATCGGCAATCTGTTGAAGGCACAGATTTTGTCTATTGGACGGCACGCGGTTTGCACCTTGATTGATGACAAGCCCGTTCGCTCGCAAACAAGCTCTGTGCGGTGGCTTGCGGGCAAAGGTCTTCGGAATGGAAGTGCTTCCCATCCCTAAGATCGGTAAGGTGTTTATTCCAAACGAGCATCATCGCCAGAGCGGTGACGAACTTAAAACCCTGTTTGTTTTTTGGCAGTTATGGAACATTCCGTGAAATTAACGGCATGTTCATCAGCTTTGTTTCTTCCGAAAATCCTCAATTCTGATACAAATGCAATCATTCGAAAGTGAGATCGCAATGAATGCACTAACCAGAATATCGCGAGGGATCGGTGTCGCCTTCAAGGACGGCAGAGTAAAGGGACTATTGGCCTTTACGGCCGGTATGATCCTTTGGGCATCGGTGTTTTATCATTATGTCGAAGGCTGGAGCTGGCTCGATTCCATCTATTTTTCTGTCGTGACGATTTCGACTGTGGGATTTGGTGACTTTTCTCCAGAAACCGCGGCAGGGAAGATCTTTACGATGATCTACATCATCGTCGGCCTGGGTATATTTGTGACCACGGCAACCACTGTGGCGGATACCATTTTGTCCCAGAACGATGAGAAATCAGAAAAATAAGCCTCGTAAGTTTCGACTCACAAAAAGTCATGCGCAATCGCTTTATAGCCAGAACAGCTAAAGCCCTAATCCGGATTCATCTGTGTCTTCAGGCCACTGTAAGATCTTTGGTAGATAATAAATATACATATCGGGTTTTTTGAGTGTAATGTTGAGATAACAAATAGTGGAGGGATGGAATGGAAAAGACCCAGGACGCAAAGATTGTCGATCTAGCGATACGATTGCTTTTTCTCGGATTATTCCTCTACAGCGCCCTGGTCATGGTGGCGCCGCTTGCAAGCGTGGTTATCTGGGCAACGATCCTATGTGTGGCGCTTTACCCGGCATTTGATTGGCTGCAGTCCAAGCTGGGAGGTCGGAAAAAACTTGCCACGACGATCTTGGTTTTGTTGGGCCTTGTTCTAACCCTCGGGCCAGTCGCAACTGCGGTGTCTGGTGCCGCGGAACTTGGGTCCGAATTCGCGGAACAAGCAGACAAGGGTGAATTAAAGATTCCACCGGCACCCGAAGGCCTGAAAGAAATACCGTTAGTCGGGGGCAAAATTGCCGACGTGTGGGGAATGTTTGAACGGAACCTGGATGGTGCGCTTGCCAAATACGGTGCGCAAATCCTTGAGATCACCAAATCGCTCTTCGGAAAAGTGCTGGGCATCGGTATCGGGCTACTTGGCTTAGCTCTGTCCGTGTTGATTATGGGGGCGTTGTTCAGCCCCGGGCCAAATTTGGTCCAGGGTCTTCAGCGCTTTGCAAACCGTGTTTTCGCCCCGCGCGGTGGAGAATTCGTAACATTGGCGGGCGCAACAATTCGGAACGTGACAAAAGGAGTGATTGGCGTAGCAGCCATTCAAGCTGTCTGCGTTTGGATACTATTGGCCTTGTTTGGGATTTCTTCGGCCGCCACTCTCGCATTTATCTGCCTGATCCTCTCGATTATCCAAATCGGGCCCGGATTGGTTCTTATACCGGTTATTATCTACGCATGGAGTTCCATGTCCGGCGGTACTGCCTTGATCTTCACCCTATTAGCCGTTCCCGTCATGATAATGGACAGCTTCCTAAGACCCGTGTTCATCTCAAAAGGCCTTGAGACTCCTATGTTGGTCATCCTCATCGGTGTTCTCGGAGGTATGATGGCGTACGGTTTGATCGGCGTCTTTATGGGGCCGGTTCTCTTCGCTGTCTTCTATGAACTGTTCAAGGTTTGGATTGATACCTCACCCGAAGCCGAGAGTGCCGCTGAAGGAGCGGCGAAATGAGAAAGACGATTTGGACCACGCTGACCGTTATTCTTATCTTCTTAATCTGGTACCTGGTCGCTGACCGAAAAACGCCATTTACCGGGAATGCCCGAGTAAAAGCAATTGCGACACAGATCGTTCCACAGGTCACCGGTACAGTCACCGAAGTTCTTGTCGAAAACGGTCAGGTCGTATCAGCCGGTGATGTTCTGGTTCGAATTGACCCAAGGCCCTACGAAAATGATCGCGACAAGGCCGAGGCTGATCTTGAGGCAGCCACGCAGGAGGTGGGTGCATCCTCGGCAGAGGTGAGCGCTGCACAAGCCAAGCTGGCAAGGGCACAGAGTGATCTCGACACGATGCGCATTCAGACCGAGCGTGTTTTTGCGCTTGAAAAGAAAGGGTTGATTGCGATTTCAAAGGCCGATGATGCGCGTGGGCAACTGGCAGAATCCGAGGCAAATTTTGAAAACGCCAAAGCGGATCTGGAAAAGGCCAAACAGCGGTTGGGCGACGACGGAATTGACAACCCGAAAATCCAGCGCGCGTTGGCTGCCTTAGCGGATGCAGAGCTTAATCTCGAGTGGACAGAATTGCGTGCTCCGGCGACAGGCGTCATATCCAATTTGTTGATCGCACCTGGAACATATGCGCGATCTGGTCAGGACCTATTGACGTTTCTGGACGCAACAGACGTTTGGATCGAAGCGTATTTTACCGAAAACAACCTTGGTCGGGCTTCGGTAGGATCACCTGTCGATGTGGTACTGGACATGCATCCCGGCCAGATTATTCCGGGCGTGATCGAAAGCTTCAGCGCAGCAGTCTCACTGAGTGGTGGGGATGAGCCCGGCCAGTTGGCCAGCCCGCCCAGCACCAAAGGATTTCTTCGTGAGCCTGAGCGCTTTCCAGTCCGGATCGTATTGCCTGGCTACGAAGCCGGGGATGCCGAAGACGACTTGCGCTTCCAGCTTAATGGGCAGGCCGACGTTATCATGTATCTGAGCGAAAACACTCTGCTGAACGTGGTAGGTCGGACCTATAT
This sequence comes from Ruegeria sp. G2, assembly GCF_056533505.1. NCBI lineage: Bacteria > Pseudomonadati > Pseudomonadota > Alphaproteobacteria > Rhodobacterales > Roseobacteraceae > Ruegeria > Ruegeria sp. G2. The sequence continues at coordinate 185,777 of NZ_JBQFON010000002.1, read as the reverse complement.
CCGTTTGGTATCAATCCTGTCCTATGCGTACTGAGGATCGAAATTCGGTTTTACGCCTGGCACTCGGAGTCACCGGGGTATTCTCCTTGGGCTTATTTCTGGGGTGGCCACTTGCGGTGGTAGGAGCGGTTTTCACCGCGCTGTTTCTTCAGGCACCCGCTGCTTTGCCCTTGGCTGCATTTGCAAAGCTGTTTGTCTTCTCGATCGGGCTGATGTTCATTTCATTCCTGCTGTCGTCAGTCTTTGCCCCATATCCCGTGGTGTTTCTGATTCTAGTTGCCATTGGGATCATCCTGTCTTTCATGTGGTCCGTTTCTGGCGCAGGCGTCCTGCCTGGTGTCATAGCCCTCATGGGTGCGTTGATGATCCCAAACCTTGTTCTGCAGTCACAGGATCTGGCATTGGTGCTTGTGTTTTGGATACCGTTGAACCTGCTATTTGCAGGTTTCATATCAACGCTGATGTTTGTGTTGATACCCGCTGCCCCCCCCACAGCGGCTCAGAAAAAGGCCAATACTTCGCCTGACTTTGACCCGCATCGCCGGATCGCCAGAATGTCGCTTGTCACGGTTCCGTTCGCGATGGCGTTTTTTGTGTCCGGCGCTTCAGCCCTGTTGGTCCTATTCTTTGTCGCGCTTCTTAGCCAACAACTTGCAGCTATGCCATCGATGGGCAAAACAGTGGCCAAAGCCATGCTGACGGCTAATCTTCTCGGGGCGGCGGTTTCAATCATCTGCTATGAAATAAACGTAATAGCTCCGGTTATTCTTACCCCAATTTTGTTAGGTTTTTTCTTTTGCCTGACACTCGGAGCGCTTGGCAAATCGCAGGTCCCGCTCGCCGCTGCTGCAGGTTCGGCATTAACAACGGTTCTGATCGTTTACGGTGGTTCGATCGCTCCGTTTTCCGATGAGGCTGACGTCAAGAGCATCACAAGAGTATTGCAGGTCGCCAGCGCGGCCATTTTCGTGATCATCGCATATGTCGTGGTCGATGAGTTTTGGCCAGAACAAGAGCGCCGTGCAGCTCAATAGAGTGTGTTGCAAAAGTGCTTTGATCTAAAACCGGTGGCGTCACCAACTTAAACCTTCTGCTCTGTTCATTTGGCCTGAAAACCGTTCAGGTCGGTCGGTTTGCGGTGACTTAAGCACTCATAGGTCGTCGCGGAAGCTAAACCGGTTCTTCGATGTGTGTCACAATTCGGGGTACAGGAAGCATCTAACTGATAGAAAGCGCAGTATTTGTATGAATAGTCTGGCGACCCCGGCAGGAAACGTATGCACCCCGCCTCGAAATAGCTTTAAGCATTTGTAAAGTTACGGAAATATCGGCGCCTTGCGTAGTGTAAATCTAATGTGGTTAAACTTACACCACGCCTAAATTCTTTCTAAGTGTTCCGCTGTCTCAGGCGAACGCAACTTGATCGTTGCGTCGTAGACCACCGGTTCTGTCTTATTGAGTTGGTTCCATTCGTTAACCCCCGACCCAAAGCAGGTCACCCATTGCTGGGCTTATCTTTGGTGTTGTCCCACGTAAGACTGGTATTGAATATGGAACTTCTCGAGCCTCATCGCTAAAAGTTCTTCGGGGAGATGTTTTTTGAGAAGGATTTTTAAGGATATCTACCCGGTCAGCCTGGCAGGGGAGCCTCAGAATCCAGGGAGTCTTGAAAACCACCGGTTCATGAAATCAAGGTTTTGGTACATAGAGAATGGGAAGGCGAAAACTACCCGCTTACTGAAGCATCGAATTGGGCCTCTTCCTCGCTGCTGAGCAACGAATGTTTACGTAGAAGAGCTAGGATCTCTCTGCTGGAAGAGTGATCTTTTTCCGCGCCCGCAATAAGTTCAGGAATCGCAGAGCCTATCTCGATAGATACGGTTGGATCATGTAACTTGGATACAATCGCACGTATTGCGTTCAATCTTGCTCGACGTGCTCTAAGGCTCTGCCTTCCTTTGAGTATTATATGCTTGATCCCTTCGCCCAAATCCAACCGATCCTCAATCACCTCAAGTAGAAAGAAGACCTGATCACTCTCGTCACCGGCAGCGTCAATCTCTGCAACAAACACATCCAATGCGTCGACGAATGCTTGGGCCTTGGCCAAACGATCGTCGATCTCATCCAAATGGTTCAAGTTCTCACGCACTCTCTCGGCGTTCCGATTCACCGCGCTTGAAATGGAGAAAGCGTCGATGGCCATCAGAATTATGGCGAAGGCTGCTACAAACGCTAGGATCGTGATCAGTACGCCGCCAAAACTAAATGCCTCCATCATGGAGATGGTTGCACTACCATTTTCGATCAAACAATGCCCGGCCCGAAAGCAGTGTACGCTTGCGGCATAAGAGAGCCCGTACAAAGTTACAGCACTAAGAACCACAAGAAGGGCAACCAAAAAGCGATTCATTTTTAACCCTTTATCGACCTGCATACGTGTTTCGCTATATCAACTTGAGTGAACTCTGATTTTTGAAACTCCGTAATCATATTTGACTTTTCTTGGAAATTATCTTTCTCGGTACTTCGAGACGTGACTACGGTTATCTCAATTAAGTGTTCCAATTCCCTATCGAGAAGCCGCTCAATGAACCGAGTACCAGTTGACAGGCCATTCTCCGCGTCAGCAGCAGAAACACTTTCACCGGTTGGCATCATGAGATCGACCACCCATATCACCCAATCGGTATGTGAATCTAACGCCGCCATAGCAGCGTCAACACCGCCAAAAGTTTCTATTTCTGCCGCCAGTGATTGATTGCCAAGTTCAATTTCAATGATGGTTGCCAGGTTTTTGGCGTATCCGAGGCGGTCCTCAAGAATTCCAATTCTGCTCATTTTCACCTCATCAAGTTATCGGGTAACACCGTAAAAACCCGAGTTGAGTAGTTCAGAACTTTTTGCTGGATTTTTGAATTAGAGTGCATCCACACCTGACCATCCAGTGCCTCTACGGTACGTCTAAGGTGAAAAAGCCCAAGTCCCAAGCCAGGGACAGTATTTGGGCTATGCAATCGATGTTCTTTCCCAAATACATTATCAAGTTCAGCCTCGGGAATTCCAATGCCATTATCAGTTGTAGTGATCAATAGCCCCTTCGTTCTATTCCCCTTGCTGGCCTCATCCCTTTGCCAAAACACATCGTTACTATCGACCATCCTCAAACGAACACTACACCAAGAAGCAAAAAAATCTTTGGTACTGTACTTCACCGAGTTTGAAACAGTATTCAAAAAGATTGTCGCCAGAAGTGACCGCGCAATAGCCAAATAGTCACATCCAGAATCAAGCCGGACTTCTATGTTGTCATTTTTGAAATCGAAATCCTCACACAAACCTCTAAGCGATCGTTTCATTCTGTTCAATTGTGCATTTACATCTAGTGTTGGGGGGTTTCTTACGGCGGACCGCAGTACGTTTTCATCGGTTAACTCAGTGTTCATCTCTGCTAGCAGCAACGCTAGGTCCGTGGACTCTTGAATTCTCTCAATCGTCATACGAAGGCCAAACCTTTCAGGGCTAAACTGAAAATTTCCAATACTATTTCTGATATCGATGAGAGGTTGTTTGATCTCATGAGCGATAATACGAGTCACGTCCTCGCGTCTCTTTCGTTCGGCTTTAGTAAGCGAAAACGCCCGCACATGCTCGCCGACTGCCTCTGCAAGAAGAACATCGTCGAACCCAAAGTCGTCAGTAAATTCTTTTTGGCCAGTGGTTGCGAAGGGGCTTTCCGAAACCTTGTTGCAAAAAAGAATTAGGGACCGATTATCCTCTTCATGATTCAGTGATTGGTAAGCAATGATTGATTTGAGTTTTTCACAACCATATTTTAGAAAATCTTTCTTCTCAATCAACCAAGCATCTTCATCACTTTTGAGAGACCAAAACTTCTGCGCCACTGTCCCTGACAACCTAAATTCGTTTGAACTGGCCGATGAAATGTTTATTTTCCCAGCAGCCTTTGATATTTCGAAAACTGCTTGGCAGGGGATATTTAACTTAAGCTCATCTAGAAAGTCGCTGGAATCCGGATCGTGGTTCACTGATATAAACTCAGTGAACTTACTAATGGTTTTCCACCTGCTTTCGTTAAAACGGTTGTAGATCATATTGCCCAAGCACTGATGTATTAGATCGAGATCAATGTCGGCGATCTGCTCCGCAGTGCTTGAGAGAGGGCAATAAAACAGGCAAAAGAACCTAGGTGAGTTTTGCGCTCTACCATCGGCTCCTGGTGCGTGCGCTGCTTGGATGGGCAGAACCACGAATTCATCAAGATCATACTTGTCGGCTACATCCTTTGGGTGAAATAAGCCATATCTACCACTCTTTTTAATAGAATGATTCGTTCGAGTCCCAGACCTATACTCAGCTTTGGACAAAAAGCCCGCCACAGACGGGCACTCGGCGGAGCATAGAAACTCCTGAATATACTCGCCATTGTCCCCAAGCTGGGGGAGGTAGTCGCTTTTTGAGCGAGCGTAGATTGAAATCGTATTGGCACGGCTATTGAATCGCCACAAGCTAGCAAACCGAACGTGCTTGTTAACTTCACAATATTTCGTGAGAAGCCTGCTCAGCGCGTCTTTCCTCATATCTGACGCTATGTCCAGCAGATCAAGGACATCTCGACGGTTGAGATTGGTAGAATCCGCCGTCATTTTCCCTCCATTGCAATGTAATATATGCTAATTTCTATTTTTGGTTTTGTGAAGCGCCCATTACTTTGCATAGAGCACGGTTACGCCCAAGGTTGACGAGTGCTTGAATATACTGGTTGCGATCACCTCTGGACACCAGACCTTTAACATGCCGTTTATCGTGGTCGATAACCTAGGAGGTTCGTGAGGGAGGTTAGGGTCAGGATGCATTGGTTTTCAAAGCGCTGTATGACTCACGGCTCGGAAATCGAGCGGCGATATGAGCGACCTTTTCTGGCTGACTGACGAGCAGATGGCCAAACTTTCCCCTTTCTTCCCGCGGTCGCATGGTAAGCCACGGGTCTATGACAAGATGGTGCTGAGCGGGATTATCTTCATCAATCGCAATGGATTGTGGTGGCGAGACGCTCCCAAAGAATTCGGACCGCACAAGACACTTTATAGCCGGTGGAAGCGTTGGAGTGAAAAAGGTATCTTCGCTCGGATGATGGTCGGCTTGGCAGCCGAACATGGCGAGGAAAAGACCGTGATGATCCCCTCTCGTGACATTGCTCCGCAATGCCCTGCCGAGCAGTCGACGCGATCTATCTGAAAGCACATCGTACCGCGACCAGTATGGCCGCGAAAAAGGGGGCGTGGCCGCCTGATCACCATCCCGGCCCGCGGCTTCTGGGAATGCCGCAAAAAGAGGTCTTACAGAAGTTCACACTCGATCACGCACCTTCAGAGTCGAAAACTCCTTGCACTTGGGGCGGCAACCACTGAGGTGACTACACGGGCGCCAGGGCGTTTGTGAGCAGCTTGCCAGCCGCAGATTGGATGATTGCTGATCGAGCTTACGACGCCGACTGGTTCCGAGAAGCGTTGAAAGACAAATGGATACACGCCTGAATCCCAGGTCGAAAGCAACGCAAGACAACCGTGAAGTATGACAAGCGCCGATACAAACGGCGCAACCGAATTGAGATCATGTTTGGTAGGTTCAAGGACTGGAGGCGCGCAGCGACACGTTATGATCGCTGTCCCAAAGTCTTCCTCTCCGCAATCGCACTCGCAGCTACAGTCATCTATTGGTTATGAATCCTGACCTTAGAAAGATCGGATAGGCCCCGCTACGTTATCCTAATGCCCTCAATCTCATCTCCGGCTTGCACCCTTTGGACATACGTCTGGATGGAGAGACCATAGAACTTACCGGTGTATCTACTGGCCGCTTGAGAAATGTTCTTCCGACCCGACTTTCTGGGCTGTTCACGAAGCAACTTAGGGTCACTCAGAATGTTCCTGAGACCAGCATCTACAGGCACGTAAGACAGGATGTGTCGCATGACGCCAAGACGCTCTGAAGGAGCGACGGAATAGACCATTTGTTCCAAGTCTCTCGCGCGCTCATAATGCGTCCTAGACCGCCACTTGTTCTCCAAAGCACGGTCGCCTCGAGCTGTGTTCTTGCTGCCTGCCTTTTTGCATTTGACTGAGCAATACTTCTGGTCCGGCCTTCGAGGTTCAAACGTATGGCTGCACCTAGCGCATGCATTAAGGTTCCCCTGAAGGGATGTGGCAATGTTCATTTGGGGAGTTCCTTACGGTTGGATTCTGGTGTGATGAATGACGATCATCGTCAATTGGTCTCTCCACGAGCGGAGCGAGCCATAGGGGGCACCTGAACGTGTTGGCAGTGAAACTGCATTACTTTCAGGGGAAGACTTTATTGGGGTTTATTTTGATGGAGGAGACGAAAGTCGACGCACCTTATGGGTAGCCTTTAGGGTTACTATTACATATGCGGAGGGACCTATTGCTGACGCCACCCCTCGCTACACTGCAATCGAAGTTTCTTTTTTAACTGATAACGCCCTGATGCACAGGCACGTCGAAATGATCTGACGGGACTTAAGCCCCGCCATCTCAAGACAACAAAGATCGTAACCACACGTGAGGTGCCCGATAGGTTCCATTTCAGGGAGTCCCACAGGGCAACTCACGGGGAGTGCTAGGTCGAAACGACAACTACACTACCGCTGCGCCCCCAAATGGTCTTCTCTCAGTCCGCCTGCCGGTCGGTGATAACGTCATCCTGACATCGCCTCGCACTTCCATGAGACGCGGCAATTCGGAAAACTTGTGTGCGGCAATAGTGTGGGTCAATTGTTTAAGCTGCGGGCGTGTTACTGCAATAGTGGGGGTGAATTGGTTTCGGCTTGTATGTGGGTGAATTATGCCAATGGCTGTCCAATATTTGCTATGAGGGTAGATGATCCCCGGTCATTGGTCGTTTGCTTAAGTCTATTGAGGGCGACAACTATCTATCGAACGTCTGAGTTGTGCAATTGCAAGTTCATAACTTGCCCTCGAATGCGGTCGTTAGGAACTCAGCAGGCAATGTCTGTTGCTGCATAGTGCTATGGGGTGGGTGAATTGCCCACGGCTTGTATGAGGGTTAACTCCGACCCAATAGCGAGCGGTATGTAGGGGCTATTATGGGTGATAACTCCGAGCCCCCGACGAGCGTTCTGTATGGCTATAGTGTGGGTGAATTAGTTACTGCTTGTACGAGCGATAACCGTTACTCACTGAACGCTTACTTTCTGCTTGTATGGGGGTTAATTGTCTCAGCCCCTCAGGCCGCCTCTTTGACCAGCCTGTAAACCGTCGCTCTACTGACCCCAAAGTCCCTCGCGATCTGGGTCGGCTTCTCACCATTTTGGAACGCCTCACGAATGGCTGCGGCCTTAGTCTCGTCCATAGCTGGGCGTCCTTTGAACTTCCCCTCGGCCTTGGCCTTCGCAATCCCTTCACGCTGTCGTTCAAGCATCACCTCACGTTCAAACTGAGCAACAGCCCCGAGGATGGTCTCAAGCATCTGTGCGGTGGCACTGTCATTCATCATGGGCATGTTCATGATGTGCAGTTGAACGCCCTTACCTGAAAGCCGCTTGCGAATGTCGATGAGGTCAGGGACCGAACGCGCCAGACGGTCCAGCTTAGTGACCACCAGAGTGTCCCCTTCACGGGCAAAGTCTATGGCGGCCTCAAGCTGGTCTCTCTGCTTCACACTGCTGACCTGCTCCGCGAACACCTTCTCACACCCGTGGTCTGTTAGCTCATGCTGCTGCGCCTCAAAGCCTGCGATCTGGTCTGCTGTAGATGTTCGGGCGTATCCGATTAGCATGTGCCTGTCTCCGAATGTGTATCATTTACCTTTTATAGTTAAGTAAGAAAGCGTGCTTTAAGTGTCAACCTCACTTAAATGAGACAGTATCTGAGGGGTTGGCACCTGTCTTGTTACACTCCGGTCAAATGAGACGAACGCGCTCAGGCGACCTTTGTGTGGTTCGTGAAGGTCACGGCGTATCGTCCAACATCAAGGAACACCTCACCGGCTCCCTCACGGGTCACCTTGAAGGGGACTGAACGGGCCTCACGCTCAACGAGCAAGTCAAAAGGGCCAAAGCGAAAGTCAAAGATGATCATGGGTCATTACCTCATTAAATGATGTGCATCAGGAGCGATGTGCGCTTAACTTGGCCCAGCGTCAAAGGGCAATCAACCTATTGTTTTTATTGCATTAAATGGAACTTCCCGTTGGTGAAGAGAGTTGGTCCTGAGGTGGCCCCAACGGGGGGTATGCGCGGCATCTTATATAATCTCTGGCACTCAGATTTTTTTTCCAAAATTGTTGATCGCCTGCGCGGATTGAATAACCACTGTCGAATATCGGGCCTTTTCTGATGGACGGCAGAATTTTCTTTTGCGTAAAGTGAGTATGTTACTGGAATTTTTCTTTGGGGAATTTTGATGAGGCTGATTTTAGGAACCGCTTTAGTCTTGAGTGTTTTTCAAGCGTCTGAATTGTACGCTCAAAAGCTAGATGCAGATGCGTTTGATGGCGTGATCACCACTATGACTGACGACGGCCTTTCTGGTTCAGAGGGTGATACACTAATGGCTGAAATGATTGCGGGCGGTCTGGACACCGTTCCAGAGTTCACATACGATAATAAGTCTTGGCTAAAGGCGGCTGGCGGATTGACGCCAAAAGTTCTCACCGACGAAATGGTGGCGCAGGGCTGGACCGACGAAGATGTGGCCCAAACATTGCCAACAACGCCGGACGTCTCGTGGTCCGTTTACAGATCAATGGCAGGACCCGGTAAGGTAGATTTCATGGCGGTTCCGAATGTTGATGGGCTTCCCGGATACGTTTTTATGTCAGGCGGAGAAATAGAACCCGTTCCTGCAGCGTTTTCCTTAAGTTCAAGCGTTTCGGCCATCCAAGAAAAGTTAATGGAAGCGATGATGATGGCCTTGAAGGGCGCTTGTGGTCTACCTGTACGACCAAATGAAATTAAGGCCTCGGCAAGCGCAGCCGGTATCGTAGCAATTGAAGCGACTTGGGACACAGACGACGTATGTGATCGCCTTCCAAGTCCCTAAAGCCCTTCAAGGTATCCGTCAGCCCGCATCCTATCCACAATCCTGCGCTGCACCTCTCGCAACTCATCGCGTCCCAGCCCGTGGTTGTAAATTTCCTTAGACCTGCGCTTATCCTTGGTCCAGCCACCTAGCTGATTAGCGTCTTTATCGTCGACACCTGCCCTGTGCGCATAGGTCGTCCACGTGTGTCTAAAGCTGTGAAAGTCCAGCATGACATTACCCTCGGCCCGTCCTACAACTTCGTCCCTGAGGCGGCTGTAATCCTTACTGGCTTTCTTGCTGTTGCCAGTCCTTGGGTCCAAGCTGAAGGCACCCAAAAGTCTGCCTTCAGGTCCCTCTCTGCTCTCTGCCTCGTTTCGCAACTTTGAAACCATTCCCTGAAGCTCAGCGGGTACAGGCGTCCACCGTTTCGCGTTATCGCTTTTGCCGACAATGATCTTTAGCCCAGCGCCGTCGACGTCAGTATCGTCAACTGTGACCCTAACTAACTCAGAAATGCGTGTTCCGAGTATCAGACCCAGCCGTATCAAAGCACCTAACTGTGTCTCCTGCGAACGCGCTAAGAACAAAGCGCTGGTCTGATCTGGTCGATACATCAGCCTTTCTTTCGTCGGCGTTGCCGCTTCCCTAGTGACCCCCTTAGGCAGCGTGAAGGGTTCCACAGAGGGCTTGCTTGTGGCCTTGGTCTCAACCACCCACGCCCAATACATGCGAAGTTGTGTCATGAGTTTCTGGATTGTCGCGCCTGCTAATGGCTGCTCTGTCCGCTCCGATATAATGCCCCCTAGATACTCCCTGAAGGCCACCGCCTCAACGTCTGCCACATCGTCCACATGGAGGCTGGATATATCACCGCCCAGAAAGTCGACCAGATAGCGAACCGAAGTTCGGAAATCGTTGATGGTCGAACCCCTCAGTGGTTTGTAACCTGAAGCATTCCCCGGTGCTCTGGCTTCAATATAAGCCTCAACAATCTCAGCCAGTGGTTTGGATTTGGCCATACCCCGTTTACTAAACGCATCTCGCACTGCGCTCGGCGCTCTTTCGACCTCATCATAGAACACATCGCGCGCCAGTATTGCAGCCTCTGGGTCTGGGTCCGCCATTGCCTCAGCCCATCGGTCTGCAGCAGCAAGGCTGTAACGGTTCCTGCCCAGCGCCTGCAGTTCTAGCTCTCGAACCTTGCTCAATTCCACATCGCGCAATTTACGTGCCGTCGTTTTGTGCTTTACGCCTCCAAGGCTTCTGATGATGTTTCGACCAAAGGTTTTGCCTGTCTCGGGGTCTGTGGTTCCCTTTAAAATTTTGGGCGTAGACATGCGAAACCGCCACGCCGTACCGGGTCCACGTGGCTGCTCAAGGTTCCTATCATTACTCATGGCTTGCTCATTAGTAGTGTAAAATCGTGGTGTAACTTCACCACACTCGTAACACCACATCTGATATTTCGTCAATATAATAGGGGTTTAACACAACTGGCGACCCCGGCAGGATTCGAACCTGCAACCTGCCCCTTAGGAGGGGGCTGCTCTATCCAGTTGAGCCACGGGGCCGCGTTTCGCTTTCTGTAACCGGGTTTATTCGGATTGTCATCGGCTTTGCACAACAGTTGAACAGGTCACCCTGTTCACGCTACCATCGCGGAAACAAACAATGCAGGTATCCCCGGTGACAATAGAAACAAAACGCCCGCTTACCCTTCGTGATGTTTCGGAAGCGTCCGGAGTGTCGGAGATGACAGTCAGCCGGGTGCTACGCAATCGCGGAGATGTATCGGACGCCACCCGTACCCGCGTTCTGGCTGCTGCGAAGGAATTGGGATATGTGCCCAACAAGATCGCCGGTGCCTTGGCATCAAGCCGGGTGAACCTTGTGGCAGTGATCATTCCATCGCTGTCGAACATGGTTTTCCCCGAGGTTCTGACAGGCATCAATCAGGTACTGGAAGATACTGAACTTCAGCCGGTGGTCGGTGTCACGGACTATCTGCCTGAAAAGGAAGAAAAGGTTCTGTACGAGATGCTCTCGTGGCGGCCATCGGGCGTGATCATCGCCGGTCTGGAACATACCGAGGCGGCCCGCGCCATGCTGGATTCGGCGGGCATTCCGGTGGTCGAGATCATGGATACCGATGGCAAGCCGGTCGATGCCATGGTGGGCATTTCCCACCGCCGCGCCGGGCGCGAGATGGCCCAGGCTATTCTGAAGGCGGGTTATGAACATATCGGCTTTATGGGCACCAAGATGCCGTTGGACCATCGGGCCCGCAAACGGTTCGAAGGCTTTACCGAGGTGCTGGGCAAGCACGGGATCGAGATCGAAGATCGCGAGTTTTATTCGGGCGGCTCAGCGCTGGCCAAGGGCCGAGAGATGACGCATGCCATGCTGGAACGTTCGCCTGAGTTAGATTTTCTTTATTATTCCAACGACATGATTGGCGCGGGTGGGCTGCTTTATTTGCTGGATCAGGGGATAGACGTGCCTGGTCAGATTGGCCTCGCCGGGTTCAACAACGTCGAGCTGTTACAAGGATTACCGCGTAAGCTGGCGACGATGGATGCCTGCCGAACCGAGATCGGGCGTACCGCTGCAGAAATCATAGCGGCAAAGCTGGCCGATCCAGAGTCAGAGGTTGATACCCGTGTCACCTTGACCCCTAAGATCAGCTTTGGTGACACGCTAAAACGACGCTAGGATCCCATGACCCTGCAACGCCTGAACAACCGCCAAGCGCGGAAAATGTTCATGGATCGCCACGCGTTGCTGGAGCAGCCGGCAGGCGGTTCTAAAGGTGAGGATCTGTTGCGATTGATCCACCGCCTGGGGTTTGTGCAGCTCGACAGCATCAACACGGTCGCGCGCGCCCATGATATGATCCTGTATGCGCGGCGACCAAGCTATCGCCCGCGCAACCTCAAGCGACTTTACGAGCGTGATCAGGCGCTGTTCGAACACTGGACCCATGACGCTGCCGTTATCCCGATGGATTTCTATCGCCATTGGCACCTGCGGTTCCTTCGCGATGCCGAAATGCTGAAAGCCCGATGGAAGAACTGGCGACGTGATGGCTTTGAACAGAGATTCGAAACTGTTCTTCAGCACATTCGCGATCATGGTCCCGTCGGATCATCTGATGTGGGCAAGGGTGAAAAAAAGGGGTCTGGTGGTTGGTGGGATTGGCATCCGTCAAAAACAGCGCTGGAATACCTTTGGCGATCCGGGGCGCTGACTGTAATCGGTCGTGAGGGGTTTCAGAAACGCTATGATCTGACGGAGCGGGTTATCGACACCCAACTTTGCCCCGGCAGCATAGCGTGCGACGTAGATGCAACCGTGGATTGGCTTTGTAACGCGGCACTCGACCGGCTGGGCTTTGCCACGTCAGGAGAGTTGGCTGCATTTTGGGATACCGTCAGCGCCGGCGAGGCAAAGGCGTGGTGTGATCAGGCTCTGACAAAGGGAATAATTGCAGAAGTATTCGTAGAGTGTGCGGATGGGAATGACCGCAAAGTCTTTGCACGGCCCGAAATATCCGAACAGGTGGCAGCGCTGCCAGAAGCGCCCGGTCGGATCAGGGTTCTTAGTCCTTTTGATCCCATGTTGCGCGATCGTAAACGCGCGGAACGCCTATTTGGGTTTCATTATCGCATCGAAGTGTTCGTCCCCGAGCCCAAGCGCATTTACGGATACTACGTCTTCCCCTTGATGGAGGGGAACCGCATGATCGGCCGTATCGACATGAAGGCACACCGTAGTCAAGGCAATCTGCATGTTCGGGCAATGTGGCCCGAGCAATCCGTCCGCTGGTCCGATGCAAGAACCCGACGGCTGGAGGCAGAACTTGACCGGGTTCGACGATTCGCTGATCTAGACACCATAGAATTCGCTGGAAACTGGCTGAAAGACCCTAAATAGAGCCTGTATTACCTCAAGAACCCATGTTCTTCGACAAGCTCCATCAGATCTCTAATCGACTCATTCTCGGTCCGCCCGGTTGTATTCAGCTGAGCGTTCGCACGCCCGTACAATGCCTCGCGACTGGCGAGTATGCACTTGAGCTGCTCCATTGCTTTTGGATTTCCTGCCATGGGACGTTCGTCGCCTTGCGCGCGCACCCTTTCCATATGCTCGGTGGGTGTGGCCCGAAGCCAGACGGTGTGAAACCGGCTCAGCAATGTCGTATAGGTCGAAGGCTCTGAAACGATGCCACCAGCAACAGCAAGAACCATTCGATCATCGGCGGCAATGACCCGGTCCAACGCTTGCGCTTCGAGGTTGCGATATCCCTCTTGCCCGTAGAAGGCCATGACTTCAGCCAATGGCATCCCCGACATTTCTTCGATCTGAGCCGTCAGTTCCACAAAGGGCAGCTTAAGCGCAGCGCCAAGTAGAGCACCCAGCGTTGATTTCCCCGCGCCACGTAAACCGATAAGACAAACCCGCTGTGCCCGAGCATTCTCAGCAGGATCGGGACACAGTGCCCTCATGACGTTGTCTTTGACGTCATCGCTGGCCTGCCGGAACAGTTCGAGCATCTGCAAATCATCCGAATCCCAGGGATCTTCTTCGCCGATCAGCCATTCGGCCTTGTAATCCAGCGCCTGCGCAATCCGATGCAGTACTCCGATCGAGATATTGCCCTCACCAGCTTCGAGTTGCGCCAGATACCGGGGCGAAACACCCGAGCTTTCCGATAAAACCCGGCGCGGAATGCCGCGCATTTGCCTGGCCTTCCGCACGCGCGCTCCTACGCGCTCGCTCAAATCCTGCGTGGCGAATTCTTTAGGCTGTGCCGGTTTTTGCGGCTTGGGCCCATCCATCTTTGTCAGACCGTTTGTTCCAAGTGACCTTCAAGCTACGACGCTAGAACGACGCGGGCAATCGATATTGTACAAGCTCAGGAACCGATGCAGGAATTGCTGCCCCAAAAACAAACAAACAACCATTGTTTAGAGTCTATCCAACTTGAGTAATTAGCTTTTAAATTCGTGTAGTTCGCTCAAAAGATTCAGCAGTGTTTCGTGTTGCTCAGCCCCCATCAATTCGCGCGTTTGTGCCGCCAACCGCAACATTTCCGGCAAGTTGGCGTGAATGATCTGCATTCCTTCTTTGGTGATTTCGACGACCTGGCGACGACGATCTTTTTCGACGGCCTGCCGTTTGATCAACTTTTTATCTTCCAGCTTTTTCAGAATCCGAGTCAGGCTGGGAAGCAACAAACAAGCGCGTTCTGAGATCTGCGTGGGTTCTTGCGGACCTTCTTCTTGCAAGACGCGCAGAACGCGCCATTGTTGTTCAGTTACCCCTGCGTCAGCTAAAACACCACGTATCGGCCCCATCACCCTTTCACGCGCACGCAACAAGGCAATCGGCAGTGATCGAGACGTCAACGGCAAACTATTCGTCATGGTTAATTTTGACGCGACTCCCTTTGTTTCGCAATAGGTTGCTAAGTTCACGCAAACTTGCAGGGCTGGATTTTAATTAACTTGTTCATTAATAGTGAGTCGAAGTGATTATTCAGTAGGCAGATCAGATTAGCCGCAAGGAGACCGCAATGAATTGGGACGAATTTTCCGTATGGGGCAAAAAAATCGCTGATTGGACACAAGATTATCACCTGACCGTTGGCGACAAGCCCGTTCGTGCAAGAACTGAGCCTGGCGATATTCTGAACGCCCTACCCACCCATCCGCCCGAGCATGGTGAAGCAATCGAAAGTATTTTTCGCGATTTTGAACAGATCGTGATGCCCGGTATCACCCATTGGCAGCACCCCCGATTCTTCGCCTATTTCAACTCGAACGCGTCGGCGCCGTCGGTGCTGGCTGAATTCCTGGCCAGTGCCATCGCGCCGCAATGTATGCTGTGGCAGACCTCTCCCGCCGCGACCGAAATGGAAACGCGGATGATGGATTGGCTGCGCGAGGCGCTGGACCTGCCTGAAGGATTTGCCGGGGTCATACAGGATTCCGCCTCTTCGGCGACGCTAGCGGCTGTGTTGACCATGCGCGAAAAGGCAATGAACTGGCAGGGAAACAGCCAGGGTCTTTTTGGCCAAAAGCCACTGCGTGTTTATTGCTCGTCCGAAGTACATACCTCAATCGACCGCGCCATTTGGGTTTCGGGGATCGGACAAGACAATCTTGTGCGCATCCCAGTTCAAGGTGATTGGCGTGGGATCGATCCAAACGCGCTTGAAGCAGCGATTCAGTCCGATTTAGACTCTGGTTTACAGCCGGCTGGTGTGATCCTTTGCGTTGGTGGAACAGGAACCGGGGCGACTGATCCGGTGGATCGCTGCCTTGAGATTGCGCGTAAATACGGGCTCTATTCGCACGTCGACGCTGCCTGGGCCGGCTCTGCTATGATCTGTCCCGAATATCGCAAATACTGGCCGGGCATCGAACAAGCTGACAGCATCGTCTTCAATCCGCATAAATGGCTAGGTGTCCAGTTCGATTGCTGCGCACATTTCTTGAAGAACCCCGATGATTTGGTCCGCACGTTAGCGATCAGCCCAGAGTACCTAAAAACCCATGGGAAAGACGGAATCATCAACTACTCGGAATGGTCGGTACCACTGGGCCGTCGGTTCAGGGCATTAAAGCTGTGGTTTGTCATCCGAACCTACGGGCTAGAGGGGCTGCGTGAACGGCTGCGCAATCATGTCAACTGGTCGGTCGCGCTGCATGATCGACTGGCAGCTGAGCCGGACTTTCGGATCGTCACACCGCCAATGTGGTCGCTGTGGACCTTCCGATATGAGCCGCAGGGCGCCATCGACCTGGACGACCTGAACTTGCGGCTGGTGAATGCGATTAATGATGACGGGCGGATTTATCTGACCCAGACCCGCGTTGACGGTGATTTGGTCATCCGCTTTCAGGCTGGGCAGTTCGAAACCACCGAGAGCGATGTTTTGATGGCATATGACGTGATTACAGAAATCGCGCGCAGCCTTTAGGCCCGCATCACAGCTGCGGCCTGCGCGTAGCCGCCTGAGGCACCGTCAACAAAGTGCACATGGTCATCGCTCATCGCTGAGGGCACAAAGCAGGTCATCATCGCCTCTTGCTGAGAATGCAGGCCGTATCGGATATTACCGCGTGCCTGAGCGTCTTCCAGCATCCGGGTGATCTGCTCCAACGTGGATGGGTCGCAATCCAACGTCATCTTCAATCCGTCATCAAATTTGCGAAAATCCGCGTTGCGGCTGACCATTTCTTTATAGTGATTGGGTTCGAACTGCCCCAATCTTACACCAGTTTTGAACAACAGCCCGATCAGCATATTTTCGATCATCAGCCGTATCTTCTGAACCAGCAGATTGCGCCCAGCGCGTGAGACATGGGCATCGATATCAACACCTGGCGGAGGAAAGCTCATCGGTGGTCCCTTTTGGGGAACCGGATGACCGGCCCGGTCCAACCCTTCGGCGATCGATAAAACGGATTGGCTCAAAGCCGCGAAATCGGCCTCGCTAGACTCTAATGTTGGCTGAATTACCAGAGATACGATCTGACCGTGGCGGGCCGGACTGTTGGACCAGCGGCAAGACAGGCCCGTCAGGTCAGGCTGCGCGTCAGGCCCAGCCGGTGGAATGGCGACGCGCCCGGATTTCATCTGCGCCTCGGCCCAGGCCAATCCACCGCCTGTAAACATCGCATAGTCAACACCAGTAGAGGGCGCATAGCGGGCAACACGAAGATCGCGCCCAGCAGCGCGGATGTCAGCCACTGAAACCAGCCCTGCGCGCAAAGTGATGGCAAATTCTGTTTCGGCCCAACTCTGCAAAGCCGCTAACGTTTCGCGCGCGATCTCGGCATCTTCGCCCGGCACTGCAAAGCCGGCCCCATCGCCGCCAAAGACATAGGGAAATACGCGACTACCCAGCGCGTTGATCATGCCTGAAATAACCGCAGCACCAACCATGTTGACGGTTTTGTAACGGCCACGCTCGATCTCTCCGGTCGAGTCCACGATATCCGCGACTCCCAAAACCCACGTATCAGGCAAAGGTGTAAACTGCACCGGATCGCTCAGTCGCAGGAAGCTGTCTGAAATAGGGACTGAGTCATAAAATAAAGAGTCTGAAGGGGGCATAACACTCTCTGAAATTCCCAAAACTGCTTTCAAGATAGCCCAAATGTGAAGGATGTCTGCCCCTTTCGCGCTACCCCGAGCGCTTGTGCAAGCCCGCACAACGTGCAAAGCATCTCGGCAGGGTATACGGGCAAAAGAGGCAGCAGATGCAGGCAGGCTTGATGGTGTTATGTCTGGCTTATGTCCTCAGCCAGTTTTTTCGCGCATTCCTGGCCGTGCTGACCACCGATCTGGGCAGAGACATCGGGGCCACGCCGGAAGACCTGGCATTTGCGTCGGGGCTTTGGTTTCTGGTTTTTGCCGCTATGCAAATCCCGGTGGGCTGGGCTCTGGATCGTGTCGGCCCAAGGCGCAGCTCTGCGATGCTGTTGCTGATTGGCGGCGCAGGCGGGGCTGGCCTGTTCGCCATTGCAACCACTCCGTTTCATGTTGCGCTGGCCATGGCGCTGATCGGGGTTGGCTGTTCCCCTGTCCTGATGGCGTCCTATTATATCTTTGCCAGAGAATTTCCACCTGCCAAATTCGCCACGCTCGCCGCGGTAATGCTGGGCGTTGGGTCAGTCGGCAATCTGGTGGCCTCTTACCCAACGGCTCTCGCGGTTGAGCTTATGGGGTGGCGGGCGACATTGGGTGGTTTAGCGATCATTTCGGGCGTGGTGGCTGCAGGGATCTGGCTGACGGTGCATGATCCCAATAAGGTCGAGACCGAACACAAAGGATCGGTTCTGGACCTGCTGAAAGAGCCCGCCCTCTGGACCATCCTGCCACTTATGCTGGTGGCCTATGCGCCCTCTGCGGCGTTGCGCGGTCTCTGGGCAGGGCCTTATCTGCGCGATGTATTTGACCTCAGCACTACTCAGATCGGGCAGGCAACGCTGATCATGGGTGCCGCGATGATTGCGGGCACCTTTGCCTATGGGCCTTTGGACCGCATCCTTAAGACCCGCAAATGGGTGATCTTCGGTGGCAACGCCCTGGGCGCAGCAACTTTAGGACTGCTGTGCCTTTGGATTGACGGGGACGTCTGGCTCTCGGTCTTGCTGCTTGCGGTCATCGGCTTTCTGGGCGCCAGTTTTCCGGTCATCATGGCGCATGGTCGCGCCTTCATTCCAGCGCATCTGGTCGGGCGTGGTGTCACCCTGCTGAACCTCTTCGGCATCGGCGGTGTCGGGTTAGCGCAATTTGCCACCGGGCGCATCCATGCGGCCAGCGCCACGATCAGCCCCTCGGCGCCCTATACCGCAATCTTCGGCTTTTTCGCCGCCACCCTTGCCATTGGTTGCGTGATCTATCTGTTCAGTCGGGACAGCGTGGACTGAAACCGGAGCCCACCCGTGCGGGACATCGAAGTAGTTGCGCTCAAATTGAAACTTTCCCCGTCAGGTGTGACGACTACGGTTATCCGGCTGCTGCCGATAGGTGAAAAGATGATCGGCATCTGCACCACCAAAGCGTTCGAAGCCTAGCAGAAACAAAAATTGCAGGACGCCGGGCTTGGAGACCGAGTTCATTTTCTGGGCGAACACCCCTGGGATGAGATTGTCGAGACCTATCGCGCGCTCGATCTGTTCGTGGCCCCGCGCGGCACGAAGGATTTGGCCTGACCTCGCTTGAGGCGATGGCCAGTGCGCCGGAAGATATGCTGCATGACCGCGCCGCATTAACCACCGCGGAACACGCCGCGTGCACCCATGTCGAACAGAATTTCGAATCGAAGGCGAGGCGCAGGCAATTGTCGAGGTTTGTCGATCCTTGCTGAAACAACCCTGAACGGTATTGAACTGTGTCAAATCGGTGTGACGGGGTGAAATAAGCCGAAACGCCTCTTTTTTCTTTGCCGCAACGCGGCTATGAACGCGCGTCCTTAACTTTGGAGACATGAAATGGGCTATCGCGTCGTAGTCGTCGGCGCCACAGGAAATGTGGGCCGCGAAATGCTGAACATCCTGGCGGAACGCCAGTTCCCCGTCGATGAACTTGCCGCACTGGCAAGCCGTCGTTCACTGGGTACCGAGGTTAGCTTTGGCGACACGACACTCACGACCAAGGACCTGGATACTTTCGATTTCACCGGCTGGGACATGGCGCTGTTTGCCGTGGGTTCCGAGGCAACCAAGGTATACGCCCCCAAGGCGGCGGCGGCTGGCTGCGTGGTGATCGATAACTCGTCGCTTTATCGCTATGACCCGGAGATTCCGCTGATCGTGCCAGAATGTAATCCCGAGGCGATCCACGACTACAAGAACAAGAACATCATCGCCAATCCCAACTGCTCGACCGCGCAGATGGTCGTCGCGCTGAAGCCGCTGCATGACCGTGCACGCATTAAGCGCGTGGTTGTCTCGACATATCAATCAGTGTCGGGTGCCGGTAAGGAAGGCATGGATGAGCTTTGGGATCAGACCAAGGCCATCTACAACCCGACGACCGAAGTTGAGCCGAAGAAGTTCCAGAAGCAGATCGCTTTCAACGTGATTCCGCAGATCGACGTCTTCATGGAAGACGGTTCAACCAAGGAAGAGTGGAAAATGGTTGTCGAGACCAAAAAGATCGTCGATCCGTCGATCAAGGTCACCGCAACCTGTGTTCGCGTTCCGGTCTTTGTTGGCCACTCTGAGGCCGTAAATATCGAGTTCGAGGAATTCCTGGACGAAGACGAAGCCCGCGACATCCTACGCGAAGCGCCGGGCATCATGGTGATCGACAAGCGTGAAGCGGGCGGCTACGTCTCGCCCATCGAATGCGCGGGCGACTTCGCCACCTTCATCAGCCGTATCCGCCAAGACTCGACCATCGAGAACGGCCTGAACCTGTGGTGCGTGTCCGACAATCTGCGCAAAGGCGCAGCGTTGAACGCAGTTCAGATTGCAGAATTGCTGGGCCGTGAGGTTCTGAAAAAAGGCTGAGGCTGCACAATTTCGAAAGTCGATTAAACCCCGCTGCGCCATCAGCGGGGTTTTTCTTTTTTGAGGGCAAAGGGGCGTTAGCCCGCAGGACTGCCGACGCCTGCTGCTGATAAAAACCAGCAACGACCATCGATCGTCTGGCGGGCAGAGTTGACGTTCAGTTTATCACTTCTTGGACGGCATCTATCGCCCAAATTCAACGGCCTGAGACCTTCATCTCAATCCAGATAGCTGGCGCGCAGCATTCAAATGTGAGCGTAAAATGCTCTGCCGTGAAAACCATTTCCCAGAAAAATGCCCAAATGATAGGCTGAGAAATTATGGAAAGCCGACCAAATCGTCGATTAGCAGCTATTTTAGCCGCCGATATCGCAGGCTATTCAAGACTGATCGGCTTGGACGAAGAAGGCACCATAGACAAGCTGCGTTTGATCCGTGCCGAAGTCATAGAGCCATTGGTCTCAGGGCATTCGGGGCGCATTGCGAACACGGCGGGTGACAGCTTTCTGATCGAATTCCACAGCGCGGTCGATGCGGTGCGTGCGGCGGTCGAGATACAATCGGAACTTTTGAAAAGAAACTCAGATATCGAACCTGACCGCGCAATCGTTTTTCGGATCGGATTGAATGTCGGTGATGTGGTCTCGAACGCGAATGACATATTGGGCGACGGCGTCAACGTGGCCGCGCGACTTGAGGCATTGGCGGAACCGGGTGGAATTATCGCGTCGCAGTCGATCGTTGAATATGCCCGCAACAAGGTTCCTTTCAGTTTTGCGTCAATTGGTCCGCAATCAGTCAAGAACATCGCAGAACCGGTTGAGGCTTTCTTAATAGATACTGATGCGGCACCCTTTCTGACAAAACCGAAAGCGAAAAATGCGTCACGGTTTCTTAAGTTGGCTGCGGTTATGGCTGTGCTGATATTGATGGGGTATTTCGGGGCAATGACCTGGAAAAAGGGGCAACTGCGCGCCTCAGAAGCACAATTGGCCTACCCGCTACCAGACTTGCCATCAATTGCCGTGCTTCCGTTGACAAATTTTACCAGCGACCCGTCCAACAAGATGCTGATAGACGGCGTTTCTGAGGACCTGATTACGGATTTATCCCGCATTTCCGGTTTATTTGTCATCGCGGGAAATACCTCTTTCGCTTTTCAGGACCGCGACATTGATGTTCCAGGCTTTGCCGAAAAATTGGGTGTTCGTTACGTCGTCGATGGAAGTCTTAGACGCACCGATGAAGGTTTTCGGGTCAATATCCGCCTGACCGACACGGTAAACGGTAGGTTGATTTGGGCCGAACGTTTCGATGGTGAAATTGACGAGATTTTTGACCTGCAAAACAACATTGTGCTGGCGATTGCGCAGGAGCTTGATGTTCCTCTCGATTCTCAAAGTCGGATTGCAATCGAAAACGTAGAAACGGAAACCATCGAAGCACGCGAAGCATTCCAGCGCGGTTGGGAGCTTTATTCGCGTTTCAATGAGCGCGACAATCTGGCTGCAATTCCGCATTTTGAAAGCGCAGTCGAGTTGGACCCTGATTATGGTCGTGCCTGGGCGACTCTTGCTCTGGCACATTTACGACCGCACATTTTCCACCATTGGACAGGCTTCGCAGGCGCTGACGAACAGTTGCATATTGGTCTGTTCTACAAGTACTTCCGCGAACTGACGGAGCAGGACACCTCATTGATCCACGTCGTCCGGGCGATAGTCAGTCTTAACCTTCCGGATTGGGACAGTGCCCAGGGCGTAAGTCGGGGAACGGATGAAGCCAGGCAAGAGGCCGCAAAAGCCATTGCCCTGCAACCCAGCGACCCAGAGGCGCATTTAACAATGGGATGGGCCCTGATTGCGGGCGGTGAACCTGAGGAAGGACTGGCCTTTGTACAGGCTGCAATGCGTCTCGACCCTGCGTATCCCAGCCACTACGCGTTGTTTGAAGGTGCTGCGCTTTTTGCAATGGATGATCTGAACGGCGCAGAGGCGGCCATATTGCATGAACTGGATCGGAACCCTCAGGCAATTGAATTGATGCCATTTGCGGCCTCGGTTTTGGCCTTAAATGGCGATCGGAGCTCTGCGCGGGCAATGATCGATCGATGGCAGAAGGGAAAGCATGAGCGGGTTCTGAACGAAGTTGTTCGCGAGTACTTCTTTATAGTGCGCTGGATTGGCGCGCAGCAATATTTGAACAATCGCTTGAAAAAAGGCCTTCGATTGGCCGCGCTTGCACCGAGTACAACGATAGCGAGCCTCAAAGCCGATTTGTCACGCGGGGATGCCAAGGAACAGCGTGAAGCGGCTCAAACATTGGCGCTATTTGGTGCCAATGCAGCACCAGCAGTTCCTGAGTTGATCAAGCTGCTCGACAGCCCGTCGGTTTTTGTCAGAAAAGAAGCAGCCATTGCTTTGGGTGAAATTGGAGAAAGTGCCTCATCTGCGTTGCCCGCATTGGAAGCAAGCATTGACAAGTCCTTGTCTGGGAGTTTCGCTGCCCGAGCCATTGAACAGATACGCGGATACTCACAATAGTGACGACCTTGATCTCTGCCCGGAGACAGGACCCAAACACAGAAATGGTGAGATTGTGTATACGAAAGCCATGAGGCGTGGATTGATCCTGCTGACATGTGGCGTATATGGGAACGTAATCCGATTCCTCGCACCACTAACGGTACAGGACAAAATCTTCGCCAAGGCCATGTAAATCCTCGAAGCCTCGGTCGACGCTACTAAAGGAGCCTGATCATGCTGGACACCAAAGTGACGAAACTGGAGCTGAAGGATCCCAGCCTTCTGGAAACCCGCGCCTATATCAACGGCGCATGGGTTGAGGGTGAGGCGACCTTTCCGGTTCACAACCCTGCCACCGGCGATCTGATCGCCAATGTGACGGATATCGACATCGAAGGCACCAGGCAGACCATTGATGTGGCTTATGCAGCGAAAAAGGAATGGGCCGCGCAAACCGGTAAGGAACGCGGCGCGATCCTGCGCAAGTGGTTCGATCTGATGGTCGAAAACGCTGACGATCTTGCTACCATCCTTACCGCCGAGATGGGAAAACCCTGGGCTGAAGCGCGCGGAGAAATTCTGTATGGCGCGTCCTTCATCGAGTGGTTCGCGGAAGAGGCAAAGCGTATCTACGGCGACGTGATCCCCGGCCACCAGCGTGACAAGCGCATCGTTGTGCTAAAGCAGCCCGTGGGCGTGGTGGGATCGATCACACCATGGAACTTCCCCAACGCGATGATCGCGCGCAAGGTCGGCCCTGCGCTGGCCGTGGGCTGTACGTTTGTGGCACGTCCTGCAACTCTTACACCGCTTTCGGCGCTGGCGATGGCAGTACTGGGCGAACGTGCGGGTATCCCGGCAGGCGTGCTGAACGTGATCCCCGGCACCGATAGCTCGGGTGTGGGCAATGAGCTGTGCACCAACGACAAGGTTGCCAAGATCACCTTTACCGGCTCGACCCGTGTAGGTCAGATCCTGATGCGTCAGGCGGCAGGCACCATCAAGAAGATGTCGCTGGAACTGGGCGGCAACGCGCCATTCATCGTGTTCGACGACGCCGATGTGGACGCCGCCGTTGACGGCGCGATGATCGCGAAGTTCCGCAACAACGGTCAGACCTGCGTTTGCGCCAACCGCATCTATGTGCAAGCAGGTGTCTACGATGAATTCGCTGCCAAGCTGGCCGAGAAAACCAAGGATCTGAATGTGGGCAATGGCTTTGGCGACGGCATCACCACAGGCCCGCTGATCAACGACGCAGCGGTCGCCAAGGTCGAAGAGCACATCTCGGACGCGGTATCCAAAGGCGCGACGGTCACGATGGGTGGCAAACGCTCGGATCTGGGCGGGACATTCTTTGAACCCACCGTTCTGACCGGCGTAACCCGCGACATGGTGGTCGCGAAGGATGAAACCTTCGGCCCCGTTGCCCCTCTGTTCAAGTTCGAAGAGGAAGACGACGTCGTTGCCATGGCCAATGACAGTGAGTTCGGCCTGGCTTCGTATTTCTACAGCCGCGATTTGGCGCGGGTCTGGCGCGTTGCCGAGGCGCTTGAATCGGGCATGGTGGGCGTTAATACCGGCCTGATCTCGACCGAAGTTGCACCGTTTGGCGGTGTCAAGCAGTCCGGTCTGGGCCGCGAGGGTTCGAAATACGGAACCGAAGATTTCCTTGAGATGAAGTATCTCTGTATGGGTGAAATCCAGTAAGCGCATTCAAGTCGTCGAAAGCCAACGCACTCGCGGGTCGCTGCGGGTGCGTTTTTTTTGTCAGACCGAGGCGTGCCCGCGCAAACGAACCACCAAAGGCATCATCGCCAACACCAAAACGGCCGAGAAAAAGAAGGGTGCGCCCGGAAGGTAGACGCCTTCAGCATCGACTGAAGCCTGAAAAAGGCCGGTCATCACCAGGGGCGACAGGACAGCAGCAACAGATGATAGCGACGCGATGACCCCCTGCACCACACCCTGACGGTCTTCGTCGGCCTGGTTCGAGGCCATTGCCGTCATCAATGCGGGCACAAGATCAGACAAGGCGGCCAGCAAAAGAAAGACCACAAGGGCGGTGATCGTTGCGGTAAAACCAAATCCGATCAATCCAATCAGCGCGGATATCATCCCCAGCATCAATGTGCGGTAATCGCCAATCCACCTGATAAAAAGGGGCATTAATCCCCCCTGCACAATCGCCAGCAACACGCCGTAAGCAGCAAGCGACAGACCAATGTAGAGTGTCGGCCAGTCGAAAACTTCACGCGTCCAGAACGCCCAAAGGGTTGGGTAAACCATGTTGGCAAATTCAAAGATGAAAATGCACAGCAGCGGTACCGCCAACCCTGGAAACCGGAAAGCGTCAAAGATCGATTTGAACGGATTCAGATCGCGCTTGCCAAAAGGGCGGCGTTTTTCGGGTGTAAGGCTTTCGGGCAATACAAACACACCGAACAGGGCGTTCGCGGCGGATAAAACCGCAGCGATCCAGAACGGCGCGATGATACTGATCTCGGCTGCAATGCCTCCGATGGCTGGCCCAAGTACAAACCCGATCCCGAAAGCCGCTCCAATCAGACCGAAATTTGCAGCCTTTTCAGTGGGCGAGGATATGTCGGCAATATAAGCCGTCGCGGTGATGTAGGTTGCCCCGGCCAAACCTGCGAGCGTGCGCCCCAGAAGAAGCAACCAGAAACTGTCAGCCAATGCCATGATCACGTAATCCAGCGCGAGCATGACCAAGGCGGCTATCAGGATCGGCCTGCGTCCGATGGCGTCCGAAATGCTGCCTACAATGGGGCCGCACAGGAACAGCGCTCCGGCATAGGCCGCCATCAGCAGCCCGCCCCAAAAGGCGCCCTGCCCGGTGTCCCCAGCACCAACGCGGTCCATCAGGTCGGGCATGATGGGGAACACGATGCCGATACCGATGGCATCGATCATCAGCGTGATCAGAATGAAGGTTATGGCTCGGCTTTTGAACATATCGCCCTATCGGACGGGTACGCGGCTAAAGCAAGAGGAAAGGACAGAACTTTTCACTTGTCGGGCAACCGTTTTCAATCACGTCAAACTCACCCGCAGCCATACCTTTGATGAGTGAACTGGCTGCCCCGTCGAAAGCAACCAATCTCAACTTCCCGGCCCCCTTCGGTCCGCTTGAGCTAGCGCACGACGTAAACCGAGGTATTTGAGTGCCGAACGACCCGTGCAGCATTTGGACCAAGCAGATAATCCTTAAAATCAGGCTTATGCGCACCGATCACGATCAGGTCCGAGCCCGCACCTTCCGCGGTTTTGAGGATCTCTTGATAGGCGCTGCCGGTGGCCACCACATGACGGACCTTGGCATTGCGCTCTTCCCCCAGCGTGGCGGCGCAGAGGGCGACCAGCTTTTCATGAGCCTCTTCAATCACCTTTTCGTGGTGGTGGGGTTCGAAGAAACTGCTGACGAAACCTTCGCCATAGTCAGGTGTCACAGTCACGACATCCAGCCGCGCGCCATCCATTTCGGCCAGCGCTGCG
Organism: Ruegeria sp. G2; assembly: GCF_056533505.1. Taxonomy (NCBI): domain Bacteria; kingdom Pseudomonadati; phylum Pseudomonadota; class Alphaproteobacteria; order Rhodobacterales; family Roseobacteraceae; genus Ruegeria; species Ruegeria sp. G2. Next base: position 159,620 of record NZ_JBQFON010000002.1, on the reverse strand, counting down.
GCGCGTTCTAGGACAGCAACATCAAGATCGCCATTGCTGATATCCACGGCGCACAAAATTGCTTGGGTCATGCGGGTTCTCCCTGTTTTGCGGCGCGGCCGCGCTGGAGGAAGGCGACAAGACCCAACAGGATCAGCGCCGGGATAAAGATCAGCTCTTTCGCGGGCTGGCTTTGCGGGGCCTGAATGCTGGTGATGCGAACGGCATCGTCAGCATAATAGTCGAACATATCCAGCTCATCCGCGACCGGCGTACCGAACATCGGCTCGTCAAGCTTGACCAGACCATCCTCTTCCAGCGTCATCAGGCCCAGAGCGTCAACGCGTGCTGTGCCATCGGCCCCTTCCGGAATGTCCAGAACCACGGTGGTTTCGGTCATATTGCCGGTGTCAAAATCCGGGCCCGCGACCTCGATCCGCATGGTGCTACCTGGCACGGCCTCACCCACGGCCTGCGTCAGCTGTGCCGGTTCGATCTGCGCAAACGGCGGTGCGATACGGTTCATGAAGAAATCCGGGCGGAACAGCGCAAAGGCGATCAGGATCAGCGCAACGCTTTCATAGATGCGGTTCTTGGTCAGGAACCAGCCCATGGTGCCGGCGGTGAAAATCAGGATCGCAATGGTCGCAGAGACGGCCACCAATATGCCCTGTACCCAGCCCACATCGATCAGCAACAGGTCAGTGTTGAAGATGAACACGAAAGGCAGTGCAACGGTGCGCAAGCTGTAGAAGAAGGCGGTGAAGCCGGTCTTGATCGCATCCCCGCCCGAAACGGCGGCGGCCGCAAAGCTCGCCAGACCAACTGGCGGTGTTACATCAGCCATGATGCCGAAGTAGAACACGAACAAGTGCACCGCGATCAGCGGCACGATCAGACCGTCCTGCGCGCCCAGTTCGACAACCACACCTGCCATCAGCGAGCTGACCACGATATAGTTCGCCGTGGTCGGCAGGCCCATGCCGAGGATCAGGCTCAGCAGACCGACCAGCGCCAGCATGGCGATCAGGTTGCCACCCGACAGGAACTCGACCAGGTCAGCCATCACCTGGCCCACACCGGTCAGTGTGACGGTGCCCACGATCACGCCCGCCGTAGCGGTCGCCAGAGCGATACCGATCATGTTGCGCGCGCCGTCGATCAGCCCGTTCCACAGGTCGGTAGCACCGGCCTTGAATGCGTTCGCGGTGTCACTTTCGCCCCGGAAGATCGACTTGAGCGGCTTCTGCGTCAGCAGGATCACGAACAGCAGCGAAGTCGCCCAGAAGGCTGATAGACCCGGTGATTTCTGTTCGATCATCAGGAAATAGACCAGCACGATGATCGGCAGCAGGTAATGCAGACCAGCCTTGTAGATCTCGGCGATCACCGGCAATTCGACCTCTTTGGCATTAGGATCGTCGGGAACCAAGTCCTCAACTCCGGAAGCCAGCCAAAGTAGGATCAGATAGGCAAGAACAATCAGCGCCGACAGGACCAGCCCCGACGCGTCGGGCATAAGCGCAACGATCGCCTTGATCGGGTACTGTATGCCGTAGCACAGCCCAGCAAAGCCCACGAAGAACAGCGCCATGCCGCCAATCGTACGACCCATCGAAACAACGCGGTCGCCCAATGTCGGCATGTTCCGCTTCACCGCTTCAAGATGCACGATATAGACCAGCGCGATGTAGGAAATTGCAGCAGGCAGGAATGCATGGGTGATCACCTCAACGTAGGAGATGCCTACATATTCCACCATCAGGAAGGCCGCAGCGCCCATCACGGGCGGCATAATCTGACCGTTCACGGATGAGGCAACCTCGACCGAGCCTGCCTGTTCGCTAGAAAAGCCTACACGTTTCATTAGCGGGATGGTGAACGTACCGGTCGTCACAACGTTTGCGATGGATGACCCCGAGATCAGGCCGGTCGCTGCCGAACCCACAACAGCCGCTTTGGCCGGGCCACCGCGCAGGTGTCCTAGTGCGCCAAAGGCCATCTTGATGAAGTAGTTGCCCGCGCCCGCCTTATCCAGCAGTGCGCCGAACAGCACGAACAGGAAGACGAACTTGGTTGAAACGCCCAGCGCGATGCCAAAGACACCTTCGGACGTGATCCACATATGGCTCATCGCCTTTTGCAGGCTGGCCCCTTTCCAGCGGATCACCTCGGGCACCCACTCGGAGGAACCGAAGAAGACGTAGGCGAGAAAGATCGTGGCAATGATAGCCATCGCAGGGCCAAGCGCGCGACGCGCGGCCTCAAACAGCAGCAGTAGGCCAACAAGGGCGAACCATTTGTCGGTGTCGTCTGCAAGGCCGCCTGCATCAACGATCTTTTGGTAGAAGAAATAACCGTAAAGCGCCAGGAATGCGCCGACGATCCCCATAATCCAGTCTTGAACAGGGATATAGTTTCGCGGGCTGGATTTAAGCGCCGGATAGGCCGAGAAGGCCAGGAACATCGCAAAGGCCAGATGTATCTGGCGAGAGTTATTCACCACGCTGCCCGGCAGCAGGTAATTCGATAAGGGAGAGGCCAGAACGACCTGAAACACCGACCACAAGACCGCAACGATCGCTAGAAACAGCCCGACATTTCCCGCCGGATCACGCGCGCCTGCATCTGATGAGGCAACCAGTTCCTGAAGCTCTTCTTCGGAAAGAGGGCGGTTGCCCTGTGTGTCGGAACTCATGTTGGTATCTCCCTGTCCTTCGGCCTTGGTTTTTGCAGCCGTCTTGTCTCCGGTTTAGCCCGGATATGAATCGGGGCGCCCCGAAAGGCGCCCCGTGTCAGGTCTGGTTACTGAATCCAGCCTTTTTCTTTATAGTACTTCTCTGCACCTGGATGCAGCGGTGCCGACAGGCCATCCGCAATCATCTCTTCCGGTTTCAGGTTGGCAAATGCCGGGTGCAGCTTTTTGAAGTCATCGAAGTTTTCGAAGACCGAGCTGACAACCGCATAAACCGCATCTTCCGAAACGTCTGCCGAGGTCACGAAGGTCGCGCCTACACCAAAGGTCGATGTGTCGCCGTCCGAACCACGGTACATACCACCGGGGATGGTAGCGGTACGGTAGAACGAGTTGTCACCCACCAGCTTGTCAACCGCATCGCCACTGACATTCACCAGAACCGAGTCGCACGCGGTGGTTGCTTCCTGGATCGAACCGGACGGGTGACCAACAGTGTATACCATTGCGTCAATCTGGTTATCACACAGAGCAGCAGACTGTTCAGCCGCTTTCAGCTCGGTCGCCAGTTCGAAATCGTCGGTGGTCCAACCCATCTCACCCAGCAGAACTTCCATGGTGCCGCGCTGACCGGAACCGGGGTTGCCGATATTGACGCGCTTGCCCTTCAGGTCTTCGAAATTCGAGATACCCGCGTCGGCACGCGCCACAACCGTGAACGGCTCTGGGTGTACCGAGAACACGGCACGCAGGTTCTCAAACGGGCCGGCTTCTTCGAATTTCGAGCTGCCGTTATACGCGTGGTACTGCCAGTCCGACTGTGCCACACCAAACTCAAGCTCGCCTTCGCGAATGGTGTTGATGTTGTAGACCGACCCCCCAGTCGACTCCACCGAACACCGGACCCCGTGCTCTTTCCGGCCCTTGTTGACCAGACGGCAGATCGCGCCACCCGTCGGGTAATATACACCCGTAACGCCGCCAGTTCCGATCGTGATAAACTCTTCTGCATATACCGCTGGTGCCATCAGGGCCGCCGCGGCAAATGCGGTGATTGAGGATTTCTTGAACACTTTGACACTCCTGTTGTCAGTCTTTTTTAATCTGTTGGGGTGCCTGAAACCTTTCAGAACACAACACAAAAAAATCGCACTGGAATCAGGCCCCCCGATGAATAAGAGGAAAGCGAAACCAAACAGCAGGTGTCTATACGGTTGATTACGTATAGGCTTGGATTCGAAGATAGGGGAATGAGGGTAATCGGCCGCAGGTCGCGTCTTAGGTACCGATACTTGTATAAGGTCGTTTGGACAGAATTTGGACCACGCAGGACATCAAGAACTTCGTCCAGATCATGCCGAACCCGCGCGCAGGCGCAGGTCGCTGCGTGCAACGCTTGCATTGTGCCTGGGTGGGTTGCAGTTTCTCGCGATCCTTTCCGTCATCCTGTCGACCTTTGTCAGCTCGGAAAACGCGCTTTTGCGGCAATCGCGCAATTCTCTGAACGAGGTTAGCGTCAACGTCATCGGGCAGGTCAAAAGTTTCCTGAACCCAGCCCGGCAAGCATTAGATGCTACGAGGCGTCTTGCCGAAAATGACGTTCTGGACATCAGCGATGCCACCGTTTTGGAAAGCCATTTCTTCCAGCAGCTTCAGGTCGCACCACAGCTTGCTGGGATGTATCTGGCCGATGAGACTGGCAGGTTTGTCTATGTGATGCGCGCAGAAGAGGCCGGGCGCTATCGCACCAAGTACGTTCCGCCATTTCTTGAGGGTACTACCGAGCATCCCGCCGATTTCAAATGGCGCAACGATCAGTTTACTCTGCTTGAGACGGCGGCCACCGACACCGATACCTATGAGGCGCGCAGTAGGCCTTGGTTCCGAATGGTCTCTGAGACCAAAGCGCCGATCTGGACAGAACCCTATATCTTCTTCACGACGCGCCAGCCGGGGATCACCTATAGCGTGCCGATCTTGGACGAGGATGGAAACATCCGCGCCATTTTGGGTGTCGATATCCAGATCGACGCCCTGTCGGGATTCCTGCTGGATATCTGGTCTGAACGACGCGGCGCCGCGCTGGTTCTGAACGAAGATGGTGCGGTTCTGGCACACCCAACGCTCGTATTGATCCGGCAGGAAGCCCATATGGAAGCGCCCGAGTTGACCCGGGTGGATCAGATCGCGGACCCCATCGCGCAAATGGCGTTCGGAGATGTGGTGCAAACCGATCTAAGCGACACTGAGGGTCCTGTCCACACGGATTTCCAGCTAAATGGTCAAGACTATGTGGCGATGTTAATCGAAGTGTCCGAGCCGGGGCTGCGTTGGCTAATCGGCCTTTATGCTGCCGAGGACAACTTTATTGGCGAGATCAAGAAGAACCGGACACAAGGCGTCTGGATCGCGCTGGCCATCGCCATTCTGACCGGCGCAATCGGGCTTGCCATGGCCGACCGGATCTATGCCCCGGTGCGCACCTTTGCCAGTCAGAGCCAGCAATTGTTCAGTGGGGAGATCACGCCCGAAGAAGGTTTGCACAGCCCTTATCGTGAGCTGGAAGATACCGGTGTGGCTCTGACGCAAGAGGTCAAACAACGTCAACGGTTCGAAACCGCCTATGGCCGCACCTTCGATCTGGCCTCGCGGGGAATGGCCCAGATCTCACCCGAGACGGGGCGGTTTCTACGGACCAACGAACAGCTTTGCGACATCATGGGGTATCAGCCGGAAGAACTGGAGAAGATGACGCTGGCCGACATTCTGCCCGAAGACGGTCATCAGATTGCGGTCAAGTTCCGCGAAACCCTGCTGCAGGATTCCGAGTTCATAATCGAGAGCCAGTTTATCCGCAAAGACGGATCACCGATCTGGCTGCGGGTCAACGCAATCCTGATCCGCGATGAAAGTGGCATACCCGATCACGCAGTTGCCATTATCGATGATGTGAGTGATCGGAAGCAGGCCGAGGATGAGGCCGGCCGCCTTAGCCGCGATCTGTCCCATGTGGCGCGGGTCAACTTGATGGGTGAGATGGCATCCGGGCTGGCGCATGAGCTGAACCAGCCACTTAGCGCGATCTCATATAACGTTGACGCTGCGAAGATCACGTTGGATGAAATCGGCGATCCCGATCCTGAACTGACCGAGATCCTTTCGGATATCGACCGCCAGTCTCGCCGCGCAGGCGACATCATCCGCGCCCTGCGCGAAGTGGTGCGAAAGGATCGCGGACGTCAAACCCCGTTTGAGCTGAGCGGGCTGATCCGGCAAACCGTCAGTCTGATGGAGGCCGAGGCGAAACTGCATGAGATCAAGTTGCATTTTGAGGAATCCGGCCTTCCCCCGGTGATCGGAAACCGGACACAGATCGCGCAGGTGCTGGTCAATCTGCTGCGCAATGCAATTGATGCTCTGGCGCGTGATCCGGTCGCGAAAGGCCAGATCAACATTATGACCCGAACCACAGATGAAATGGTCGAAGTTCATGTGCAGGACAATGGGCCCGGCGTCAGTGATGATGTCACTTTGTTCAATACATTCGACACGCAAAAGACCGACGGAATGGGTCTGGGCCTGTCCATTTGCCGAACCATTATCAAAGCCAATGGCGGAACGATTTGGTATGAACCCACCGAAACAACCGGCGCATGCTTTTGTTTCACCCTGCGCCGTAGCGACTTATCCGAGGAAAATCAGGAATGATCTTTGATCCGCAGGTTGTATACATCGTCGATGACGACGAAGATGTGCGTATCGCCCTGTCGCGTTCCCTCAGCAAACGTGGGATGCAGGTCGAACACTTTCCGGATGCACAGGCCTTCCTAAACCAAGTGCATGAAGATGCAAAAGGATGTCTGATCCTTGATTACGGAATGCCGGGGATGGACGGGCTGGAACTACAGGACCATCTGAACCGGCGCGACTCGACTCTCCCGGTCATATTCATCTCAGGCCATGGGGGCATTCCGGAATCGGTCCGCGCCACAAAGGCAGGCGCAATTGACTTTCTGGAGAAACCTTTCGAACTGCAGGTGCTGGTTGAACGAATACAGGCCGCTTTCGAACTAGGCACAAAACTGCGCGCCGAGAAAACAAGGCGTCGGATGCTTGCAGATAAGCGCAGACTTTTGACCGAGCGCGAGGAACAGGTGCTGCAGCATATTCTGACCCACCCCTCGCGGACATCTAGCAAAGAGATTGCCACCGCACTGGGAATAAGCCCTCGCACGGTGGAAATTCATCGGGGACGCATCCAACAGAAGGTTGGTGTGAAAACGACCATCGAGCTGTATGAGCTATTTGGGCAGATGCACTGATCGCAAGCGTTACGACGTACACGCCCAAAACTTGATTTGGCGCAGCAGCAATACTGAGCTTTGGTCCTAGGCATCCTCTGCAGATGTGCAACAATTTTTCATAAAGCGCTTGTGCTTAGATGCGTTATCCTGCGGGGTCGGCATAGGTCGAAAGACAGATGCTGTCTGGCTTACGAATTGCGTCTTGCAGATCATATTGGCAATTTCGATACCGGCCCGCCCAATGCGACGGCAACATTGGCAAACGGAACCGATTGGTACAATCGGCCCGTGCATCACTATTGGATAACAGCGTTTTCCCAGGCCGAGATGAACTTTCTGCGTTTCAATACGTCCAGATAGGTCAGCAGCGCAGGGTTTAGTCCGATTGCCTCCTGTTCGCTATCGGCGGATACAGACAAGACCGGCAGAGGCGAGCGCTCAGGACTTTGTGCCGTACCGTTAATCAGATAACGCACAAATGCTTCGGCAACCTCAGGTTTTTGTGTCGCCTTAGAAACCATGACCGTTCGCATCATCGTAGTCTGGAAGTCAGACGGCAATATGATTTCAAGAGCACCCTCACCTTCTGTCCGAGCCGCCGCGTAGCTGCCCAGCACGTTATAGGCGACCAGAATTTTCCCGTCAGCCAGATCGCGGATCATATCGCCAGAGCAGCAATATAGCCGGACGCCCAGACCGCCCATCACCTCCATCAGGCGCCAATAGGTTTCCGACGCACGCGCATCCTGCGTGGCGAACAGATAGCCCAGCCCGGATTGTCGTACGTCATAAGTTCCAACCTTGCCTCGAAACACCTCAGGCCGTTCTCGCAGCGCTTCGATCAGGCCCTGACGCGTTTGCGGGATGGTTTGGCCTTCGAAAGCAGCGCGGTTGACCACAATGGTGGCGGGCTCGGAGGTAAAGGCAAACAGACTGTCGTGCCACTGCGCCCAAACAGGAACGGGCATACCGTCCAGAGGCAGCGCAAACCCGTCATTGGCGAGTTTCAATTGCAGGTCCATGGCACTTGAGATGACAACGTCAAATGCATCAGGTGTTGCCCGAACGCGCTCATAGATATCGGCAGTCCCTGACACCAAATATTCGACACTAATCTGAGGGTTTCTTGCAACAAACTCTTCGATGAACGGTGCGAACAGAACGGTGTCGGTACTCGATATGACACGCAAGGGCGTGCCCTCGGCGCCATCGTTGAACAAACGGCGATCTTCCCAGTCGTCGGCGGTTCCAACATGCGGAAGCAGCAAAAATATCAGAGCGATAAAATAACGCATGCGCCGCCCTCTGATTGATTGGTCAGAACCAGCGTGCCGCCATGGGCTGTTGCCACGTCCTGCACAATGGTCAGCCCCAAGCCTGAACCAATGGTCCCCGTCGCGTTCTGGCCTCTCTCAAACCTGCGGGTCAACGTGTCAATCTCATCAGGTGGAAACCCCGGGCCAGAATCTTTGACGCTGATCTGGATCTGAGGCGTTGCGGTGACGTTGATTTCAACGGTGCTGTCGGGGGGTGCGTATTTCAGAGCGTTGTCGACCATGTTACGCACGGCGTTCTGCAACAGGATCGGATCACCTGAGTACTGAACCGAAGCGTCACCCGTCAGAGACAACGAAAGGTCTTTCATTTCAGCGATGGGCGTCAGGCGCTGCACAAGCTCATGGGTCAAAGCAACAAGATCGAGGTCTTCTCGTTCCAGATGATCGGCCCGGAATGTGATCATGGCATGATCCAGAAGTTGCCCTGCCGCCCGAGAGCTTTCGTCAATAGCCCGCACCATCGCACGCAATGCTTCGCGATTTTCCTTGCGTTCGACGCGTTGCAAGGTCGCCTCGGCATAGGACCGGACGGTCGCCAACGGAGTACGCACCCGGTGCGCCGCCTCTGCGATGAAATCTTCCGATTGGCTGAGAGACTGATCCAGCCGCCCCATCAGGGAATTCAGCGAAGACACCAGAGGTGCCATTTCCTTGGGCACCGGTTTTCGGAACGGGCTCAGGTCCTGCGGTCCGCGACGGGTCACCGAGGTGGTTAGCTTGTTTAACTGTCCGATGGTTGCTGTTGTAACCCAAAAAGACAATGCCGCGGTCAGCACAAAAAAGCCGATCCCCAGAAAGGCCGCATTGCGCGAGATCTGATCCAACGTTTCGGCCAGTGCATCCTGCGTCTGCGCAAGCGCGACCTCGATTTCGGTCTGACGGCCCAGACCGACCAATGTGCGGCTGGCGTTGACCTGCCGAACGCGCTCACCCCGAAGCTCACCCGCATCGAAGGTCCAGTTGCCAGCCCTCGTATCTTGGGCAAGCTGAAGATCGTCATAGCCCGATATGAATGCGCCGTCCTGATAGATCGCATAGAACACTCGGTCATCCGACGGGGTCGCCAGCATAGAAAACGCGGCATAGGGAATATCGATCTCGAGCTGCCCATCACGCAGCGCAGCCGCATCCAGGATCGAGGCTGCCGACGCGCCAAGGATGTTGTCCTGCCCCTGCTGGGCCACTTGCGCTGCATAATTTCGAACCGCGAAGAACAGTAGAACGGCCAATAATGCCGCGCCGCTGATCAGCGCCAGCACAAGCCGGTTTCTGAGCGATCCATAAACAGCCGGACTAACCGTCATGGTCCAGCCTGTAGCCCAGCCCGCGCAACGTGGTGATTTTCAGCTCGGATTTCTCAAGGTGCTTGCGTAGCCGACCCACATAGACCTCAATCGCGTTGTCCGAGATGTTGTCGTCGTAAGAAAACAACCTGTCGGCCAGCTTCTGTTTCGAAAAAACCTGACCTGGCGCGTTTATGAACAGCTCCATCATCCGCAGCTCGCGATTGCGCAAGGATATCGTTTCTCCCCGCACGCTCAAATGGCCTGCGACAGGGTCAAACACGATCCCGCCGACCTCGATCCTTGATTTGGCAATCCCTGATTTGCGCCGCAAGACGGCCCGGCAACGGGCTTCTAGCTCGGCGTGATCAAAGGGCTTGGTCACATAGTCATCCGCCCCCAAATCGAGCGATCCGATTCGATCCGAAACCTGACTGCGCGCGGTCAAAACGATAACTGGCGTATCCGGATCACGGGCCCGATGACGCTGCAAAAAGTCCCGGCCATCTCCATCGGGCAGCATGATATCCAGCAGGATCAGATCATATTCCTCGATCTCAGCATAGGCCGTTGCGTCGTCCAATTTCTCTGCATGATCAACGACATGACCATCCAGGCGCATGCGGGCACACATCGCATTTGCAAGATCCAGATTATCTTCGACCAGAAGGAATTTCATGAGGGCTGGGGCGCTTCCTAACGCGTGACAGGTTGATGTCAGGTTTGTGTGGTTAAACTTCAGAATAATCTGAGCCGCCCTGCGGCCGGATGTCAAATGGGAGGACATCATGACAACATTCAAACTGGGCCGTCGTGCCCTGATCGCAGCCGTTGCTGCCGTTGGTCTAACCGGACCTGCATTGGCGCAAGACCAGGTCGTGGACAGCATCCACTTTCTGATCCCCGGTGGTGCCGGCGGCGGTTGGGACGGAACCGCACGCGGAACTGGCGAGGCCCTAACCAATGCAGGTCTTGTGGGCACGGCGTCCTACGAGAACATGTCAGGCGGCGGTGGCGGTAAAGCCATCGGTTATCTGATCGAAAACGCCGAAAGCAATCACGGAACGCTGATGGTCAATTCGACACCCATCGTAATCCGGTCTCTGACGGGCGTGTTCCCGCATAACTTCCGCGACCTGACTTTGGTATCGGGCACCATCGGTGACTATGCGGCAATCGTTGTTGGCAAGGACAGCCCGATCAACTCTATGGCAGACCTCCTGGCAGCCTATGACGCCGATCCAGGTGCCACCGCCATTGGCGGCGGCTCGGTTCCGGGCGGCATGGACCATCTGGTGGCAGCCATGGTGATGGAAGCAGCCGGCAAAGATGCGCTAGGCGTCAAATACATCCCTTACGATGCAGGCGGTAAGGCCATGGCGGCACTGCTGTCTGGCGAAATCGCAGCCTTGTCGACTGGCTTCTCGGAAGCTGTCGATCTGGCCAATCAGGGTGAGGTGAAGATCATCGGCGTTACCTCTGAGGAGCGCGTAGACGCGGCACCCGACGCACAGACGATGAAGGAACAGGGTATCGACACCACATTCGTCAACTGGCGTGGATTCTTTGCGGCACCCGGACTGCCCGAAGACAAGCTGGTCGCCTATCAGGACGCCATCACAAAAATGTATGACACACCTGAATGGGAAGAAGTACGCGCGCGCAACGGTTGGGTGAACATCCACAACTCGGGCGACGACTTCTCTGCTTTCCTTGAAGATCAAGAAAAGCAGATCAGCGATCTGATGAAGAAACTGGGCTTCCTCTAAAGGTGGCTTCGGCAGAGCGGTCCTCCGCTCTGCCCCCAAACTCACAACAATAATACGGGAGGGGACACCATGGCGCTGGATCGTTGGATCGCGCTTGTTCTGCTGGGGATTTGTCTAACCTATGGCTATGCAGCCTGGTTCACGATGGACGGCAGCCTGCCCCCTTTCATGCAAAGAAACCCGATATGGCCCAGCACCTTCCCCAAGGTTCTGTCCATTTTGGGGATCATCGCCTGCACAATTATCCTGCTGGGCTTTGAGAAAAGTGAAATAAAAGAGGCGGATATCGACTACCGCCGCCTTGGCGATTACCACCTTGGGCAGGCGATTTCGCTGCTGGTTCTGATGGTCGTCTACGCCCTATGTCTGCGCCCCGTCGGATTTCTGATCGCGACATCGGGCTTTTTGATTATCGGTTCGTACATTCTGGGTGAACGCAAATGGCATATCATGGTGCCTGTGGCCCTGATCGCAACCGGATCGGTCTGGTATCTGGTTCAGGAAGTTCTTGGAATTTACATGCGCCCACTGCCCGGCATTTTCGGAGGCTGACATGCTTGAAGGACTTCTGATCGGTCTGCAAACGGCCTTTTCGCTTCAAAACCTACTGATGGTCATCGCGGGGTGCCTGATCGGTACATTCATCGGCATGTTGCCCGGGTTGGGGCCAATGTCGATCATCGCGATCATGATCCCGGTCGCAATTTCGATGGGAGACCCATCCGCTGCTCTGATCCTTCTCGCGGGCGTCTACTATGGTGCGATTTTCGGTGGCTCGACCTCGTCAATCCTGCTGAACGCGCCGGGGGTCGCGGGCACAGTGGCGTCAAGCTTTGATGGCTATCCTATGGCGCGACAAGGCAAAGCCGGTAAAGCGCTGACCATTGCTGCGATCGCAAGTTTCGCAGGAGGTACGATCGGGGCAATCTTGTTGATGGTATTCGCCCCGGCGCTGTCTTCCGTGGCGCTGTTGTTTCATTCCGCTGAATACTTCGCGCTGATGGTCGTTGGCTTGTCAGCCATTGCGGCATTTGCCGGTTCAGGTCAGGTGGCAAAGGCGCTGATCATGACCATTCTCGGCCTGATCATGGCCACCGTTGGCGAGGGTGCGCTGTTCAACCTGCCGCGCTTCACTATGGGCATCATGGACCTGCAATCCGGCTTTGGCTTCATCACGCTGGCCATGGCAATGTTTGCCTTGCCCGAGGCGCTTTTCCTTGTCCTCAAGCCCAAGAATCTGCAAGGCGATGATGGTGAAATCAAAGATCTGCGGATCACCAAAGACGAGGCAAAAGCCATCGCGCCGGTTATTGGACGCCAATCGACTCAGGGCTTTTTCATCGGGGTCCTGCCGGGCGCGGGCGCGACTATTGCGAGCTTCCTTGGCTATGCGGTCGAGCGCAACATCGCGCCAAAAAAAGAGCAGGAAGAGTTTGGAAAAGGCTCTATTAAAGGGCTTGCGGCACCTGAGGCGGCAAACAACGCGGCCTGTACCGGTTCGTTTGTGCCGCTGCTGACATTGGGCATTCCCGGATCGGGCACCACCGCGATTCTGCTAGGCGCACTGATTGCGCTGAACGTTACTCCGGGTCCTCGCTTGATGATTGATGAGCCGCAGATCTTCTGGGCAGTCATCATGTCGATGTTCATCGGTAACCTCGTCCTGCTGATCCTGAACCTGCCACTGATCCCCTATATCGCCAAAGTGCTGGCCGTTCCGCGCAACTATCTGATCCCGTTCATTCTGTTCTTCACCTTGATGGGTGCATATATCGGCCAGAACAACGCCACCGAACTGTTGATACTGGTCGGTTTCGGGGTCTGCGCGACGGCTCTTAAGTTCGCAGATTATCCACTCGCTCCCCTGCTGATTGGCTTTATCCTTGGTGGAATGATGGAGGACAACTTCGCACGCTCCATGCAGCTTTACGATGGTATCGGATTTATCTGGGAGCGCCCGATGACACTGGCGCTACTCGTCATCGCCGTGCTGTTGGTGCTGCTGCCCAGCTACCGCGCCCGCCGAGCACGGGCACGGGCAGCTGGGATCGCCGATGGCGACTGAGCCACTCTCAGGGGTCCGCGTCCTTGACCTGACCAATGTTCTGGCAGGCCCCTATTGTTGCTATCAACTTGCCTTGATGGGCGCCGAAGTCATCAAAGTTGAACGCCCCGGCAGCGGGGACCTGGCCCGAGTGCTGGGCGCGGATCCTGAACGCAACAAGGCCGGAATGGGCATTAGCTTTCTGGCTCAAAACGCCGATAAGAAGTCTGTTACGCTGGACATGAAAGCCGAGCAGGGGAAGGCGCTACTCAAAAGGCTGGTTCAAACCGCCGACGTTCTGGTTGAGAATTTCCGCCCCGGTGTCATGGATCGACTGGGGTTGGGTTATGAGGTTCTGCGCAACGAAAATCCCAACCTGATCTATTGCGCGATCAGCGGATTCGGTCAGGACGGACCGAGGCGTGACGATCCCGCCTATGACCAGATTGTTCAGGGTATCAGCGGTGTCATGTCGATCACGGGCGCCCCCGATACGGCACCTTACCGGGTCGGCTATCCTCTGGCAGATACTGTGGGCGGATTGACCGCAGCCTTTGCCATCAGCGCGGCCTTGAACGCCAATCCACGCGGCACATTTCTGGACGTTGCAATGACTGAGGCCGTTGTCTCGACAATGGGTTGGGTCGTTTCGAACTATCTTTTGGGAGGCGTGTTGCCAGATGCCCATGGCAACGAAAACACCACCTCGGCCCCGTCCGGTACATTCGCCACGTCCAACGGCCCGATTAACATCGCGGCCAATCGGGATGAGCAATGGCAGGCCCTGGCAAAGCATCTAAACCGAGACGATTTGCTGACCCATCCCAACTATCAGACCCGTGAGGATCGCAAACAAAACCGGCATGCCCTTCGACAAGAACTCGAATGTGTGTTGATCGCCCGTCCGACCGAGGATTGGGTTCGCGAATTGAATGCGCTCGGCGTTCCGACGGGGCAGGTTTTTACAGTGCCTGAGACTTTGTCAGACAAACAACTGGAAGGGAGGGGATTGATAGCGAGCCTGTCAGCTCACGGTGAAAACTTGCGCCTCGCAGGCAGTCCGATAGTCATGGATGGTGAGCGGAGAACTCCCCAAGCTGCCCCGCCTACCCTCGGTGCCGATAACGCTGTGATCTGGTCCGAGCTTGGCTTATCTGACGCAGAAATTGACGCACTAAAACAAGAAGGGATCATATGAATGACGTGACCGATCGGGGTAGGCGGCCTGTATTGCCATGGAACCCGTGCCGATCGGCTGAGCTGCCAAACGATTGAAAGCCTGGTTGGGACTGTTGGCGTCGCAGAAATGACTGATAGTGCGTAGTAGCAAAGAATCCACCACGCCTGATTACAGCTCAGAGCTTGCTAATAAACAGCCCTAACGAATTATCGAACCATTAGGCCCGTTTCTCTTGCTCGATTTCGACGGGCTCGGCGTTTACTTCAATCACTTCTTCCACCTCTGGATCGTCGACTTCTGGTTCTTCCTCGGCTTCCGATTGATCCTCAAGCGCTCCGACGATCAGCGGCAACATGTGCACACCTGTCGCACTGGCGATTTCAGGCGTCTGCGGTGTCTGCCAACTGAGTGTGTCGAAGCTGCCGCAGTTCTGGCAGACCGGGCCCCATTCGGGCTGAATATCGTGGCAATTGTCGCAGACCCATTGCGGCCCGCGCGGTGCGTTCAACGCCTTGGCCAGCCAACCCTGAACCACTGCGTCCGAGGCACCTTCGCCCCGTTCAATCGCAGCCATCAGCGTGTAGGCCCTGGCATCCCCCTGCTTTTCAACCACATCGCCCAGCGCGCGGCGCGCTTCGGGGAAGTCTTCGGCTACGATGTTGAGCTCGGCCAGGATCAAGCGGGTCTCCATGTTCTCCGGGTGAATCCGAGTCAGCGCCGTGAACCGCTTGACGCGTTGATCGGGGGTTTCATCCGGCGCAATCTCAGCAAAGGCATGGGCCAGATCGGGATGAGGCTGAACCTCCCATGCCTTTTTGATTATTTTGGTTGCCGCGCGCGGTTTGCCCTTTTTGATATAGGCCCGCGCGGCCATAGCAGCTGCCGGGACCAGATCGGGCGACAGGCGGTTTGCCTCAATCGCGTGTTCCTGCTGTTCGACCGTTGCCGTATCATCCAGCAGCACCTTGGCCTCGGATAAGGCCAAAACCGCATCGCGCCGCTTGAACACATCACGCGGCAAATACCCGGCCTTCAGCTTTGACGTCAGCGTGGAGCGCGCGCCGGCCCAATCTTGCGCCCTGGTCTGCAGGTTCAGCAGCACATCCTGCGTCTCTTCGTGCCGGGGCTTCAAGGCCAGAGCCTTCTCGGCCAGCTTGCGTGCGGTTTCATCGTCACCTTCAGCCAGTTTCTGCTTCATGATCCCGCGCACGCCGACAAATCGTGTGGCGTTGTTGGTGACCAGCTTCTTGTAGGTCTCGGATGCTTTCTTGGTATCGCCGGTCATCTCAGCGGCCTGTGCCACCAGCAGATTGGTCAGTTCCGGCTTGTTCAGCAGCTTCTCGGCCTTGTTGGCCTTGGTCATCGCCACGCGCCCCTCACCCGAGGCCAGCGCCATCAGCCCGTCCGCCAGCGCCTGATATCCGCGCTTTTCCCGACTGCGGTCGAAATACCGCGACAGGGCGGTTTCATCACCGTTGAGGAATTTCAACGTCGCGATCAGTAGCGTCAGCAGTTTGAAGAACAACCAGACCGCAAACACCAGCACGCCCAGCGCGATCACCGATTGCAGCGGACCAAGCGTGTATTCCGTGCCCGCGACGGTGATCTGCACCCCGCCGGATGATTCCATCAGGAACCCTGCACCCATGGCCAGCAGGCCGATAATCGCAACAAAAACAAGGATCTTTAACAATGACCACAGCATGGCAGGTCCTTCAGTTCGAGTTCAGGCTTGAAGCAAGCGTATTTGCGGCCTCGACGGCAGAGACCCGCGTCTGCGCCGCCTGCTCCCAGTCCGCCAATGCGGTCTGCGCCGCTTCGGGCAGTGATTTCAGTTCGGTCAGCGCCTTTGAGACATCACCATCCGCCAACGCCGCCTGAGCGCGCGACAGGACTGCGTCCGGGTCGTCCCCCTCTTGCGGTGTCACCGACCGCGCGCCCGTCTGGCGCTGAAGGAAGGCAACCAAGCCGGTCCCCTTGTTGGCATCGCGTGCATCGGCGAGCGCAGTGCGCGCAGCAGGGGCAAACGTCGAGCGCAAGGCTGAGAGCGTCTCAACCCCGTCCGTCGCTGACGCAGCCAAAGCATCCGGCACGTCAACACCCCCGGCTTTCAACTCAGCAACCAGTTCTTCATAGGGCTGACCGGCATCCAATTGTCCATGCAGACGCGACAGGATTGCAGCGTTGGTCGCCGCGCGAGCCTCGGCTGAGGCCTTCGCCTCAAGCGCCTGCGCATCTGAGACCATCTTTTCGACTTCGCTTCGCTGCGAGGCCAGGGAATCCTGCAGTTTCTTCAACTCTGACTCGAACGCGGCGGTCGCCTCGGGCGAGACATTTGCCTCAAGCGGTTGTTTCTCAAGCGCGGTCAGTCGTTGCTCCAACGGACCGACCTTACCGGTCAGACCTTCGACACTTGTCTTCACGGCACCCAGATCGCTTTCGACCGGCGTTAGCTTGTCGGACAAAGCCCTGATCTGATCCGAAAGGCCCGAGACATCGGGGCCATCAGCAAGAGATTTGGTCAGTTGGGCAATCTGATCGGTTTGTTCCGCTAGCTTCGACTCGAGCGCGGAAATCGCGTCCGAGCTATCTGTCCCACTGGTTATAAAACCGCCACTGCCCACGGCAAACCCGATTCCGGCCGCAACAACGCCGCCCAGCAGCGCCGGAACAAACCCGCCGCGCTTTTCGACGGTGCGTTCGACTACTTTCTCTTCTGCAGGTGCAACCTCTTCGACAGGCTCAGAAGCGGCTTCGGCTTCGGCTTCGGCTTCGGCTTCGGCTTCGGCTTCGGCTTCGGCTTCGGCTTCGGCTTCGGCTTCGGCTTCGGCTTCGGCTTCGGAAGTCAGCTCGTCCGCAGCATCCTCGGCGTCAACGGAATTCTCATCCGAGACTGCTTCACTTTTGGTTTCGGTGGCCTCTGCCACCTCTTCTACGTTGGGGTCTTCGACCGGCTCCTGATCGGGTTTCTTCTTATCAGCCACCGCGTTAATCCCCTTATCGATTCCCAAAACACATGAACAACAGACTTGCCCAAGTTAATCCGCACCCGGCGCGCTCTCAACCCGCATCACGTGATTCAAGAGTTTTTTCACGGCTTTCTGCATTTTATCCGGTGTCGGTTCATCCGCGATCTTCAGCCGTTCAAAACGCAGTGTTTTAAGGGGTTCCGCGGCGGCCTCGCTGATCGCGGCCAGCCACAAAGGCGCAGATCCGGCCCAAACGTCGGCAAAATGTCGCGCTGTGCGGGGCGAAAACAGCGGGGCGATGATGGGTTGGTTGTCCTCGGCGGCCTGTGACGCCTCATCACTCAGCGGCAAAAGCTGTTGTCGGTAAATCGGTTGTTCTCGGGTGGTCAGGCCGGATTCCGTCAGACGCTCGGCCACGTTGCCACGGCTGTGTTCTCCGCGCAGATGAAGCAGCGGGCTGCGTGGCCTGAGTTTCAGCAGATTGGCCACCAGTTCTTGTGCCGTCGCACCCCTCATCTGCGCGTCCCATCCCGCGTCCTGCGCAGCCTGCGTGGTCGCCGGACCAACGCAATAGGCGGGCAGGCAGCGATCCACATTCAATAGGGCGGCGGCGTTCACGCCATTTGCCGAGGAAAAGATCAGCCCAGCGGACTCATCAGACTCAACCGCGACCGTCAGCGGTTCGATCTTTAACAAGGGTGAATGGATAACTGCAACTTGCGACCGAATGTGGTCCGGCAGTTGCGCAACGAACCTGTCCGAGGCGGCGCGAGGGCGGGTCATCAACAAATACAACGGTCGGCGCCTTCGGCCTTGGGATTGTTTGCATCCGCGCGGGGTGATACCCCGCTTGGCAATCATGATGCAACGGATCAGGCCTATGGTGCAAACACTTACCGTCCTCGGACTGGAAAGCAGCTGCGACGATACCGCTGCCGCCGTGGTGCGGCAGTGCACAGGCGCACGGGCCGAGATCTTGTCATCCGTGGTACATGGTCAGACTGAATTGCACAGCGCCTATGGTGGTGTTGTGCCCGAGATCGCAGCGCGTGCGCATGCCGAGAAGCTGGATATTTGCGTCAAACAGGCTCTAACACAGGCCGAAATTGGCTTGCGTGATCTGGATGCAATCGCCGTGACAGCCGGGCCGGGCCTGATCGGCGGCGTGATGTCCGGCGTGATGTGCGCAAAGGGTCTGAGTGCGGCGACCGGGTTGCCGCTGATCGGGGTGAACCATCTGGCCGGACACGCGCTGACGCCACGCCTGACCGACGGAATTGCCTTTCCCTACCTGATGCTGCTGGTCTCAGGCGGCCACTGCCAATACCTGATCGCGCATGGACCCGAGCATTTCACCCGTCTCGGCGGCACAATCGATGATGCCCCCGGAGAAGCCTTTGACAAGACCGCCCGTCTGCTGGGTCTGCCGCAGCCCGGCGGCCCCTCGGTCGAGGCCGAGGCCCGTACGGGCGATCCCAAACGTTTCCGCTTTCCGCGCCCGCTGCTGGATCGCCCCGGATGTGACCTGTCGTTCTCGGGGCTCAAGACTGCGCTGATGCGGATGCGGGATCAGATCGTGGCCGAAAAAGGCGGTCTGACGCGACAGGATCGCGCCGATCTGTGCGCCGGATTTCAGCAGGCGATCGTCGATACTCTGGCCGAGAAGACCCGCCGCGCGATTTCGCTGTATCTTGAGGCTTCTCCGTCGGAACCGGTTATTGCCGTTGCCGGTGGGGTTGCTGCAAATTCTGCCATTCGCGCTGCATTAGAGACTGTTTCTGCGGAAATGGGCGCCCGATTTACCGCCCCTCCCAAGGCTTTATGCACCGACAATGCCGCCATGATTGCCTATGCAGGAATAGAAAGATTCTGCACCGGTGCGCGGGATGGCTTGGACCTGATGGCACGACCCCGCTGGCCCTTGGATCAAACCAGCCCATCGATGCTAGGTGGCGGCAAGAAAGGAGCCAAGGCATGAGCGTTTCAGTTCTTGGATCAGGTGCCTTTGGAACCGCTTTAGCCATATCATTGGCGGGAAACGGCCCCGTTACGCTTTGGTCGCGGAATTCCGATCAGGCAAGGCAAATGCAGCAATCGCGCAAAAATGTCGATCGCTTGCCGCGCGTCACGCTGCCTGCCAACATCACGGTGACTGCCGTGATTGAACAGGCGGTGCGGTCCAATGTACTGCTGCTTGCCGTGCCAATGCAAAAACTACGCAATGCTCTGACCCTTCACAAAGCACAGCTGGGCGGGAAGGTTCTGGTTGCCTGTTGCAAGGGGATCGAACTGTCCACGGGTCTGGGTCCTGTCGCCGTCATCCGTCAGACCGTGCCGGACGCACAACCGGCCCTGCTAACCGGTCCCAGCTTTGCCGACGACATCGCGCGCGGTTTACCCACGGCACTGACGCTGGCTTGTGCTGATGCCGAACTTGGCGAGGCGCTTCAGCAAGAGCTGACAACCGCCAACCTGCGTCTTTATCGAACCGCCGATGCCGTCGGGGCAGAACTGGGTGGCGCGCTAAAGAATGTGATGGCTATTGGTTGCGGCGCGGCCATTGGGGCAGGCCTTGGCGACAGCGCCCGCGCTGCATTGATCACGCGCGGATTTGCCGAGATGCAGCGCTTTGCCGCGCTGCGCGGGGCCCAACCGGATACGCTTATGGGGCTGTCAGGGTTGGGCGATCTGGTATTGACCTGCTCGTCCGAATTATCTCGAAATTATCGTTTTGGCCTGTGTTTGGGTCAAAAGAAGCCGTTTGACAGCACAACAACTGTCGAAGGCGTCGCCACCGCGCTGGCCATGTCTGAGATCGCCGCAAGTGAAGGACTGGATATGCCGATCAGCGCAACGGTGGCGAAACTCAGCAGCGGTGCATACAGTGTCACCGACGCGATTCAGGCGCTGCTGGGTCGCCCACTCAAGGAGGAATAATATGCTCATCGCCCTCATCGCCCGTGACAAAGCCGGAGCCCTGCAAACCCGGCTGGACAACCGCGCGGCACATTTGGCCTATATCGATGACACTGGTGTGGTGGCGCAGGCCGGGCCGTTGCTGGAAGGCGATGCGATGATCGGATCGCTGGTCATTCTGGATGTCGATGACCTGGCCGCAGCTGAGGCCTGGGCCGCAAATGATCCCTATGCGCTGGCCGGGCTGTTCGACTCGGTCGAGTTGATCCCGTGGAAAAAGGTGATCGGCTGATGGCGTATTGGCTGTTCAAATCCGAACCCTCGACCTGGAGCTGGGATCAGCAAGTCGCCAAAGGAAATGCAGGCGAGGAATGGGACGGGGTCCGCAATTATCAGGCCCGTAATTTCATGCGTCAGATGCAGATCGGTGATCGGGGCTTCTTCTACCATTCGCAAAAGGACAAGGCGATTGTTGGCATTGTCGAGGTCTGCGCCGAGGCCCATTCCGACAGCACCACCGATGATGAGCGCTGGGAATGCGTGGATATCAAGGCCGTCCGGCCATTTGCCACCCCTGTCACGCTGGATCAGATCAAGGCAGATGAACGTCTGGCTGAAATGGTTCTGGTCAAGAACTCGCGCCTGTCGGTGCAGCCGGTCAGCGATGCAGAATGGCAGGTGATCTGCGGACTGGGCCAGACCGAAGCAGATTGAATAAAAAGGGAAGGCCCTGACGGATGCAGAACCTTCCCTACCCCGCGTGCTCCCAAACTCACCACACGCATACGGAAATCTGTTGGTTCTGACCGTCCTGGTCATGACCTGACCTTAGCCGATTTCAGAACCGCGCTTCAAACGCCAAGTATTTAGAGTTTCATTCAAATACAGAACACCCGCCGGCAGGACCGACGGGTGCTAAGCTGGCTTTAGGCTAGATCAGCTATAAACCGCTTCTTTGCCGAAATGCTTGGTCAGCATGTAATAGACCACGGCGCGGTATTTGTTGCGCTCGGACATGCCATAGGTTTCCATGGCCTTGTTGATCGCTTCCATCAGCTCGGGACCATCCGACAGGCCCAGCTTTTTGATCAGGAAGTTGTTCTTGACCGTCTCAAGCTCACCTTCCTGGCTGGCCGCCACTGTCGACGCATCCGCGTCATAGATCGCCGGACCGCAACCGATGGTAACCTTGGTCAGCAGGTCCATATCGGGGTCCATCCCGCATTTGCCTTTCAGATCTTCAGCGTATTTGGCGATCAATTCGTCGCGTTTGCCCATGTCCCAGTCTCCTTAATTCATTGTCACGGAACTTTTTACCGATGCGCAAGAGACTAGCCTTGTCTGCGGAATTCCCAAAAGGGAAAAATCACAAGGTTTCCCCCTAGGCTGAACTTTGCGGAACTTCGTAGTTTGATTTTTTCAGATTTATTATTTAACATTTTAGTTAATTATGATTCCCGGAGGTCCTCATGCCCGTTTCCCTGCCCAATGAAACCACTGAATATCGATCCGCGCGCAACGCACTTCTTTCCGCCGAGCGAGACTTGAGAGCAAAGGTTGAAGAGGTCGCGGCCCTGCGCCGTTCTCTTCCAAACGGGGGCAAAATCCCGAGTGATTATGCGTTCCAAGATCTGGCAGGCGAGAGTGCGCCTATGTCGTCGCTGTTTGGCGATCAGGAAACGCTGATCAGCTATTCACTGATGTACGGACCTGATGTGGAACGCCCCTGCCCTATGTGTTCGGCGTTTCTGGATGGGCTGAACTCTCAGATCCACCATCTCATACGGAACGCCTCGGTTGCCGTGGTGGCGCAGAACACGCCTGAAAAACTCTCGGCGCTCAAAGATGAGATGGGTTGGAATGCGCTGCCGCTCTATTCTGCACTGGGGACGAGTTACCAGAGCGACTATCTGGCCCAGACCGAAGGGGGCGACCAGCTTCCCATCCTGAATGTCTTTCAACAGCTCCCTGATGGCATTCATCACTTCTGGAGTTCCGAGCTGTTCTTTGAACCCAGCGACTGGCATCCCCGGCACGTGGATGCGGCGTGGCCATTGTGGAATGTGTTGGATTTCACACCGCAAGGGCGTGGAGATTTCATTCCTTCATTACGCTGAGGTACTATCGGCAGTAGCCCCAGCCAGGCCCCTGCAGGTGAAAGTGATCGGCATGTAAGCGGTTGTAGTCAGGGCCAAGTACTACGCGGAACCAGTCACAGGCTCCGCGCCCAATCTGGCGCAGAAAATCGGCCTCGGGGCCGTCGGTGCCCCAGTCAGACAGCAGGTTCAAGCTGCGCCCGTCCGACAGGTCCAGCCCGACAATGTCGATCGCGTCCGCGGTGGCGTGACTGCTCCAACCATCGTCTTCTCCTTGCGCAGTGCGCATCCGGCGGCAATTATAGCTGCCGATCTGGCGCAATCGGCTGACTGTGGTGCCCAACACCTTCTGCGCGGCGGGCTGCACCACATGATGTTCCCACATGGCAAGCCGTAAGGTGGTGGCGCACCGGGTCTCAATCGCCGTGATCCGTGCTTTCACCAAGTTGGTCAACCGGCCACGCCCCGCAATCCCACAGTTCTCGTCCACGACAAGATCGTCCAACGGTTCAAACTGAACCTCGGCCTCAGCCAGAGCGGCGCGGCACAAGGCGTCATCCGCCAGTGCGCGGTTCAACTGATAGGTTGTGACCGGAGTCACCGGGGCGGTTACGGTCAGATCGCGCAGAGGGTTCCAATGCGGCGGCACCGGAGTGTTGGGATGGGCCAGCAGCCACCAACCACCGCCGCCCAAAAGGATCAACAGCGTTACGAGACCAAAAAGAAAAGACGCCACCGAAAGCAGGATTCGGCGGCGTCTCGGTTCTTCGCTCATGCGTCTGTTACAATCAGTAGCGGTAGTGTTCCGGCTTATAGGGGCCTTCGGGTTTTACGCCGATATAGGCCGCCTGTTCGCTGTCCATCTGGGTCAGCTTCACGCCGATCCGGTCCAGATGCAGACGGGCGACTTTTTCGTCCAGATGCTTGGGCAGGATGTAGACTTCGTTCTTGTATTGATCGCCCTTGGTGAACAGCTCGATCTGCGCCAGAACCTGGTTGGTGAATGAGGCCGACATCACGAACGAAGGGTGCCCTGTGGCGTTGCCGAGGTTCAGCAAGCGACCTTCGGACAGCAGGATCAGACGATTGCCCGAAGGCATCTCGATCATATCCACCTGTTCCTTGATGTTGGTCCATTTGTGATTCTTCAGGCTGGCCACCTGAATTTCGTTGTCGAAATGGCCAATGTTACCGATGATGGCCATGTCTTTCATCTCGCGCATATGCTCGATGCGGATCACGTCTTTGTTGCCGGTGGTGGTGATGAAGATATCCGCGTTTGCGACTTCGTCTTCCAACAGGGTGACTTCGAACCCGTCCATCGCAGCCTGCAGGGCACAGATCGGGTCAACTTCGGTCACCTTCACACGGGCACCTGCACCACGAAGCGAAGCGGCCGAGCCTTTGCCCACGTCGCCATAGCCACAGACAACGGCAACCTTTCCGGCCATCATGGTGTCAGTGGCGCGGCGGATGCCATCCACCAGCGATTCCTTGCAGCCGTATTTATTGTCGAATTTCGACTTGGTGACCGAGTCGTTCACGTTGATCGCCGGGAACGGTAGGTGGCCGTCTTTCACCAGCTGATACAGGCGGTTCACTCCGGTGGTGGTTTCCTCGGACACGCCTTGGATCTGGTCGCGCATTTTGGTGAACCAGCCAGGAGAAGCGGCCATGCGCTTGGCGATCTGTTTTTTGATCACTTCTTCTTCTTCCGAACCCGGAACTGGGATGATGTCCTCACCTGCCTCGGCACGTGCGCCCAGCAGGATATACAGCGTGGCGTCGCCACCATCGTCGAGGATCATGTTCGGGCCATCTTCGAACAGGAAGGATTTGTCCAGGTATTCCCAATGCTCTTCCAGCGTCTGGCCTTTGATCGCGAAGACCGGGATGTCGGCCTCCGCAATTGCAGCGGCCGCGTGATCCTGCGTTGAAAAGATATTGCACGATGCCCAGCGCACATCCGCGCCAAGCGCAACTAGCGTTTCGATCAGAACTGCGGTCTGAATGGTCATGTGCAGCGAACCCACGATCCGGGCACCACTCAGTGGTTTGCTCTCACCATATTCTGCGCGCAGGGCCATCAGGCCTGGCATCTCCGTTTCGGCGATATCCAGCTCTTTGCGGCCAAACCCGGCCAGCGAAATGTCTTTGACGATATAGTCCCCGGCCATTAGGTGCTCCACTCCGGTAAATCTTGATCCGGGCTGCCCTAGCATTCATTGGGGCAGGTGGCAACGCAGGTGGCCGGGGTTAATTCCTGACACTGAAAATATCAGCTTGGCGTACCCTCAACCTTGATCTTTGGGATCGCTTCAAAAAAATCCGTGCCAACGGCGACAATGCAACTGATGCCGTTTGCTTGGGTCACCAGGACGGTATAGCTTCCTGTTTCCTTCGAGGTCCAAACCTCCATGACCGACTGTGCGCCACGCGACTTCTGAAGACCACCAAAGGCTAATTCCTCGGCATAACTGTCTTGCAGTTTGGTAATCACGTGCTCGCGTTCTGCACAATTCTGTGCAAACGCAGGCGGTGCAGTTGCAGCCATTCCAAAGGCGAGGGCGGTAGCAAATAAACGCTTGAACATAACAAGCTCCTTTCGATACGAGTTTCGCTTCGAGAGGGGCGCAACTGGGAGGAGTCTGCACCCCCCTCAGTCCTTAATGTCGGGATCGTATCGCACCGGTTCAAAGCACGAATGCTCAAGAAACTGTTGGCAGCATGTGATCCAGACAGGTACATCATAGCACAAGAACACGGATTGAACGTGTCCTAGTTCACAAGGCATGGCAAAATGGCAACACAACCCAGAGCGTGGCAAAGAATGCTGTCGGGACGGCGGCTGGATTTGCTGGACCCGACACCGGTGGATATCGAGATCGAAGATATCGCCCACGGGCTGGCCTTCGTAGCACGCTGGAACGGTCAGACCAACGGGGATTTCGCCTATTCGGTGGCCGAACATTCCTTGCTGGTGGAACAGCTTTTTGGCCGCATCGCACCAAATTCACCAACAAAATGGCGGTTAGCGGCACTGTTACACGACGCGCCAGAATACGTGATCGGAGACATGATTTCCCCTGTCAAATCTGCGGTCGGCCCGGATTATGGCGCGCTGGACGACCGGTTGGCAGCTGCAATCCATATCCGTTTTGGCTTGCCCGCTGCGGTACCGCAAACGGTGAAGCGCCAGATCAAGAAAGCCGACAAGATCAGCGCCTGGATGGAGGCGACACAAATCGCGGGCTTTTCAGATGCTGAGGCGACAAAATTCTTCGGCCGCCCCGACAAGCCAATTCTGGAGGGGCTGCAGATCAAGCTGCGCCCTCCCATCGAGGTAAGAGAAGCATATACCAAACGGCATCAGGAGTTGCTGGACAGCCTCTAAGTCACCGATAGATCGGAGTTGCGGCCTGTGCTAATTTGCCATCAAAACAAGACTATAGCCGGGCACAGGTTCTAATGAGCGATGCAGACAGTCAGGTATCGGTACCGAAGGTGCGATTGGATTACGCCAACGCCTGCTTACGTGAGGCCTACAACCTCACAGGCCGCGGTCGGGTGCGCAATCTGATCCGAAAATCACTACTGCCACAGATGGTCACCTACCGAAACTTGAACATCCATCTGCATCCCTATGACAATTTCAGTGAGTTTGTACTCTGGCGAAAAGGTCGATCTCCGGAAGAGCTTGAGTTGAATTGGCTGAAAGAGACCTTTGAAGGGAAAACACTCAAGGTCTTGGATATTGGCGCTAATTTTGGTCTTTACTCGTTGTTCTTTGCGTCAATCGTCGGCCCAGACTCTCAGATTTTTGCGTTCGAGCCAAACCCGGTGCTTGCGGATCGCATGTCTAGAAACTGTGCGTTGAACGGTTTCGGCAACGTCGATCTGAACACGTTCGCTATTTCGGGCGAATCTGGCAACGCTGCGCTTTCGATAGAGCTTCGCGGCGATACGGCCACCAATCTGGGTGAAGGGCGATTGACGAATGACATGGCACGCGTGGACAAGTCAAAATACCAACTCATTCAAGTGCAAACCCGAACACTGTTGGAGTTAAAACATCTATATGGAGCGGACTTTATCAAGCTGGATGTTGAAGGGCACGAGCCGCGCATCCTCACGCCGTTCCTTGCGGCTGCCGACGACGACGCGCTCCCGTGCTATTTGCAACTGGAAACTGTCAATCTCGGTAAAGGTACGAAAAGCCTGTTTGCTGCTCTGGCGGCTCGTGGATATGAAAATACCTTTCAAACCCAGCGCAATATCATATTCAGAAGGTAGGCTGTGCCTCAAGGATCACCGACCATAAACAAGCCTAGGGTCGAACCGGCATGAATGTTGGGTTGTTTTCCTGTGCAAAGAATGAAGGGCCATTTATTCTTGAGTGGGTCGCTTATCATCTGCTGATCGGGTTCGATCCGATCCTGATCTACAGCAATGATTCAACCGACGGTACGACCGAGCTGCTTGATGTGCTTGATAAAAACGGGGTTATTTCTCATGTTTTACAAGATCTGAAACCGGGCGATATCCCCCAACATGAGGCCGCTGAAAAAGCCTATTTGCATCCATCGCTCATTTATGCCGATTGGTTGATGTGGCTCGATAGTGACGAATTCCTCTACTGTTCAGGTCCTAACAATCAAGTCTCAGATCTGATCAATCGCTGTCATGGAAAAGCGGAAGGTATCGCGGTGAACTGGCTGATCTTCGGAGACGGGCATCATGCGACCTGGGAGCCCGGACTGATCACCCAGCGCTTTCTGAGACGCGCCGAGAATGACCATCGCCTGCATCAACGCTATAAGACGCTCTTTCAGACCTCCGAAAAGATACGCGGGTTCGGTATTCATCGACCCCATTTATTTAAAGGGTTTCAGCAAGACGGGGGGCAATTCGTCAATGCATCCGGGCATCCCATGCATGACGATATTTATCGCTCTGGCGTGCGTCGGCGACACGCGTTCGGAGCGGTACCCGAACATCTTGTCTCGCACGATTGGGCGGCCGTTTTTCACTACCCGGTGAAAACACGCGACAGTTTCGAGCTAAAGCGCCTGCGGGGTCAGGGCACTAAACCAATTGATGCACCTGACCGGTACAGCCGGTTTCGCGAACGGTATTGGAAGAAATACAATCAAAACAGTATCGTGGATGACAGAATGCTGGCGATGGGTGACAAGCTGCGAGCGAAAATGGACGCGTTATTGGCAATTCCCGATGTCTCCCACGCATACTCACATTGCCTCAAGGTTTATGCGCAGCGTATTCCGGAGCGATCACAACATCCCACACTTTGATTTTTAAAGCGGCATAAAGATCGGAAATTTCCAATATAGCCTGAGTGATCGGGTAACTTACTCGAATAAATCAGTTCTCGAATTGAGGCACCGAAGACTACAAGGTCTCCGAATTTGAAACCATAGATCTCGGTGGGCGATCCAGTAATGCGCCGGTTGGGGATTTGGGGCCGGTTTTGACCGCTGGCTCGATTACGCAACGATCTTTACGAACGGCATTGGCAATTATCGTTACAGATCTAGAATCGCTCTATTGCCCGCCGGATGACATCACGTTCGGCGGACAAACATACACCCTTTACCAAAGTCTGGGCCTCGATCGATCACTCAACCTAAGTCGAAGATATCTGTTGGCAAAATGGCCGCAGGAATCTCAATATCAGCCATTGCTTCCTCAGGAAGAGTAAGATCCGGCAAATCCGGCGCTTCAATGGGGAACACATGCTCAGGAAGCTCAGGCATACCGGCATCTGCAGGTGGTCCCACTTCGGGAAAATCGATGCCTAATTCGAAGAGCTTCTCGATCGCTTTCTGCGAAGGGTTTGGTCTCATGTCCGGTTTCATATCGCTTGATCCTCTGAACGGTTTGCCTGACCTGCCTCTTACTTGACGGCATTGTTGCAATTACAACACCGCGATGATGTCACAGAGAATCTAAACACGATTTGAACACATTGTTCACATTGCGTTAATTTTGTTTACAGAAGATCAACAGTTCAACTCAGTTGGGATATGATACCAATCTTCCGGAAAAATTTTTTACAAACTTGAAATTGTCATCGAGGATCGCGCTTCACCAATATCCACTGCAACGTACGGAAGTGCATTTTCAGGCACAGGGCTGTTTCCGTGACATTCCGATCGCACAGCTCATAAACCCGTAAAATAGGATCATAGCGGACGCGGTCTGCGTCCTTGGGTTAATCAGGCAGCAGAAGGGCGTACAACACTATGGCAAATTGAGAAAATTAGTTGATTGCCGCGATTTTTTGATGATTGGACATCGGATCAAGCCAAAGCGCTCAGGATATCTCTAATTCACACTTAGTTAGTCAAATCCTGCATCGATATCATATCTTCAAACGGTGACCATTCAGATCCGTTGTCAACATGCTTCATGTATGTCATACGCAAAACTACTTTAGAGGTTTTTTTATGGAACGCAGTCAGGTGGCGTCGCTATGGATTGGCAAACGCCTGAGCTTTTTGGATCTTCTTTGCCTCAAATCATTTGATGACATTGGTCAACGGGTCACATTGTTTTCGTATAGCCCAATCGAAAATTTACCTTCGTATGTCACGCAAGCCGACGCCCGAAGCGTATACGATCCAGAGCGAATTCTGCTTCAAAGAGTTGGAAACGGTTTTGTCCGGCGAAGCCCAGCACTACATTCCGACATTTTTCGACTACATCTTCTCGAGAAAACCAACTTTATTTGGGCAGATACAGACGCTTACGCGCTAAAACCCCTAATAACCACGAATGGCTATCTGTTTGGAAGGGTAGGCTCAAACATTCTAAATGGCGTGCTTGCGCTGCCAAAAGACAGTAATACCCTCAAAAAGATGCTGGAATTCTCAGCAAACGATAATGAATTCCCTCCTTGGTGGGACCAGCCGACTCGTCGGAGACACCTGGAGAAGAATCTTCCGATTCAGCCTGAGTTTTTCCCTTGGGGAACATATGGTCCTCGGGCCTTGCAGTACTTTTTGGGGGAAACTGGTGAAGCAATACATGCTTCCAGAAGCGACGTATTATATCCCGTTAAAGCGCGTCACAGAGACATGTTATTGACCCGATCAGAAATCAAGATTCCTAAAAGGGCTCTTTCGATTCATCTATACTCTACCAATCTAAGAGCGGTGATCAGGCGCAATTTTGGTGGGAAAATACCCGAAGGGTGCTTTCTGCATCGATTGTGCGAGAAGCATGGTATCGATCCACATGAGGCCCCACTTTGAGCAATTAACAGCACCGAGGAGTGCAACTGGTTATTTTACTGCGGGTTTCGCTTTGCCAAAATCCGTCGAAACACACGCCGGTATGTGTTTAGCCAACGTGCAGTCTCCAAACTTTGGTACAGCGCCTCCAGTCAAACTCTTGCATTGTCTCCAGATAAGTCTTGATTCCAAAAAAAACGGTTCATGGATTTTCGTAGAAGCTTCGAGTTCGTCAAATATCACTTTTTATCGCGAACTTGGATCAAACGGCCAATATCGCTCAGCGTCAGCTAAACCGTGCTTTTACGTTTTCGAACATCTCAAAATCCATCGAGAACGCGGTTTCAAGGTTCATATGATCAGTTCTCGTCAAGCTCTGTATGGCGTCTTTGGAAGAAGAAGAGTGTCCTAATGAGCTGCGGGTATCCTGCATCTCAGTTTGGTTTCCAAAAATCTCATAAGAGATATGCTCCACCGCCGTATTCAGATCGTCAACGCGACCAATAAAATCGAAATCGATGAAATCAAAACTGATTTCTTTGCGTTGCGGACGCCAGTGACGGTTCAAGTCACGTGCAGTTTCGTCATGCGCGATGATGTCGAGAAAGTCTGACAATCCGAGATCGCCATCTGGTTCTCTACCAACATGCCGCAGAAACTTTTCTTTTTGACCTGGGGTTTTTAACAGATACCCAAAAAAAGCACTGAGCGTGCGCGCAGTCGGGTGACGAACGACCGAGAAGCAAAACCGCGTTCTTTCTTCTAGTGCTTCAATTGCTGACGGGACATCCAACGCCTTCCTTCCAGTCTTGATCAGCGATTTTGGCGGGTTGTGTATGCTTTTCATATCAATCTGCATTGAACCACCGGCCTGCGCATTCAACCTGTGCAGCAAAGTGGCAATAACCGTTGAACAGGCGCATTTATGATTTTTCATATACAGAAATGTACGCACCGGCGGATCAAATGCTGGCATATGAACGATTTGCAAAAAATGCCTTTGATGGTGGTAGTTTTTGAGAATATCTGAGGCACTGGGCGCGTTCGATTCCATCAAGATACCCCTTTATCCCGAGTTTTCGACCTAGTTGGTTTCAACTACTGAAAGACACCTGGAGCTTCTGAGAAACGCAGTTGCTCTGCGATATACCTCAGGAATTGCAAACTTACCTATGAGATGACCTATCGTGGGCTGCGCTTCGCCAAAATCCGCTGCAACGTCCTGCGGTGCATGTTCAGGCGGCGCGCTGTTTCCGAGACATTGCGATCACACAGCTCATACACACGCTGGATATGTTCCCATCGAACACGGTCGGCACTCATGGGGTTTTCCGGCGGCGGGGGCATTTCGTCACCCTTTGCCAACAATGCGTTGGTGATATCAGTCGCGTCGGCGGGTTTGGACAGATAATCGGTCGCGCCGATCTTGACCGCTGCGACTGCAGTGGCGATGGCTCCGTACCCGGTCAGAACCACAACCCGGCTGTCCGGGCGCTTTTCACGCAGAACTTCGACCACATCAAGCCCGTTGCCATCCTCAAGCCGCAAATCAACCACAGCATATGCGGGTGGTCGTGCGGTCGATATGGCGCGGCCTGCTGCGACAGAGCCTGCGGTCTCAACCTCGAATCCACGCTTTTCCATGGCCTTGGCCAGACGTCTCAGAAACGGCTCGTCATCATCTACCAGAAGCAGCGATTTATCGGGGCCGATTTCAAGCTGGGAACTGTCTGCCATATGTGGGTCTTTCCGCTATTTCACGCTTTTTGGCTTTAACATGAGTAATAGCAGCGCCATTCCAAAGGTCAAACCGACTGTTGCGCGTTAAATCTTGTCAAGGAAACAACCAACCTTGTCCGCCATCTGTTCGGCGGTATCATCACGCTTGAAAAATTCAAGGAAACCGTCCTCGGGCGTGACCAGGTATGTGAAAGTCGAGTGATCGACCAAGTAGTACTCATCGCTTTTGTCATGCGCTTTGTAGTAGGTTTTGTAGGCCTTGCTCGCGGCTTTGACCTGTTCGGGTGAGCCAGTCAAGGCGATCATACGTTCATGCAGGTTGAACGCGTAATCATCCAATACTTCGGGCGTATCACGGTCAGGGTCAATTGAAATAAACAAGGGCGTCACCGACTGTCCGCGTTCGGCAAGCAGGTCAATCGCTTCGGCATTGCGGGACATGTCGAAAGGGCAGACATCGGGGCAGAACGTATATCCGAAATAGATCAACGTTGGTTCGGTGATCACATCCGAGTCTGTCACCGTTGCTCCCTTGCTGTTGACCAGCTCGAACGGTCCACCAATCGCGGCGCTGCCGCCCGCGATCTGGCTTGAACGGCACTGGGCAAACTTGTCATCCGAACCACCGCGTGTCAGCAGCCACATTGCACCCAGACCAACGGCCAGAACTACAGTTGCGAGTATGGCATAAAGACGGAGCATGACGGCTATCCTGAGACGAAGGTTGTTGATCGGTTCGGTCGGCACTCCTATCAACGTTGTGGGCCGACGCAATAGGACATAATCGACAGATGACGGATTCCAACACCAGCCTTTGGCGCGGGCAAGAACGCAGCACCTGGATCAGGTTGCGGACACTGATCCTATTGCGATGGGTGGCCATCATTGGCCAGTTCACGGCGATCACAGTCGCACAACAATACTATCATGTGCAGCTCGAGCTTGGCCTGTGTTACTTTGCCATCGGCGTCTCCGTCATGGGCAATCTGACAGCGATCCTGTTGTTCCCCGAAAACAAGCGCCTGTCCGAGTTCGAGAACTTTCTGATGGTGCTGTTCGATCTGCTGCAACTGTCGATACTGCTCTATTTGACTGGCGGGCTTAACAATCCTTTTGCGCTACTGTTGATCGGGCCGGTGACGATTTCAGCCAATGTGATGAGCACACGTTCAACCCTGATCATCGGCAGCGTTGCGGTGATCCTGACAACATTGCTGGCACAGTTTCACCTGCCGCTGCGTACCAATCTGGGCCTTGTTTTGGATATCCCTGACATATTGTTGTTCGGAAATTGGGCCGCAATCATCATCGCCATTGTATTCATCGGCGCCTATTCCCATCGTATCAGCTCAGAAGTGCAGTCGATGTCCGAGGCGCTGTCGGCCACGCATATGGCACTGGCGCGCGAACAAAAGCTCACCGATCTTGGCGGTGTCGTCGCGGCCGCTGCGCATGAACTGGGCACACCTTTGGCCACAATCAAGCTGGCCAGTTCGGAATTGATCGAAGAGCTGGACGATCGCCCCGAACTGAAAGAAGACGCGGCTTTGATCCGTGAGCAGGCTGATCGTTGCCGCGATATATTGCGTGACATGGGACGGGCCGGAAAAGATGACCTTCACCTCCGGCAGGCCCCGTTGTCGACGGTGATCCACGAATCCGCAGAACCTCATATCAACCGGGGCAAGCAGGTACATTTCGAAGAGAAGCCGGTTGCCGACGGCGATGTTCAGCAACCCTCAATTCTGCGCAAGCCCGAGATCATTCACGGATTGCGCAATTTGATCCAGAATGCTGTGGATTTTGCACGGGCAAATGTCTGGATCGAGGCTGAATGGACCTCGGATCAGATCAGTGTTTCGATAATGGATGACGGTCGCGGATACCCCTCACACATTATCGGACGAATTGGAGATCCGTTCATGCGCCGCCGTCGGGCAGACCGCAGCAGCCGGCCCGAATATGAAGGCATGGGGCTTGGATTGTTCATTGCCAAAACCCTGCTCGAGCGCAGTGGCGCCGAGCTTTACTTTGCCAATGGCGCGGACCCGTATCAGACTTTGACAGATCAGCAGGAACGCAAAGGGGCAATCGTCAAGGTTATCTGGCCGCGCAAACTGATTGATGCGCAAACAGGCGACACGCCAGTCCCCTCAGGCGCAAACCAACCCTTCCAGATCTAAGTTAAGATCCCGTTAACTATTGCCCTTCATACAGGCTCGGGTTGTTTTGACAGGGACGTTGAATAATGGCCGACTGGATCATTCTGGCCGCTATCAGCATGGTATCGGCCTGTTTTGCCATATTGTGGTTGTTGCCTCGGCACCAGAAATCGTTTGTAGATTACGGGCTGTCGTCGCCCGGATCGCTATTTGATGTGGTCTTCCTATTCGATGGGGACAGGTTGATCAGCCACTCTGATATCGCATTGGCCGGATATGAATCTGTCACCAACTGGTCCGATCTGCACAGGCTGCTTCAGCGTGACTATCCCTCTTTCCCGGAAACACCCGAACTCGTTCGGGCTCGGGGCCATCTGGTTGTATCCGCAATTGATTGCACAGTTGACCGCGAAGTCTCATGTGAATGGATAGATGGAGTGATCCGCGTCCAGTTGCGCGATCTGAAGGACGCTGTATCGGCAAAGCGCGCCGACCCGAATGACCCGACCCGTTTAGCGATGGATCAAGCACCTTACCCGGTATGGCTGTCGGGCGAATGCAACACGGTGCGTTGGTGTAACGCGGCCTATGTTTCTCTGGCTCGGAAAATCTCGGGGCCGGATGCGGATTTGACCAAACCGGTTTTTCCACTGCTTTCAGACGAGGCGCAACTGGGCCGGAAATCCCGTGTCTCAGTTCAGATCAAAGACAGTGAATCCAGATTGTGGTTTGATCTGACCCGTGTTGCCCAAGACCAGGGTCAGTTGTGTTATGCCGTCGATATCAACGCGATTGTTGAGGCGGAAACCGTACAGCGCAAATTCGTGCAGACGATGACCAAAACCTTTGCCCAACTCTCAATTGGTCTGGCCATTTTTGACCGTAACAGCCAGTTGGCTTTGTTTAATCCTGCACTGATTGATCTGACTTCACTGCCGCCGGATTTTCTGAGCCTTCGCCCCAGTCTGTCCAGCTTTTTTGACCGGTTGCGCGATCAGCATATGATGCCAGAGCCCAAAAACTACCGCAGCTGGCGGCGTCAGATGAATGATCTACTGGAAGCGGCCCAGGATGGGAACTATCAGGAAACGTGGTCATTACCTTCAGGCTCGGTCTATTCCGTCAGTGGACGACCGCACCCGGACGGCGCTGTGGCCTTTCTGTTCGAAGATATCACCGCCGAAATTACGTTGACGCGCAGGTTCCGCGCTGAGATGGATTTGATGCAGTCCATTCTGGACAAGCTTGCTGATGCGATCGCTGTCTTTTCGGATGACGGGACGCTGGCAACGACGAACTATGCCTACCAGTTGATGTGGGGTGACGGCGGCGAGGTCGGGTTTGAGCCTACTACAGTTCTTGAAATCACCCGCCAGTGGCAGGAACATTGCGCCGCCACTCCAATCCTTGGCGAGATCCGGGAATTTGTAACCACGCGCGAGAACCGGGCCGAATGGTCAGGCGAACTGACCCTAAAGTCGGGCAGTACAATGACCTGCACAGTCAGTCCCATGCAAAACGGGGCAACCATCGTTCGCTTCACCTCAGACAGTGCCGTTGAAAACATCGCGCAGCAGCAAAAAATCAGCGCCTGAGCCGGTTGCGGCCAACCCGACGTAGGTTCATTGTGGCGCCATGAATGCGCCGCTGAAATTGACTCTCAAATCCCCTCAGGACACTGCGGAAATCGCCACCCGATTGGGGGGTGCATTGCAACCGGGCGATACCGTCCTTCTTGAAGGTTCGATCGGCAGCGGCAAAACCCATTTCGCACGCGCTCTGATCCAGTCGACGCTGATGAAGCCTGAGGATGTACCCTCACCAACTTACACCCTGGTTCAGGTCTATGAGACGCAGATCGGGGACATTTGGCACTCTGATCTCTATCGGCTTGCATCCGTGGAAGAGATTGAAGAGTTGGGATTGGTCGACGCATTTGACACCAGCATCTGCCTGATCGAGTGGCCCGAAAAACTGGGTCCGCTGTCCCCGCAATCGGCCTTGCTTGTTCATTTCGCAACCGACCCCGACGATCAGGACACCCGGCAAGTTTCACTTACATGGTCGGACCCGAAATGGAGCACCAGGCTGGAGATGATCCAATGACAAACCGGGCCATTTTGGCAGAAGCATTGATCGCGCAGACCCCATGGAGCGGTGCGCAACATGCACCCTTGGCCGGCGATGCCTCGAACCGCCGTTACGAGCGCTTGACCGATCCCGCCACTGGCCGCACAGCGGTTCTAATGGACGCCCCACCCGACAAAGGGGAGTCGGTCGAACCTTTCGTACGCATGTCGGAGTATTTGCGTTCAATCGGGCTGAGTGCACCAGAAATTTATGCAGAGGACAGCGAATACGGATTTCTGCTGCTCGAAGATTTGGGCGACGCTCTGTTTGCCCGCGTCTTGCGAGACGACCCAACGCTTGAACGCACCCTGTATGACGTGGCAACCGATGTTCTGGTCCATCTTCACGCGGCCCACACTCTTTCGCTCGATAGCTATGATCCTGCTCTGATGACTGAGCTTGCGGCGCTTTCTTTCACAAAATACGCGCAAGGCATTCAAGGTTCACATGATGAAGAGGCGCGCGCGCGGTTCGAGCTTCGCTTTGCCGATATCCTGCACCGCGAAACCGGCGGGACACGGGTTGTTGTGCAACGCGATTATCACGCAGAAAATCTGATCTGGATGCCTGATCGAGACGGTCTGGCGCGTGTAGGGCTGCTGGATTTCCAAAGCGCGATGTTAGGGCATCCCGCCTATGATTTGATGTCGCTGCTGCAGGATGTGCGTCGCACGGTCCCTGTCGGCATCGAGATGCGGATGATCGACCGTTATATCACTGCAACCGGTGTTGACGGGCACGATTTCCGTACCGCTTATGCGGTTCTGGGCGCACAGCGCAACCTGCGTATTCTGGGTGGATTTGCGCGGCTGGCAATAGATTATGGTAAACCACATTACGTCGACCTGATCCCCGCTGCCTGGGCCCATTTGAGGCGCGATCTGGAGCATCCGGCGCTGGTTCCCGTGGCGGATCTTTTGCGCAGCGCCCTGCCCGAACCAAGCCCGGAGAACCTTGCAAAGCTGAGGTCGCAATGACCGCTACACCCCAAGCTGCAATGCTGTTTGCTGCCGGTTTCGGCACCCGTATGGGGGCATTGACCAAAGACCGACCAAAGCCATTGATTAAGGTCTCCGGGCGACCTTTGATAGACCATGCGTTGGATTTGGTCGATGCGCTGAGACCATTACGTGTTGTCGCCAACCTGCATTATCGCGCCGACCAGATTGCCGATCATCTGGCGGGCCACGACGTGGCGCTGTCGCTCGAAGATCCGCGCATTCTGGACACCGGTGGCGGTTTACGTGCAGCGCTGCCGCTGCTTGGGCCCGAGCCGGTCTTCACCCTGAATAGCGATGCGATCTGGGGCGGACTAAACCCGCTGAAATTGCTCAGGGATCACTGGGATCCAAATGAAATGGATGCGCTTCTAATGTGCATTCCGATCGGACAGGCCCTTGGTCATGCCGGTCCGGGTGATTTTACTCAGGACAGCACCGGGCGGATCACCCGAGGCGCAGGTCTGATATATGGCGGGGCTCAGATAATCAAAACCAACGAGCTGCATGACATCAATGAGGACGTGTTTTCCTTGAACGTGTTGTGGGATCAGATGCTGCAGCATAATCGCCTATTTGCACTGTCCTACCCTGGTCGATGGTGTGACGTGGGGCATCCCGAAGGTATTGATCTGGCCGAGGGGCTGATTGCCGATGTTTGAGCCCAGCGCCCTGCCCCGGGTGTTCGCCGTGCCTCCGGGCGCGGATTTCCCGAAGGTGCTGGTAGACGGCTTGCGTCAACGGTTTGATGGTCGGCCGCCGGATGCTCTGGCGCGGGTTCAACTGGTGATCAACACCCGCCGCATGGCACGCAGGGTACGTGATCTGTTTGATCAAGGACCGCCCTGCTTACTCCCGCGGTTGTCTTTGGTCACCGATCTGGGCGAAAGCGCGAAACTCGCACAGATCCCGCCCGCAATTCCACCCTTGCGTCGCAGGCTGGAATTGACGCAGCTGATTGCCAAATTGCTGGATCAACAACCCGATCTGGCCGCGCGTTCTTCGCTTTTTGATCTGTCCGACAGCCTTGCCGCGCTGATTGACGAGATGCAGGGCGAAGGCGTTTCACCCGAAGCGATCAGGCAACTTGACGTCAGCGACATGTCCGGCCATTGGGCCCGGGCACAAGCATTTATCGGCATCGCAGATCAGTTCATGGAGTCTGGCGCAGATACGCTTGACGCGCAGGCCCGGCAGCGTCGTGTGGTCGAAAACCTGATCGCGCGCTGGCAGATCTCGCCGCCTGAACATCCGGTAATATTGGCGGGCTCTACTGGGTCACGCGGAACTACCTTAATGCTGATGCAGGCCGTCGCACGCCTGCCGCAAGGGGCGCTGGTGTTGCCAGGCTATGACTTCGACCAGCCCGAGCATGTCTGGCACAATCTGGATGACGCCCTGACCTCCGAGGATCATCCGCAATATCGCTTCCGCAAGCTGATGCTCGGGCTAGGGCTTGGTCCCGATCAGATTCAGCCTTGGACCCCGGATCAGGTGCCCTCACCTGCGCGTAACAAGCTGATCTCACTTGCCTTGCGCCCTGCCCCGGTGACTGACGCCTGGATGACCGAGGGTCCTCATCTAGCTGATCTGAATGGTGCAACCAAGGATGTCACACTGATCGAAGCGTCTTCTCCTCGGGCTGAGGCATTAGCCATTGCTCTGCGCCTTCGTCGGGCCGCCGAAACCGGGCAAACCGCCGCGCTCATAACGCCTGACCGGATGTTGACACGTCAGGTCAGCGCCGCGTTGGACCGGTGGAATATCCTGCCCGATGACAGCGCGGGCTTACCGCTACAATTGTCTCCACCCGGTCGGTTTTTACGCCATGTCGCTGGGTTGTTCGCGCGCCGTCTGGATGGTGAGGCATTGCTGACACTGCTCAAGCATCCACTTTGCCATGATGGCGGCGACCGGGGCGCCCATCTGCTACACACCCGCGATCTGGAGCTTGACCTGCGCCGCCACGGCCCGCCTTTTCCCGACAGTGCCAGCCTGACGGCCTCCGCCATTCGCAACGAAGCGCCCGAAGACTGGGTTCGCTGGGTGAATGATGCATTCTGCGATCAATACCGGCCAGATGAGCAACCGCTGTCAGACTGGGTCGCGCGACTTCGCACATTGGCCGAAACAATCTCGGCGGGTGCCACTGGTGAACCGGGTACATTGTGGGACAAGAATGCCGGCCAAAAGGCGCTTGCGGTGATGGCAGCACTGGAGGGCGAGGCTCACCATGGCGGCGCGATGACCGCCCATGATTTCGCTGACCTTCTGGGCGCGTTATTGGCAGGTGAGGAGGTTCGCGACCGCGATGCGCCCCACCCGCATCTGATGATCTGGGGCACGCTTGAAGCGCGCGTACAGGGCGCAGATCTTTTGATACTAGGCGGCCTGAACGAAGGCAGCTGGCCTGAGGCTGCGGCACCCGATCCCTGGTTGAACCGACAGATGCGCAACGAAGCAGGGCTTTTGCTGCCCGAGCGCCGGATCGGCTTATCCGCGCATGACTTTCAACAAGCTGCAGGTGCACCGGAGGTGGTTCTGACCCGCGCGACCCGCTCGGATGACGCGGAAACCGTACCCTCACGCTGGCTGAACCGCATGACCAACCTTTTGCAGGGCTTGCCTGAACAAGGTGGAACCGATGCTTTGGCGGCAATGCGTGCGCGTGGCAAAAAATGGCTGGATTGGGCAGAAACACTGGAACAAGCGCCCCGAATTGCTGCGGCTCACCGACCGTCACCACGTCCGCCCGTCGCAGCACGTCCGCGACGGTTATCGGTGACCGAGATTAAGCGTCTGATCCGCGATCCTTACGCCATCTACGCCCGACATGTTTTACGCCTGAAGCCTCTGGACCCGCTAGTGCAGGCCCCGGACGCGCTGTTACGTGGCATCGTTATCCACGAGGTGCTGGAACAGTTCGTGCGGGACAGTGTTCTGGATCCAGCGTTGCTGAGCCGTGAAAACTTCCTGAAACGGGCCGAAGCCCTGCTGCTGCAACACGTTGCATGGCCAACAGCGCGAAAGTTGTGGTTGGCACGGCTAGAGCGGATCACAGACAGTTTTCTATCCGCCGAGATTCAGCGACGCACCGATGGTGGGCCGGTGGCCTTTGAAGTTGGAATGCGTCTAGCGCTGGCCCCGTTGGACTTCACCATTGCCGGACGCGCTGACCGGATCGATCGAAGCGGGCAGGGAGCTTTGCGGATCATCGACTACAAAACCGGCACCCCGCCAACGGAAAGCCAGCAAGCAAAATTCGACAAACAACTGCTGATCGAAGCCGCAATGGCCGAGCAAGGCGGTATCGAAGGATTCGATCCGCTTCCCGTCGCGCAGGCAATTTTCATCGGTATGGGCGGCACCTACAAAGAGGTACCCGCACCCTTGCAGAAAGAGCCAACCGACAAGGTACTGGCCGAACTGAAAGAGCTCATATCTGCCTATTTAGAGCCTGATCAGGGGTTTTCGTCACGCCGGATGCTACACAAGGATGCGGATGTCGGGGATTATGATCATCTCGCCCGTTTCGGAGAGTGGGATCGGTCGGCAGAAACCGCACCGGAGGACCTGACATGACCCCCCGCAATGATGCCACCGAACGGCAGGTTCAGGCCGCGCGCCCGGACGCCTCAACCTGGCTGGCGGCCAATGCGGGCTCGGGCAAGACCCGGGTGCTGACCAACCGGGTGGCGCGGCTGTTGCTGGATGGCGTGCAGCCGCAGCATATCCTGTGCCTGACCTATACCAAGGCCGCTGCAAGTGAGATGCAGAACCGGTTGTTCAAGCGTCTTGGCAAATGGGCGATGCTGGGTAACAGCGCCCTTCAGAAAGAACTGGTTGAACTCGGTGTTCCGGGTGTGATCGATCCCAACCGTTTGGCACAGGCGCGCACCTTGTTTGCGCGCGCCATCGAAACACCTGGCGGCTTGAAGATCCAAACGATCCACTCCTTCTGCGCCTCTTTGCTTCGACGCTTCCCGCTTGAGGCTGGGGTCAGCCCGCAGTTCGCCGAAATGGAAGATCGGGCCGCCGCCCTGCTGCGCGAAGAGATCATTGAGGATTTTGCCGAAGGTCATCAGGCCGCACTGATCGAGGATGTGGCCCGTTTTGTGACAGATACCGGCTTTGACAAACTAACCGCCGCCGTGGCGCAGAGGCGAAACCAGTTTGAGGAAGTTCTGCACTGGCCGGACTTATTGCAACGTTTTGATCTGCCAAAAGGATTTGATGAACAAGCCTTGCTGCAAAGCGTATTTCTGGGTGGAGAAGTCGACCTGATCCAGTCCATTTTACCTGCTCTGAAAGAGAGCGGCGGAAACAACGCCAAAGCTGCCGACAAGCTTATGGGCTTTGTCGATGCGCGGCTGAACGACCTCGCTGTGCTGGAAAGCGTATTGCTTACAGGTAAGGCCGCAAAAGAACCGTTTACAGCTAAGATCAACAGTTTCCCCACCAAGGCGTTACGCGAAGGGGTGTTGGCCGACAGATTGCCCCAGCTTGAGGCCCTCATGTTGCGGGTAGAGGCCGCGCGGGAACAGAGGCTGGCGTTGACGGCTGCGCAGAAAACCCACGTTTTACATCGTTTTGCTGCCGCTTTCCTGCCTGAATACGAGCGGCGAAAACAGCTGCGGGGTTGGCTGGACTTTGATGATCTGATCCTGCGCGCTCGGCAGGTGTTAAATGACCCGGCGGTGGCGGAATGGGTGCTGTACCGGCTTGATGGCGG
Organism: Ruegeria sp. G2; assembly: GCF_056533505.1. NCBI lineage: Bacteria > Pseudomonadati > Pseudomonadota > Alphaproteobacteria > Rhodobacterales > Roseobacteraceae > Ruegeria > Ruegeria sp. G2. The sequence continues at coordinate 118,033 of NZ_JBQFON010000002.1, read as the reverse complement.
CATCGATCACATTCTGGTGGACGAGGCGCAGGACACCAGTCCAGATCAATGGGATGTGATCGAGAAACTGGCGCAGGAATTCACCAGCGGGGAAGGGGCCCGATCCGGGGTTGAGCGCACGATCTTTGTTGTCGGAGACAAGAAGCAATCGATCTATTCCTTTCAGGGCGCCGACCCGCAGGCCTTTGACCGGATGCAGGCCGAGTTTGGGCTAAAACTGCAAGAATCAGGCTCTAAACTTTGGGATTCAACGCTAGAATATTCGTTCCGTTCATCCAGTACGATCCTAGGACTGGTCGATATCCTGTTCGAAAACCGTGCCGAGGCCGGGTTCCACAAAAACTCGCTGCACCGTGCCTTTAAAGCCGATCTACCCGGTCGTGTTGACCTGTGGCCTGTGGTCGAAAAGGTCGAGGAGGAGGAGGATATCGATTGGACCGACCCGGTCGACCGACCTGGCGCACGGCATCATACGGTTATTCTGGCAGAGCAAGTGGCCCGGTCGATCCGGGACATGATCGATGACGGCGCGACAATACCCGACGATGGAGAAACCCAAGGCACCTATATTCGCCGCAAGGTCCAGCCCGGCGACTTTCTGATCCTGGTCCAACGACGCTCAGACCTATTTGCCGAGATTATTCGTGCCTGCAAAGCCGCTGATCTGCCCATTGCGGGCGCTGACCGCCTAAAAGTGGGTGCGGAGCTGGCGGTCAAGGATCTTGCCGCATTGCTAAGTTTTCTGGCCACACCCGAGGACGGCTTGTCACTGGCAACGGTCCTTAAGTCCCCTTTGTTCGGCTGGTCCGAACAGCAATTGTTCGATCTGGCCCATCGAAGGGAAGAACCCTATCTTTGGGCCGCCCTGCGCAATCGTACCGAGGAATTCCCCGAAACGCTTGCAGTTCTGAACGATCTGCGCGGGCAGACCGACTTTCTGCGCCCCTATGACCTGATCGAGCGTATTCTGACGCGTCATGACGGGCGTCGCAAACTTCTGGGTCGGCTGGGGGCCGAGGCCGAGGACGGTATCAACGCTTTGCTGTCACAGGCGCTGGCCTATGAACGGACGGATGTTCCCAGCCTGACCGGATTTCTGGTCTGGATGCAAACTGATGACCTTGAGATCAAGCGCCAAATGAGCGGTGTCGGCAACATGATCCGAGTGATGACCGTTCATGGCTCGAAAGGGCTGGAAGCACCGATCGTGATTTTGCCCGACACTGGCAAACGGCAGCCGCCGCGCGATGCCGAGATCATGATGGCAGGGGATACCCCCTTGTGGAAAGTGCCCTCTGATACCTCACCCTTACTGATTGCTACGGCGCGTGAAGAAGCACGAAGGCGCGAGGAGAATGAACGGCTGCGTCTTCTATATGTGGCTCTAACGCGAGCAGAAAAGTGGTTGATAGTCGCCGCAGCCGGAGATGTGGGTAAAGATGGCAGCAGCTGGTATCAAATGGTCGAGGCCGCGATGGCGCGCGCAGGGGCCACTCAGATGCATGGTTCCCAGACACTCCGGCTGGCACATGGAGACTGGAACGCATTGCCTGTTGTTGAGCATGATAGCGTCCAGAATATCCAACAAAACCTGCCGGAATATTTCGATCAGCCAGCGCCGCCAGCACCAACGCCGGTAGAAACATTAAGCCCTTCCGATCTGGGGGGTTCCAAGGCTTTGCCCGGAGATACCGGGCAGGATGAAGAGGCGGCGAAACTCCGTGGAACACGGCTGCACCTATTGCTGGAACATCTACCCGCTGTTGTTCAGGAGCAATGGTCGCATCTTTGCACACGACTGTTGGCCGATATGCAGGATATGGAATGCCAGGAATTGCTAAACGAAGCCGAGGCCGTCCTGACCGCCGATCATCTGAAACCGGTATTTGCACCGGATGCACTGGCCGAGGTCCCGGTCACCGCCGATTTGAACGGCGCCCGAATGCATGGGGTGATCGACCGATTGATCGTTACCGATACAGAAGTTCAAGTGATTGATTTCAAATCAAATGCGACCGTTCCGAACAGCCCTGAAACCTGCCCCGAGGGGTTGTTGCGCCAGATGGGGGCCTATGCAAATGCCCTGTCGCAAATATTTCCCAAGCACCAGATCCACACCGCAATACTATGGACCCGCACTGCACATCTCATGTGGCTGCCACACGATATAGTGACAGAGGCCCTGAGGCGTAGCGCTATATCTTGACCTCCTCCCGAACGGCACCTACGTTCTCAGCCCAAGCATTCCCATTCAGGAGACAGACATGTCGACCGTTGCCGTAACCGACGATACCTTTGACGCCGAAGTCAAGAATTCCGATATCCCCGTTGTGGTGGATTTCTGGGCCGAGTGGTGCGGCCCCTGCAAGCAGATCGGCCCCGCTCTGGAAGAGCTAGCTAGTGAATATGGCGGCAAGGTGAAGATTGCCAAAGTGGACGTTGACAGCAACCCGAACGCGGCTGCTGCCATGGGCGTACGCGGCATCCCGGCGCTGTTCATCTTCAAAGATGGGCAGGTCGTTTCAAACCGTGCGGGCGCTGCACCCAAAGCGGCACTGCAAAGCTGGATCGACGAGTCGATCTGAGCCGGTGTGAACCAATTGCATCAAAGGCGTCTCATGCGGGACGCCTTTTTTGGTTGACCGCACGGATGTGCTGATCTGACGGGAACAAGAAATGGCAAAAACACGAGTTCTGATAGAATTCGGATTGGGCACGTCGTTGCGGCGTGAGGACTATACCGAGGCGGCGTTGCGCGCCATCAAAGATGCACTCTGGCATAACTCGGTGAACATGGCAGAGCTGTTCGGGTTTCCGAAAGAAGCCATGATTATTGATGCCGAGATTGGCGTCCAACAACCAGACCAGGTAGATACCGAAGCGCTGAAAGCTGTATTTCCATACGGCCAACCGAATATCACGGTAACGCAAGGCGGCTTGGATATTGAAAAGCCCCACATCGAGGGCCGCACGGTGATCGCCAATGCGGCGATCATTGTGTCTTTTGACATGGAGCCCGCGCAATGACCGAGAAACGCATCATTCTGGAGATGGGAACCGGCAATGACCTCTATGGTCAGGACTATACCAAGGCCGCGCGCCGCGCTGTTCAGGACGCACTGCACCACTCGTCAATCACATTGTTCTCTAAGCTGGGCATCAGCCACGAAGAGATGCGCGTTGAGGTCACGATTGGAGTGCAGCGGCCCGAGGCGGTTGATTGTGATCTTGTCGCATCTGATCTTCCGCGGGGGCGCGCTTCGGTCCGTGCCGTCAAAGGCGGGCTGGATGTCGAGGACGCCGGGGCAGGCACGCTTCATGTTGTCGCCACCGCTGCGGTTGAGGCATATCTGCCTGATCTGGCGGGTAAATTCGTCAAGAGCTGAAAAAGAAAAAGCCGCTCGTTTGAGCGGCTCATCTTACGTCTAATTCTGATCCTAGATCAGAACTTGGTGATGTCGGCACGGTTCAGGCCAATATCATCCAGTTGCTCATCGCTCAGACGCGCCAGTTCATTGCGGGTCTTGCGAGATTGATACCATTCGACAACATTTTCGAATGAGTGGGAGAATACGTCCACTGCGTGCAGGATGGTGACTGCTCCGAGCGGCGCATGGGTTTTTGCGACAGCGTTTGCCATGTGCGTAGTCCTTTTTAACAGAAACAGCCGACCCGTTGTCGGTTGTGAGCCTCATGTAACTCCGGCGGCTGAATCTCACAAATGCTGACTCAACAGTCCCGGTTTGCATTTTCTGCATATCTTTTGGGCGGTTTGAGAACTGGTTGCGCAGAACCCGTGCCCGGCCCATATATGGCAGCACGGATAACGGAGGCATTCATGGCAGACAGCGATTTTCCCGGTTGGCACGGCACCACCATCATCGGCGTCAAGAAGGGCGGGCAGGTTGTCATCGCCGGGGACGGGCAAGTCAGCCTGGGCCAAACCGTGATCAAGGGCACCGCGCGAAAAGTACGTCGCCTGACACCGGGCGGGTTTGAGGTCGTCGCCGGGTTTGCCGGATCTACGGCGGATGCGTTCACGCTGCTGGAACGGCTGGAAGCCAAACTTGAGGCAACACCCGGCCAACTGGCGCGCGCTTCGGTCGAGCTGGCCAAGGACTGGCGCACCGACAAGTATCTGCAAAAGCTCGAAGCAATGCTGATCGTTACCGACGGTAAGGATCTACTCGTGATCACTGGGGCAGGGGATGTGCTTGAGCCCGAACATAACGTGGCCGCCATCGGGTCGGGTGGCAACTTTGCCCTCGCAGCGGCTCGTGCGATGATGGACAGCGACAAACCGGCCGAAGATGTGGCGCGCGAAGCCATGGCAATTGCGGCGGATATCTGTGTCTACACAAACGGCAACCTGACTGTCGAAACGATTTAAGACGTTCTGCGTTTTAGCCAAAAGCAATGGATCGAAATGCGCGTTCGACCGAAGGGAGGGGCGGCGTATTTCGATTCAAATCAAACGCAAACGACTCAGGCTAACAGCGCTTTGATCTCTTTCCCTTTCCAACGCATGTGCATCCCTATTAGACCCATAAGTGCGGTCACGATAACTATGTAGTAAGGCACGCGGATGTCGATGCTCATCAATCCGCCTCCAATCAGGGACATGATGCCGCCTGCCAAGCAGAACACAGCTGTGGTTACGCCCATAACCCAGCCTTGATCCGTTTCGGAAACGCTGGATGAGAACAGGCCCAGCAGCGTCGGGTAGGACACACCGAAGAAAAAGTAAAAGAAGAAAACCGGAATATAGCTCAGCACACCGCTTGGGCTGAAGGCAAAGCCAAAGCCGCAGATCACCATAACCACCAATGATGTATAGATGATCTGGTGCTTGCTGAATCGTTCCTGTGCAGGCTTCACAAGGAAGGTGCTGGAGAAGGCTAGCGCAACGCCAATCACCACCATCGCCATGCTACCTCCGATCACGCCATAGCCCCACGCGCTGGTCAGGAAGTTGTCGACGAACACATAAAAAGTGACGTTGGCAACCATGAACAGCGCATAGACGGGCATGATTTTCAAAACCAACGGGTGCTCACGGACAGCTATGAGACTATCGGTGATGTCACGGGGACGGAAGACAAAGGGTTCGCGCTCGGTTCTGGTGTCCTTGAAGAATGTGGTCACGAGGAAGATCGCAATCAGGACCAGAACAAACGCACCGTAGAAAGGTGTCTTTAACGTCGCTGCACTGCCCAGCAAAGCGGCATCTGACAGGACCGCGCCGATAATCGGGCCACCCACGAGGCCAAAGCTGACGCCGGTCACGATGTAGCCCATGTTGCGATCTCGGTCGGCTGCATCCGTGCTGCCGTCGATCATTGCAGCCTGCGCAATCGGCTGATTGCCAGCGGTAAATCCGGTGATCGACCGGCCAATGATCAGTAAAAGCAAGCTGTTCATATAAAGCGCAGCAATGGTTAGGGCGTAGCCGACCAGTGCTCCGGTCAGGCAAACCAGAAGGGCATTCTTACGCCCGATGGAGTCCGAGACTTTCGAGACATAAACCACCCCCAGAAACCAAGACAGAAAGAAGCAGCCGATCACCAGACCATAATAGAAATGCCTTGTGCCCATGGCCGTGCTTTCCGGCAGAAAGCCCGACTTTGTTTCCATGATCAGAGAGTTGATGATCGGAAACACCAGCCCTTGCCCGATCAGGTCGACAAAGACCACAAACAGCAAGGTAATCTTGGCAATCTTAGTCATAAAAACGCCCCCAGTTCCAATATCTTGGGGCGAGTGTAACAGACTGTCGCGCTGTTACCTAACGGCGTGTCAGAGGCCGGAAACTCCGACCTCTGACAGTCGTGATTACTTCAGCGAAGCGACGCCCAGCGGGACACCAGCAACCTCGCACCAGATGTAGACTTCGTTATAGGCCGAGACATCCATGGTTGGCGGAACGGCATAGGATTGCTTGCCGGTCAGGTGCAGCAGCGCGCCCAGCTTGCTGTCGGGGGCGTATGTGCCGTCTTTGCCAAATGCAACGCGTGGGTCCGGGCCGCCATCCAGCGAAAAGTCCTGACCCAGTTCAACGATGTAACGTTCACCGTCTTTGACCAGCTTCACCGAACCGGTGGTGATGTGGTTCGAGCGACCTTCGAATGTGCCTTTCTTTTTGGCGCCACCTGCCAGAGCAGAAGTTGTGCCGGCCAGGGTCAGGGCCGCGCCTGTAGCTGCAGCTTTCACAAAAAGTGAACGACGAGTCATCATGATGAGGTATCTCCGTAAAATTATGCGAACTGGGGCGTTCGTCGCAAAGGGTTATGACGCAGTTGCCGCATGATTGACGATTCACATCGCCACGAATTTCCGTGTGCTGTCTGTGAGTTGCCGTGATCTTTCCGTGATCGGCTTGTGTTTTCGCGCCGTATGATTAGGTTCCGCAGCGAAACATACGGATAGAACACTTATGACCGACCTGACCCCGCGCGAGATTGTCTCGGAACTGGACCGCTTTATCATCGGGCAGAAAGACGCAAAGCGCGCCGTCGCCGTGGCGCTGCGCAACCGCTGGCGGCGCAAACAGTTGCCGGATGATATCCGCGACGAGGTCTATCCGAAAAACATCCTGATGATCGGTCCCACCGGCGTTGGCAAAACAGAAATCAGTCGCCGTTTGGCCAAGCTGGCCCGCGCGCCGTTTATTAAGGTTGAAGCCACCAAATTCACCGAGGTTGGCTATGTCGGCCGTGATGTTGAACAGATCGTGCGCGATCTGGCCGATGCTGCGATCCTGCAAACCCGCGAATTCATGCGGGAAGATGTCAAAGCCCGCGCCCATCAAGCCGCCGAGGATCGCGTGATCGAGGCGATTGCAGGCACCGACGCCCGCGAAGCCACGCGTGAGATGTTCCGCAAGAAGCTTAAGGCCGGCGAGCTTGACGATACCGAGATCGAATTGGAGCTGTCCGATACCTCAAGCCCGATGCCGATGTTCGACGTTCCGGGCCAACCCGGCAGTCAGATGGGGATGATGAATCTGGGCGACATATTCGGCAAAGCCTTCGGTGGTCGCACGGTCAAGAAGCGCATGACCGTCGCCGAAAGCTACGATGCCCTGATCGGGGAAGAAGCCGACAAGCTGCTGGACGACGAAACCGTCACCCGCGTGGCGTTGGAGTCCGTCGAACAGAACGGCATCGTGTTTCTGGATGAGATCGACAAGGTCTGCGCCCGCTCGGACGCGCGCGGTGGCGATGTCAGCCGGGAAGGGGTTCAGCGCGACCTGCTGCCGCTGATTGAAGGAACCACAGTCAGCACCAAACATGGACCGGTGAAAACCGACCATATCCTGTTCATTGCATCCGGCGCGTTCCATATCGCCAAGCCTTCCGACCTGTTGCCGGAACTTCAGGGTCGACTGCCGATCCGCGTGGAACTGCGAGCGCTGACCGAAGAAGACTTCGTGCGCATTCTGACTGAAACCGACAATGCTCTGACCCTCCAGTACACCGCCTTGATGGGTACCGAAGAGGTCACGGTCAGCTTCACCGAAGACGGAATCGCAGCCTTGGCCCGTATCGCCGCTGATGTGAATCAGAGCATTGAAAATATCGGTGCGAGGCGGCTGTACACGGTGATGGAGCGCGTGTTCGAAGAGCTTTCGTTCACCGCACCCGATCAGGCCGGGGCCGAGATTACCGTTGATGCGGGCTTTGTGGACGCCAATCTAGGTGAACTGACAAAATCGACCGACCTCAGCCGCTACGTTCTGTAACAGATGCCAGCCGGTTTTTGCCGGTAATCTGCATCCTCAGACTGGACGCTGAGCGGGAATAAGGTAGCGTGGCCCTGTAACTGCTTAGTAGGGGCAGACAGTGCTGCGCTATTTGATCATCATCGCGAACCTGTGCCTGCTGGCCGCCTGCGCGGACCGTTCGATAACCGAGATCACGCCCGAAGCGCTGAAGGTCGGTACCCCTGCAACGGTCTTTGCAGCAACAACCCGCGCGCGCGACATGGATGGAAGCTATGGCGCAAAACGCGCCGAGGCTTTGCGGTATCTCGAGATGACCGTCTCGATCCCGCCGTCGCACACGCCGGGTGACCTAAATTTCTCCTACGCGAACCCGAATCCGAACAAACAGTTTGTTGTAGCGGATGTTACCGAGTTTTCAGGTCCGCAAGATCTAAAGACCCGGTTGCGTGGTGTGGATGATGTGGTGATCTTTGTCCACGGCTATAACGCAACGCAAACCGAAACTGCCTTTCGTGCAGCCCAGCTAAGCCATGATATCGGTATCCCCGGAACCACTCTGATCTATTCCTGGCCCAGCCAGGCGCGCGGAACAGGATATGCCTATGATCTGGACAGTATGCTGTTTGCCCGCGATGGGTTGGAGCAGACGATCCGGCTGCTCAAATCAATGGGTGTCAAACGGGTTATCCTAATCGCGCATTCGATGGGTAGCGCATTGTCGATGGAAATGATGCGACAAGCCGAACTGCGTGAACCCGGCTGGTCAAACCGCAATCTGGAGGGGGTTATCCTGATCTCGCCCGATCTGGATGTCGATCTGTTTAGGTCACAGATGAACAGTATCAAAAACCCGCCAGATCCGTTTGTGGTGATGGTATCCAGGAAAGATAAGATCCTAAACCTGTCGGCGCGGTTGCGCGGTACTGCGGACAGTAAGAGACTGGGCAATATCAGTTCGGCTGACGCATTGGCCGAATACCCGATAAACGTGATCGACACGACCGCATTCAACAGCGATGCAGGGTCGTCCCATTTCGTGGCTGCAACCTCGCCCGCACTTCTGGCGATTCTCAGCTCGGTCCGCAGGGTCAGCAATACATTCGGTCCTGACCGGCCCGGCATAGATGTGCTCGTCCCTCCCAGCGAACGCAATACGGATGGCGCGACAGAAATCATTCTGACCGAAACCGGGCAGGCGCAGGTCAGCACCCCGTGACGCGATCCGGCCTTCGTCGCTTTCTGATCCAGAATGCAAACTGGCTGGGTGCGGGAGTTCTGCTGACCTTTCTCTCCAGCTTTGGACAGACCTTTTTCATCTCGATCTTCGCAGGAGAAATTCGGGCGGAATTTGAGCTAAGCCACGGAGCCTGGGGTGGGCTCTATTCGCTTGGCACAACCGTTTCCGCTTTGGTGATGATCTGGGCCGGAGGTCTTACTGATATCTTTCGCGTACGTGTGCTGGGCCCTGCGGTTTTGACCGGCCTGGCATTGGCCGCGTTGGCAATGGCACTGAATGTTTGGCTTATTCTGTTGCCCGTTGTGGTCTTCTTTCTCAGACTTCTCGGTCAGGGGATGAGCAGCCATCTTGCGGCCGTCGCGATGGCGCGCTGGTTTACAGCGACACGAGGCAAGGCTTTGTCGATCGCAACATTGGGGTATGCAATCGGAGAGGCACTTTTGCCCCTGACATTCGTTGCTGCTCTGGCGTTTCTGGATTGGCGCTGGTTATGGGGGCTTGCAGCTTGCATAACCCTTTTGGGTATTCCCGTACTGATCCGGTTGCTGCGTCAGGAACGAACACCGCAAAGCTTGGCGACCAATGCCTCGTCTGTCGGCATGCAGGGTCGCCAATGGACGCGCCGCGAGGCGCTGTTGAACCCGTTGTTCTGGTTTATGACACCCGCAATCCTTGCGCCTTCGGCCTTTATCACCGCCTTCTTTTTTCATCAGGTGCATCTCGCCGAAATCAAAGGCTGGCCACATATACAACTGGTCGCTCTGTTTCCGGTCTTCACAGGGGTTTCGATTCTATCGATGTTTGCAGCGGGCTGGGCGTTGGACAAATGGGGCACGGCCCGGATGATGCCCTACTATCAATTACCGATGGCCGTCGGATTTGCCATCCTGTCGGTCTCAACTTCGATTGGCGGGGCATTGATTGGAATGGTTTTCCTCGCCCTGACAGCTGGTGCGCATAATCCATTGCCCAGCGCCTTTTGGGCCGAGTTCTATGGCACGCGCCACATAGGAGCAATCAAGGCCATGGCCGCTGCAGTGATGGTTCTGGGTTCAGCAATCGGACCGGCTTTGACCGGTATGTTGATCGACAAAGGCGTTTCACTGAACACTCAATTCTTCTGGATCGCAGCATTCTTCTTGTGCGTCTGCGGCTTGGTTCGGATCGGCATAGCCCGCGCACTTCAACCGGGTTAGCGAACCCGCCTGAGGTACACGTAGTAAGCCCCATCGCCACCGTGACTGATATGTGCGGGCGTCACCTGCATCACCGCCTGCGTTAAGGGTGGAATAGAAAGCCAGTGTGGCACTTGATTGCGCAAAACACCGCGCGGGGTCGGAATTGGCCCGGGCTCGTCGCGATCCTTTCCCTTGCCAGTAATAACCAGCACCAACCGCTTGCCTTGCGCCTGCGCCGTCAGGATAAAACGCACCAAAGTAGGATGGGCCGCGCTCATACGCATCCCATGCAGGTCCAGCTTGCCCTCAGGCTTTAGCTTGCCACGTTTCATGCGCGCAAATGCCTTAGTATCCATTTGTACAGGATTTGCCCGCAATCCTTCGGTGATTGAGGGCTTGAGATTATTCCGCGTGGGTTTGGATTGCGCTGTCTGGCCCAACTCAAACGCTTCGATGCGCGCCTTTGGAGTCTTGGTCGGTTTGGGTTTTGGCAACGTCGTGGGGTGGATGGTCTGCGGTATTTCGGGGTGCAATCGTTCAGCTTGTTTGGTGACCTTGCGCCACAGCTCGATCTCTTCTGACGTCAGTTTGCGCCGTGTCATCAGAATTCATCCGGTAACAGGGCGTAGGCTCGCTGAATCGGCAAAAGCACGACCATACGACCGGGGTCTTTCAGACGGCCAGCAGCTTGCCCCGCCTCATCCCCAGTACCAAAGAAAATGTCCGCCCGCTGGGCACCCTTAATGGCTGAACCGGTATCCTGCGCGATCATTAATCGCCGTAACGGGGCCTTGCCATCCTTCTCAACCCAAACCGGCGCCCCGAGGGGCGTATATGCCGGATCCACCGCGATGCTGCGCATCGTGGTGACCGAGCGATTCATGGCCCCCAGAGGTCCGAGTTCTGGGGCAACCCGGTTCACTTCACGAAAGAACACATAAGAGGGGTTGTGAAACAACAACTCGGCACCGGCTTCGGGGTTTTTGCGCACCCAGGCCCGGATCATCTGCGCACTGACCTCGTGCGCGCCCAGCGCCCCGCGACGGATCAACTCGGCTCCGATTGAACGATAAGGGTGTCCGTTCGCTCCGCCATATCCCACACGTAGCGCGCTGCCATCGGGCAAGCGAATACGACCGGAACCCTGAATTTGCAGAAAGAACAACTCGACCGGGTCATCGACCCATGCGATCTCAAGCCCGCGGCCCGTCATCGCGTCCCCGGTCAGCAATTCGCGGCGACTAAGCCACCGATCAGCGCCTCGCGCCTCCGGAGGCATCCGGTAGAGCGGATAGCGGTATTTGCTGGTTGGATATTTAGAGCCGTCCAGTTCGGGTTCAAAATAACCTGTGAACAACGCGTCATCGCCGCCTTCAACCAGAACCGGTCGGAAAAACAGCTCAAAAAACGACCGTGCGGCCTGAGGTTCATAGGTCCGGGCAACGCCACACAGCGCCTGCCAATCCGGATCCTTCAGATCGCCGCAGGTGTTCAGAAAAACTGAAAGGGCTGCCCCGTGATCATCGGCAGCCCAGCCATCAAGGTTATCAAATGACAGGATGGATCGCGTCGCCTCGGCTCCGGCGGCGCTGGCAGTGGTCATGACGACCCCCAGTAGAAGCGACCGAATCGCTGCAATCATGCGTCCGTGGCAACAAGTAGCCAGTTCGGATCGTCCGCGCCCATTACACGAGCAAAGGTCCAGCTGTCCTTTTGGCGTTTAACCGTATTGGGGTTGCCTTCGATGATATCCCCTCCGCGATCACGCACGACCGAGGTCAGCTCACCGATAAAGCGCATGGTGATCTCGGCCTGATTGCTGTCCTTGTCGAACGAAACATCTGCCAGAGTAGTTTCACGTACGCCGACAAATTCGGCTTCGATGGTCAGGCCCTTGTCTTCGCGATCAGCGACCACAGAGACAAAACTGTCAAAAACCTCTTCGGACAAGAAAGGTTGAATCTCGTCCAGATTGCCTTTTTCGAACCCCATCACGATCATCTCATAGGCACCGCGCGCACCCTGAACAAATTCGCTAACGGAAAAACTGGGCTCAACCCGCTTCATCGCGGCCAGAGTTTGCGCTTGTTCGCTGTCTTCCGCTACATGGTCAGTAATATCGTGATCCGGCCCGCCATCAATGACCTCGAAATCACGACGCGTACCATTGGTATCTGGCTGTTGTTGAAGGGGTGGTTTTTCAAACCCTTCGCGTGTGCCCAATACGCTTTTCAGACGCAGGATCAGGAAAACGGCAATTCCGGCCAGGACCAGCAACTGGATCATAGGGTTGTCGCTCATTTCATACTCTTTTCAGCGCCAGGACTTTGTGAACCCGGCCTCAAGCCACTATGTAGGTGACAGTTGGGCGCAAGTCCACAGCCCGGCACATGCTAAAGGATACCGCAAATGTACCTGTTCTTGGCTTTTTTATTAGTTCCGATCATTGAGATCGCCCTGTTCATACAAGTTGGCGGGCTGATCGGACTATGGCCAACGCTTGCAATCGTAGTCCTGACCGCCGTTCTGGGCACTGTATTGGTCCGGACACAAGGTCGCACGGCATTGGCCAATCTACAACGATCCTTTGCCGAATTGGACGACCCGACCGAACCGCTTGCACATGGGGCTATGATCCTTTTGTCGGGTGTATTGTTGTTGACCCCCGGATTTTTCACCGATGCGGTTGGTTTTGCATTGCTGGTCCCGGGCATCCGCGTTGCTGTGTTCCGCTATCTGAAATCTAAGGCGACCATCACCCAATTCCAAATGGGCACCGGCTCACAGTTTCGATCAGGTCCAGACCCGTTCAATCAGGACGACGTGATTGATGGTGAATTCACTGAAGTCCGGCCACGTAACGAACCCGGAAATCCCTCTAAATGGGTGGAAGGTCCGCACCAGCATTGAGGTACCGCGCCCAAATTGATAAGCAGTGTCGAATTTCAATTCCGGAGTAGATAAATGGCCGAAGAAGACGCCAAAGAAAACACAGCGGCACAAGCCGCACCACAGGTTCAAATGCGCGTCCTGGGGCAATTCATTCGTGATATGTCCTTTGAGAACGTGATGGCGCAGAAAGGCGTCTCAGGCGATGTACAGCCAGAGATTTCGGTTCAAGTGAATCTGGATGCCAAGAAGCGCCCGACCGAGCATCAATTCGAAGTTTCGATCAAGCTGAAGCTGACTTCTAAAGCCAAAGGCCTGGAAGACGTATTGTTCCTGTGTGAGATCGACTATTGCGGGTTGTTCCACGTGGAGGGCGTGCCCGAGGATCAAGTGCATCCGTTCCTTATGATCGAATGCCCACGCATGCTGTTCCCCTTCCTGCGTCGCATCGTCAGCGACATCACCCGCGACGGTGGGTTCCCGCCGGTCAATCTGGATAACATTGATTTCGTGGCACTTTATCGCAACGAACTGGCACGCCGTCAGGCCGCACAAGCGCAAAAAACCGACGCTTAAGACATTGACCCGCGGCTGGCTATGGTCAGGCGCGGGTCCACAGGGCATTGTCGCCCAGTTTTTCCACAAATTCCTGATGTGCTGCGCGTTCATCCTCGGTAATCCGGGGTGGCAATGCATTGGGTCGTGCCGTTGGGCGCCATTCTTCTCCGCCTCCGGCCATCGCGGTTGTAGTTGCCGACAGGCCGAAATCAGGCTGACGTCCTCCGATCAGCTCCAGATACACTTCGGCAAGGATCTCCGAGTCCAGAAGCGCCCCGTGTAACACCCGGTTCGAATTATCGATACCAAACCGACGACACAACGCATCCAGCGAGGCGGGCGAGCCCGGGAACCGTTTACGCGCTATGGCCAGTGTGTCGATTGCCTGATCCATGGGAATCAGTGACGCGCCCATCCACCTCAACTCGGCATTCAGAAACTTCATGTCGAACGAGGCGTTGTGGATCACCAGCTTGGCGTCGCCCACAAAATCGCGAAGTCCTTGCCCAACTTTGGCAAAGACAGGCTTGTCCTTAAGCGTCACTTCGCCTTTTTCCGGCGGGCGTGGATTCTCCAGCAAGTCGGGGCCGATTCCGTGAATCCCGAACGCCTCATCAGGCATTGAGCGTTCCGGGTTGATATAGACATGATAGGTCTCTCCCGTGGCCACGTGGTTCCACAGCTCCACTGCGCCGATCTCGACAATCCGGTCACCGCTTTCAGGATCAAACCCGGTGGTCTCGGTATCGAGTACAATCTCACGCATCTACCATCCCCGCCCGTATCTGCCTGATCACATCCTGCACCTGCACGCGGGCATGGTCCAGACTATCCGTTTCAATCACAAAATCAGACCGGGCACATTTCTCGTCATTAGTCATCTGTTTGGCACGGATCTGCTCAAACTGTTCCTCAGTCATCGTACCACGCGCCATGACGCGTCGTTTTTGTTCATCAGCCGGAACCCGGACACAGACCACGGCGTCCATTACAGTTTCACCGCCGGTTTCAAACAACAATGGAATGTCAAACACCAGGATATCGGCTGAGGTCGCTGCACGAAACGCCGCGCGATCCTCGGCAACCAAAGGGTGTACGATATTCTCAATTATTTTCAATGCATTAGAATCATTCGAAATGATCTTTTTTAGAGCTTCGCGGCTAACGGCTTCCTTCACAATCGCAGATGGAAACGCGTTGCGCATGGGCTCAACTGCAGAACCACCCTTTGCATAAAGCCGATGGACCGCCGCATCCGCATCCCAAAGCGCGCACCCTTCATCTGCGAACATCTGAGCGGTTGTGCTTTTGCCCATCCCGATTGATCCGGTGAGCCCGAGTGCAAAACTCATGCCAAGGCCGCCGCGCGCGTTTCGGGATCAACTTCAGGACGGACACCGAACCAGCGTTCAAATCCGGGAACAGCCTGATGCAGTAGCATTCCCAACCCGTCGACAGTGGTACATCCCGCCTCTTCCGCCTGTTGCAAGAGACGCGTTTGAAGCGGTGCATAAACCAGGTCGGTGACAACAGCGCCGGGTTGCAATCCGTCCAGCGGAACGCGCAGTTCCGGCTGCCCCTGCATACCCAACGAAGTCGTATTGACGACCAGTTCGGCATTCTCGATCACGTTTCCTGCCTGCACCCAATCCACGACTGTGATCCGCTGGCCGAATTCTTCTTTCAAATGATCGGCGCGCGTGCGCGTGCGGTTTGTCAGCAAGATTTCTGGCACGCCAGCCTCTGCCAAAGCCTGCAAAACAGCACGGGCGGCACCACCTGCACCAAATACAACCGCCGGACCATCCGCCGGGTTCCAATCCGGCGCACCCGCGCGCAGATTTGCCATGAAGCCGTACCCATCCGTATTGTCCGCATGAATCGAGCCATCCTCGCGAAATACAAGTGTATTTGCCGCCCCGATGACCGAGGCCCGGTCCGAGACGTGATCTGCCAAACGCAAAGCCGCTTCCTTGTGCGGCACAGTCACATTGGCCCCAACAAACCCGGCTTTGGGCAGCGTGTGCAGAACAGTTTCCAGATCGGCCGGCGCGACATCCATCGGGATATAATGCCCTGCCAACCCATAGGTTTTCAGCCAATGACCGTGCAGCTTTGGTGACCGGGAATGCGCAACCGGATGCCCAATCACTCCGGCCAGAGGAATTCGATGGTCCGTCATTGATCGATCACTCCCTTCACGGCCAGCAAATTAAGCAGCTCCAACAGGGGCATACCCAAGACGTTAAAATAGTCGCCGTCAATGGTAGCGAACAGACGTGCACCTTCTTCTTCCAGCTTATAGGCCCCCACCGCATGACGAATGCTTTCCCAGTTGCGCGCCACATAATCGCGCAGATAGGCATCCGAGCTGGCCCGCATCCGCAAGCGCACCTGACCGACATGCCGCCAGATCGGTTCACCATCCTGATAGATCACCGCGGCGGACAGCAACATATGCCGCTTGCCGCGCATTGCTTTTAGCTGCGCCAGTGCTTCTTCCGGCGTTTCCGGTTTCGACAGAAGCTGACCATCGAAGTCCAGAACCTGATCACAGCCCACGACCATGGCACCCGGAACCTTGTCACTAATTTTACGCGCCTTCATCTCGGCCAGTGCATCAGCGATATCGCGGGGCGATGCCCGCTCGGCCAATAGCGAACGCTTGGCCGTATCTTCATCCACACGCGCGATCTGAACTGAAAACGGGACGCCTGCGTTTTTTAGCAGCTGCGCGCGGATCTCGGACCCCGAGGCAAGGACTATGGGGACAGTCATGTGGAAAACCCCGTGTGCAAATCATTGAGTAGTCTTGAACGGTTTGTATGGCTTTCCGGTTGACACGCAACCCCGGGAATTTGGAGCAAGACTTCCCCGAGTCGCCCGGATCCTGTCCAGATGGGATAAGGATAAGTCGAAAAGATCGGATAAGCAGGCTATCCCAAGATACCCTATTGGTTATCCACAGATAATATTATAAGTGATCACATTAAGTATCTGTAATTATGTTGTTTTTAGAAATATCAATAGATTCTACAGCGCAGCTAATTGTTTTGTCCACCTGGGGAAAAATGCAGGACAAAAAAGTAATCCACCGAATTTGATCTCCCTACAAAACCATCTTCCTTTTTCTTTCTATATTTTTTTATTAGGAGGGTTTCAGGCAAATCCAGGAAGCCCAATGACCGACATTCTTTTTAAAATATACCCTTGGGTGAAATCACTGCACATCATGGCGGTGATTTCTTGGATGGCCGGGTTGTTCTATTTGCCTAGACTGTTTGTATATCACGTCGAAAAAGCGCAGTCCGTGAATGGTGCGCAGGAAATTTTCTTCGAAATGGAAGAAAAGCTGATGCGCGTGATCATGCGTCCAGCAATGATCGTTGCCTGGGTCTGCGGGCTGATCATGGTGTTCACGCCCGGTATCGTTGGATGGGATTGGAGCTGGCCTTGGGTCAAAGGTGCAGCTGTGATCGGAATGACCTGGTTTCATCATTGGTTGATTGCACGGCGCAAGGACCTTGCTGAGGGGCGAAATAAGCTCACTGGGCGGCAGTATCGCATGATGAATGAAGTTCCGACCATTCTGATGGTTGTGATCGTTCTGGCGGTCGTTCTGAAGTTCTAAGGGCCTGTTTGACTCTTCTTAAGTAAGCGCTTATCTATCGCGTAACGCGCCCGTCCGGGCGAGGTATCTTCCGTTCTGAAATTCCACTCTGGTGCCGCGGTCCAAGCGGCCGAGGTTCGTATCATCATGACAACTGAATCCCTGAATCTGGCTGACCTTAAGGCCAAAAGCCCCAAAGACCTGCTCGCCATGGCCGAGGAGCTTGAGATCGAGAACGCCTCGACCATGCGCAAAGGCGAAATGATGTTCCAGATTCTGCGCGAACGTGCGGATGAGGGATGGACCATCGGTGGCGATGGCGTGCTGGAAGTGTTGCAGGATGGCTTTGGCTTCCTGCGTTCGCCTGAGGCGAACTATCTGCCAGGCCCAGATGACATCTATGTTTCGCCTGATATGATCCGCAAACACTCGTTGCGGACCGGAGATACGGTTGAAGGTGAGATCAAAGCGCCCGATGAAAACGAGCGTTACTTCGCGCTGACCAACGTCACCAAGATCAACTTTGAGAATCCAGAAAAAGCCAAACACAAGATCCTGTTCGACAACCTGACGCCTCTGTATCCGGACGAGCGTCTGAAAATGGAAATCGAAGATCCCACCATCAAGGACAAGTCGGCTCGCGTGATCGATCTGGTCTCGCCTATCGGAAAGGGTCAGCGTTCGCTGATCGTGGCACCACCGCGGACCGGCAAGACGGTGATCCTGCAGAACATCGCGCATTCGATCGAGCAGAACCACCCGGAGTGTTATCTGATCGTCCTGCTGATCGACGAACGCCCGGAAGAAGTGACTGACATGCAGCGCTCGGTGAAGGGTGAGGTTGTGTCTTCGACCTTTGACGAACCTGCAACGCGCCACGTGGCCGTGTCGGAAATGGTCATCGAAAAAGCCAAGCGATTGGTCGAACACAAACGAGATGTTGTTATTCTTCTCGATTCAATCACAAGACTTGGTAGGGCTTTTAACACCGTGGTGCCATCTTCGGGTAAGGTTCTAACCGGTGGTGTGGACGCCAATGCTCTGCAACGGCCCAAGCGCTTCTTTGGTGCTGCGCGGAACATTGAAGAGGGTGGTTCGCTGACCATTATCGCCACCGCACTGATCGACACCGGTAGCCGGATGGACGAGGTGATCTTTGAAGAGTTCAAAGGCACCGGTAACTCGGAAATCGTTCTGGATCGCAAGATCGCAGACAAACGTGTGTTCCCGGCAATCGACATCCTTAAGTCTGGTACCCGGAAAGAGGACCTGCTGGTCGATAAGGGTGATTTGGCCAAGACCTTCGTTCTGCGCCGCATCCTCAACCCGATGGGTACGACCGATGCGATCGAGTTCCTGTTGTCGAAGTTGAAACAGACCAAGACAAACGGCGAATTCTTCGACTCGATGAATACCTGACACAGGTCTTAACCAACGCGAGGCCTTCGAATGGATACGATATTCGCCTTGGCCAGCGCGCAAGGCAAAGCAGGGGTGGCGGTTATCCGCCTCTCTGGTCCGCAAGCGCATTCTGCGGCCAACATTTTGGCCGGTGGAGGCCTGCCATCACGCGGGATGACGGCTCGGACGCTTAGCGCCGCCGATGGGACGCGGTTGGATGAGGGTTTGGTCCTGACCTTTAAGGCTCCTTCCAGCTTTACGGGCGAGGACGTGGCCGAACTTCAGATTCACGGCAGCATGGCTTCGGTTAACGCCGTATTGGCATCTTTGTCAGATATGGATGATCTCCGTCTGGCAGAGCCGGGTGAGTTTACCCGGCGCGCTTTGGAAAACAGTAAGATGGATTTGGCGCAGGTCGAAGGACTTGCCGATCTGATTGACGCAGAAACCGAAGTGCAGCGGAAACAGGCGCAAACGATTTTGGCAGGTGCTTTGGGCACTTTGGCTGAAGGGTGGCGGCGCGATTTGATCCGTGCGGCATCCTTGCTTGAGGCTGTGATCGATTTTGCCGATGAAGAGGTGCCCACAGATGTAACGCCCGAAGTCCGCACATTGATTTCAGGTGTCATGGGCGAACTGACCCGAGAGGCGAAAGGTGTTCGCATCGCTGAACGCATTCGCTCTGGCTTTGAAGTTGCCATTGTTGGTCTTCCTAATGCAGGTAAGTCGACTTTGTTGAACGCCTTAGCTGGACGCGAGGCGGCTATTACATCTGAGTATGCTGGTACAACGCGGGATGTGATCGAAGTGCGCATGGATCTGGCGGGATTGCCGGTTACTCTGCTTGATACAGCCGGTTTGAGAGAAACCGAAGATCATGTCGAAAATCTAGGGATCGAGCTGGCCCGCAAACGGGCAGATGTTGCTGACTTGCGTGTATTCCTAACGGATACACCTGACGATTTAGGTATCCAGATGCAGGAAGATGATATTCATGTACTGCCTAAATCTGACTTACGAGCAGCTGATGGGCGTGGGATATCCGGTAAAACCGGGCAAGGAATTGACCACCTTATCGACAATATATCGTGTATCTTAAGTGAACGGGCTACTAGTCATGGTATTGCGACCCACGAACGCCATCGTGTTGCGATGATAAAGGCAGCGGAAGCGTTGGCTGCGGGACAGACAGTTCTGGAATTGGGGCCAGATATGTATGATATAGCAGCTGAGGAACTGCGAACAGCCATTCGCGCTCTTGAATCTCTGGTTGGACGAATAGATGTCGAAACCCTTCTGGATGAGATCTTTGCTAGTTTCTGCTTAGGTAAATGAGGAGTGTTTCACGTGAAACATTCAAAATTTGATGTCGTTGTTATCGGTGCCGGGCACGCAGGTACCGAAGCCGCACATGCGGCAGCGCGCATGGGCGTTAAAACTGCTTTGGTGACTCTGTCTGAACGGGACATCGGCGTCATGTCGTGTAATCCTGCGATTGGTGGGCTAGGTAAAGGTCATCTGGTTCGAGAGATCGATGCTCTTGATGGTGTAATGGGGCGCGTCGCGGATCGTGCAGGTATTCAGTTTCGTTTGTTGAACCGGCGCAAAGGTCCGGCTGTTCAGGGTCCCAGGGCGCAAGCAGACCGGGTCCTTTACCGGGCTGCCATGGCAGAAGAAACTGAGAAACAAGACAACTTATCGGTTATCACAGGGGAAGTAATTGACTTCCTGATGGACGGTCATCGTGTTGTCGGAGTTAAGCTAGCAGACGAATCTGAGGTTCCGGCGCTGGTGGTCATTTTGACGTCTGGAACTTTCTTACGCGGAGTAATCCATATTGGGGACGTGTCTCGTCCCGGAGGTCGTATGGGCGATCGCCCATCAATTCGGCTGGCAGAGCGCTTAGATGAGTTTGCATTGCCCATGGCGCGGCTGAAGACTGGTACGCCTCCCCGGTTGGATGGCCGGACCATAAACTGGGATATATTAGAACGTCAGGATGGCGACGCGGAGCCAACCCTGTTTTCATTCATGTCTAGGTCGGTGACAGCCCCACAAATTGCATGTGGTATAACTCACACGAACGCACAAACGCATGAGATTATAGAAAAAAATCTATCGCGTTCTGCCATGTATGGCGGGCATATCGATGGTGTCGGCCCAAGGTATTGCCCGTCCATTGAAGATAAGATCGTTCGATTTGCGGACAAGGAATCCCATCAGATATTCTTGGAACCGGAAGGGGTTCAGGATAATACAGTATACCCAAATGGTATTTCTACCTCATTGCCGGAAGATGTTCAGTTTGCCTACGTTCAATCGATTGTTGGACTAGAACATTCAAAAATCCTGCAACCAGGATATGCGATCGAATACGACTATGTTGACCCGCGTATCCTTTCGGCATCTTTGTCCGTTCCTGACGTGCCTGGTCTATATCTTGCGGGTCAGATCAACGGCACTACAGGATATGAGGAAGCTGCTGCACAAGGTTTGGTCGCCGGGTTGAATGCTGCGTTAGAGGTGCAGTCTCGAGCGCCCTTCTATTTTACCCGTTCAGACAGCTACATCGGGGTGATGATTGATGATCTTACCACCCGTGGGGTTGCCGAACCTTATAGGATGTTCACGTCACGGGCTGAGTTTCGGTTATCCCTCCGCGCAGATAATGCGGATCAAAGGCTGACTCCGATAGGGGAGGAGCTGGGCTGTGTAGGGTCGCAGCGCCTTGGCCTATTCGCGAATAAGCTCGAAAAGCTAGCGGCTGCCAAGGCCAGTCTAACTGCGCGAACGTATACTCCCAAAGAAATTCTGGCTGCAGGGATTAATGTCAATCAGGATGGAAATCGTCGCGACGGGATGGCTGTACTCGCCTTTCCTGATGTGTCTTTTGAAGATATTGTCTTGCTTGAACCTGAATTGGAAGGGACAGAGAGGGAAATCCGCCGTCAGGTTGAACGCGATGCCTTGTATGCGAGCTACATAGCGCGCCAGCAACGTGATGTTGAAGCAATGAAGCGAGACGAGGCCCATGAAATACCTCGGGATTTCAACTATTTTGGGCTGGACGGATTGTCGTCGGAAATGAAGCAAAAGCTGTCACAAGCCAAACCGGCCAATATTGCTCAAGCTGGTCGCGTTGAAGGTGTGACACCGGCTGCATTAACTTTAGTCCTGGCTAAGCTCCGGCGCGACGTGAAAGCTCGCAACGCATGAAAGGTCAAGACGTTGCCATCGCTGAGAAACTGAATGTTTCACGTGAAACATTCGAACGTCTCGCGATCTATGTTGCATTGCTTGAGCGTTGGAATCCAAGAATCAACCTAGTATCAAGGAACAGCTTAAAGGATATCTGGGTTCGTCATATTCAAGATTCAGTTCAAGTATTCAGAACATCAAAGCCTGTAGATCATTGGGTTGATTTAGGCAGCGGCGGCGGGTTTCCCGGAGTGGTCTGTGCAATCATGGCGATAGAGTCCGCACCAGAAACCCGATTTACGCTGGTCGAAAGTGATCAGAGAAAATCCGCATTTCTTCGAAATGTGGCCCGGGAATGCGGGGCGAATTGCACGGTCTTAGCACGAAGAATCGAAGCAATTGATCCCTTGGGCGCGGATATCTTGTCGGCTCGGGCATTAGCGGATTTGACCACCTTATTATCTTTTTGCGACAGGCATTTAGATGAAAATGGCGTAGCTCTGTTGCCAAAAGGCGCAACCTGGAAAAAAGAGCTTTTAGACGCACGCAAGGAATGGAATTTCGACGCCGATCCTATTAAAAGTCTTACAGAACCTCAGTCTGTTATCCTGAAAATCAAAGGAGTTGCGCGTGGTTGATCTGTCTCGTCCTGCCGGACCTCGGATAATCGCGGTTGCGAATCAAAAAGGCGGGGTGGGGAAAACCACGACTGCAATCAATCTGGCAGCCGGGTTGGCCGAGGCAGGTTGCAAGGTGTTGGTCGTAGATCTGGACCCCCAGGGCAATGCCTCAACGGGATTAGGGGTCGAAGATCGCGATTGGACAACCTATGACCTAATACTGGACGACGCATCGTTAGAAGCAGTGGTACAAGAAACAGAAATTAAAGATCTTTTTGTAGTTCCGGCCACCGTTGACCTAAGTTCAGCAGATATTGAGCTGATCTCGAATGAGAAACGCAGCTATCTATTGCATGATGCGCTGCGCCAGAAGGCGATCGACTCGTTTGAACTGGATTTTGTTCTGATCGATTGTCCGCCATCTTTGAATTTGCTCACTGTAAACGCCATGGTAGCAGCTCATTCTGTCCTTGTGCCCTTGCAAAGCGAGTTCTTTGCGCTCGAAGGCTTGTCGCAGTTGATGCTGACAATTCGCGAAGTACGTCAGACTGCAAATCCTGACCTCAGGATCGAAGGTGTTGTGTTGACCATGTATGACAACCGCAACAACTTGTCCCGCCAGGTCGAAAAGGACGCGCGTGACAATCTTGGTCAGATGGTATTTAAGACCAAGATACCCAGAAATGTGCGGGTCAGCGAGGCGCCATCATATGCGCTTCCTGTACTGCAATATGATTCGGGCTCACTCGGGGCGATGGCATATCGGCATTTGGCGCGAGAAGTCATGCATAAGAACAACAAAGTAGCCATCTAAGTGGCCGTCAGGAGGGCAACATGAATGCCAGGAAAGGAAAACCCCGAGGACTAGGTCGCGGATTGTCGGCATTAATGGCTGATGTGGCACCAGAAGCCGATGGTCGTATCTCGTCGGAATCTCGCCGCCCCGACCTTACAGTGCCGATTGAGAAGTTGCAGGCAAATCCGGATCAGCCGAGACGTCGATTTGCGCAAGAGCAGCTGGATGAACTTGCCGCATCGGTCAAAGAAAAAGGCATTATTCAACCTTTGATTGTGCGCAGTATAGCAGGTGGCCAATATGAGATTGTCGCCGGTGAGCGCCGGTGGCGAGCGGCTCAGATGGCGCAACTCCATGATATTCCGGTGATTCTTCGCGAATTTGATGATACCGAGGTGCTCGAAGTCGCGATTATCGAGAATATTCAGCGTGCTGATCTGAATGCCGTGGAGGAAGCGGCAGGATTCAAGCAGTTGATGGATCGCTTTGGTCACACGCAGGAAAAACTTGCCGAAGCTTTGGGTAAAAGCCGAAGCCATATTGCCAACCTGTTGCGTCTGCTGTCATTGCCGATGGATGTGCAAACGCTTGTGATTGAGGGGAAATTATCTGCCGGCCATGCAAGGGCCTTGATCACGGCAGAAGATCCTTCGGAATTGGCCAAACAAGTTGTGCGTGATGGTCTTTCCGTGCGGGCTACTGAAGCGCTGGTCAAAAAACAACAAGGTGGTCCGGATAAGCCAGCGCTGAAATCCAAAAATCTAAATGCTGGGAAAGATGCAGATACGCGCGCCCTCGAAAAGGATTTGTCAGCTATTCTGGCAATGAAGGTCACCATCAACCACAAACCCGGATCAGAAACGGGGCAGGTGGTGTTGTCCTATGAAAACCTCGATCAGCTGGATGATCTTTGCGCAAAGCTTAGCCGCTAGGGCGGGTCCAGATAAAAAGCATGACGCCGCTTAGCACAACGGCCTGAATGATCAGGACGTGTGAAGGCATGGACAGCAACACCGACAGGCCAAATACGGCGGTAACCGACAGGGTGGCCGCCTTTTTTGCGCCAGGCCTAATTACGCCCGAGCTCTGCCAGTCGACAATTAGCGGACCAAAGGTCTGATGGGTTAGCAGCCAATTATGTAGCCTTGATGAAGAGCGCGCAAAGAAAAATGCCGCGAGCAGAAGAAACGGCACTGTTGGAAGCAAGGGTAAGACCACTCCAACCATGGCGAGCGCGACGCAGACCAACCCCAAACCAGCCCAGAGATATTGCATTTGTTACTCCAATAGCTCTCGGATAACGGCATTGAGAATGGCGCGGCCCTGAGATGTGGCGCGTAGCTGTTCGCCTTCCAGGATCAACATGCCCAGATCGGCCAGCGTATCAAGCTTTTCCTGTGGAAGGTCTTCGCCCGAGAGTTGCTTGTATCTATCTATATTTAGACCTTCTGTGACCCTAAGACACATCATAAGGTATTCAGACGCTTGTTCACGCTGTGTTAGTTCGAACCGGTTGCTTTCCCCACTTCCATTTTCAACGGCGGCCAGCCATTTGGTTGGTGAAAGAAAGGTCTCGGTCGCGAATTTGTGGCCATCAAGGGTGATCCGCCCGTGTGCACCTGGCCCGATACCCACGTAATCACCATAGCGCCAATAGATCAGGTTGTGCTGAGACTCCGCTCCGGATCGGGCGTGGTTTGAGACCTCATAGGCGGGTAAACCATGGGCCTCGCATATCTCTTGCGTGGCCAGATACATATCCGCCGCGCTGTCATCCTCGGGCAGACCGCGCAGCTTACCAACTGCATAGCGATCTCCGAACGCCGTACCCTCTTCGATTGTGAGTTGATAAAGCGACAGGTGATCGATCGCCATCGACAGGGCCTCGGCCAACTCAGCGCGCCACGCGTCCAGAGTCTGATGTTGTCGCGCATAGATCAGATCAAAACTGACACGGTCAAAGCAGCTACGGGCAATATCAAAAGCGGCGCGGGCTTCAGCCACGGTGTGAATGCGACCCAGACGGCGCAGGTCATCGTCGTTGAGGGCCTGCACACCCATTGAAATACGGTTCACGCCTGCATCGCGATAAGCTGCGAAGCGACCGGCCTCGACCGAGCCGGGGTTGGCTTCAAGCGTGATCTCCATATCGTTGGCGGGGCGCCAAAGGGCGCGGGCCTCTTCGATGATGGCAGAGATGGTGTCCGGTGCCATCAGCGAAGGCGTGCCGCCGCCAAAAAAGATCGTGTTAAGTACCCGACCTTGCGTTTCACTAGCTGCGCGTTTTAGCTCATTCAGATAGCTATTAAGCCATTGTTTTTGATCAATATTTTTTGAAACGTGGCTGTTGAAGTCACAATAAGGACACTTGGCCTCGCAAAAGGGCCAGTGCACATACAGGCCAAAGCCCCCGTTGCGCCAATCATCCGCCAAAGCAGCCTTTCACGAACATCTCCACCGCGCGGCCGCGATGGCTGATCTTGTTCTTTTCCCAGCGATCCATCTCGGCAAATGTAATGTCGTGTCCTTCGGGGACAAACATCGGGTCATAGCCAAAGCCATCCTTGCCACGAATTGGCCATGTCAAATGTCCAGGGGCCACGCCCTCGAACACCTCGTCATGCCCGTCGGGCCAGGCCAGAACCAGAGTACAGCGGAACTGCGCTGTGCGAGGGTGGGCAGCGCTCTTCGCTTCCAGCTCGTTATGTGCGCGGGTCATCGCCATCAGAAAATCACGGCCATTGCCGGTTTCTGCCCAATCGGCGGTGTAGACGCCTGGCGCGCCATCCAGCGCGTCGATGGTGATGCCGGAATCGTCCGACAGGGCGGGCAGGCCGGTGGCTTGCGCGGCGGCGTGGGCCTTAATCCGGGCGTTGCCGACGAAGGTATCCTCTGTCTCTTCTGGTTCAGGTAGGTCCATTTCGCCGGCGCCCACGACGGCAACACCAAAGGGTTCGAGGAGATGTGCCATCTCCTCAAGTTTGCCTTTGTTGTGCGTGGCGACCAGCAGCTTGTCCCCGTTGAACTTACGGGTCATGCAGTGGCAGCTTTCTGCGCGGCAGCCAGTTCGGCCACGCCTTTTTCCGCCAGATCCATCAATTGGTCCATCTGTGCGCGGCTAAAGACGGATCCCTCGGCACTCATTTGCACTTCGATCAGTTTGCTAGAGCCGGTCATGATGAAGTTGCCATCGACGCCGGCCTCACTGTCCTCGGGGTAGTCGAGGTCCAAAACCGGCTGACCGGCATAAATCCCGCAGGATACGGCGGCGACGGGATCAACCAAAGGGTCCGAAATTACATCGCCCGTTTTCATCAGCTTGTTCACTGCCAGACGCAACGCCACCCAACCGCCAGTGATCGATGCGCAACGTGTGCCGCCATCGGC
Organism: Ruegeria sp. G2; assembly: GCF_056533505.1. Classification (NCBI taxonomy): domain Bacteria; kingdom Pseudomonadati; phylum Pseudomonadota; class Alphaproteobacteria; order Rhodobacterales; family Roseobacteraceae; genus Ruegeria; species Ruegeria sp. G2. Next base: position 91,436 of record NZ_JBQFON010000002.1, on the reverse strand, counting down.
CTGAATAACATCGCAGTCTACGGTGATCTGACGTTCACCCAGTGCAACCCGGTCTACGCCGGCGCGCAGGGCACGGCCGATCAGGCGTTGAATTTCTACGGTGCGGCCACCTTGTTTGCCGCTTGCCGCTTCACGCCGCATCCGCGTATTCGTCGCGCGGGGCAGCATGCCGTATTCGGCGGTGACCCAGCCCAGGCCCGAGCCTTTTATAAATGGCGGAACGCGGTCCTCGATCGTGGCGGTGCACAGTACATGGGTGTCACCCATCTTGATCAGGCAGGAACCTTCGGCATGTTTGGTAAAGCCGGTTTCAATTGAAACGGCGCGCATTTCGTTTAGATCACGTCCTGAGGGTCGCATGGAAAATCCTTTGTTTGCTGGGTTGGGGATACCGCTCTGCAGCGTTACGATGCAACCCCGATTGACCTTTCTTGTGCCTGCTATTTAATGACGATCCAGCAGAGGATTGCCGATGAGCGAAGCGAGCAAAATTCTGAGCGAGATGAACGACCGGTCACGTGAGGTGTTCCGGCTGATCGTCGAAAGCTATCTGGACAGCGGTGAGCCGGTCGGCAGCCGCACTCTGACACGCACGCTTTCGGAAAAAGTCAGCGCGGCGACCGTGCGTAACGTGATGCAGGATCTGGAATTCCTGGGCCTGCTGGACAGCCCGCATGTCAGTGCTGGTCGGATTCCGACGCAGCAGGGGCTGCGGATGTTCGTCGACGGATTGCTTGAAATGGGCGATCTGGGCGCGGATGATCGGCAGAAGCTGGACGAAACATTAGGCTCTAACGCAGGCGATGTTGGCGGAATGTTAGATCGTGTGGGATCGGCATTGTCACACGTGACACAAGGCGCTTCGCTGGTTCTGACACCCAAACATGAGGCTGAGATCAAGCATATCGAGTTCGTCTCGCTTGGTCATGATCGCGCTTTGGTGGTTCTGGTGTTCTCTGACGGGCAGGTGGAAAACCGGCTGTTTACGCCTCCACCCGGTCAGACACCAAGTTCGATGCGCGAGGCTGCGAACTTCCTCAATGCGCTGATCGAAGGGCGTACGCTTAGCGAAGTGCGTCGCCAGATGCTGTCGCAGATAGATGCGCGGAAGCAGGAAATCGATATTTTGGCGCGTGAGATGGTCGAAAGCGGCATTGCTGCGTGGGACGGGGATGGCAGTGACTCGGCTCGATTGATCGTGCGCGGACGCGCGAATCTACTGAATGAGCCGGGTCAGGCTGAGGAGCTGGATCGAATCCGCACCCTGTTTGATGACCTTGAGCGCAAACGTGACATCGCTGAATTCCTTGAATTGACCGAGGAAGGTGAGGGTGTGCGCATTTTTATTGGCTCTGAGAACAAACTTTTCTCACTTTCGGGTTCCTCTTTGGTGGTGTCTCCATATATGAACGCTGATCGTAAGATAATCGGTGCGGTTGGGGTCATCGGGCCCACACGTCTGAATTACGGACGGATCGTGCCGATCGTGGATTATACGGCGCAACTGGTTGGGAAGCTGATTTCCGACCGGAGCTAGAGGGTAAGAGATGGCAGAGCCCAAGAACGAAGATTTTCTGGACGACATCATGTCCGCAGAAGCAGAAGAGCTGGCCGAGGAATTTGCTGAGATCAGCGATGAAGCTCTGGAGTTGGACGAATTGCGCGCAGAGCGCGACGACTACAAAGACAAATTCATGCGAGCGCTTGCCGACGCTGAAAACGCCCGTAAGCGTGGCGATAAGGCACGTCGGGATGCCGAGCAGTACGGTGGATCCAAGCTGGCGCGTGACATGTTGCCGGTCTATGACAACATGAAAAGAGCGCTCGAAGCCGCGACCGATGAGCAAAAAGAGCTTGCTGCCGGCTTGTTGGAAGGTGTCGAACTCACCATGCGCGCGCTGAAGGACGTATTCCAGAAGCACGGGATCGAAGTAATTACACCTGAGGTGGGCGATCGATTTGATCCGAACGTTCATGAAGCGATGTTTGAGGCACCGGTTCCTGGCACCAAAGCAGGCGACATCATTCAGGTTTCGGCAGAAGGTTTCATGCTACACGACCGCCTGTTGCGCCCGGCGCAGGTAGGTGTTTCGTCTATGCCTGCGGGCTGATTGGCTTCAAAGAAGCCAAGCCTTCGGCGAGAGTATTTTTGAAAAGATGAAGGGGCGGTCAGGATTTGGCCGCCTCTTTTAGTTTGTATATCAGGTCAAGGGCTTCGCGCGGGGTCAATTCGTCCGGCAGGACTTCGTCGAGCATATCCGTAACGGGTGTTGCCTTGGGGGCGGGAGGTGGCGGCGGCGGAGCGGCTGAAAACAAGGGCAGATCGTCGATCAAGGCTTTTTGCTTGCCGCCTTCGCGCTCAGTTTTTTCCAACTGGTCCAGAACAACACGCGCGCGTTCTACCACCGAAGCGGGCAGGCCAGCAAGCTGAGCAACCTGAACACCATAAGATCGGTCGGCGGCACCTTTATGGACCTCGTGCAGGAAGATCACCTCTCCCCCCCATTCCTTGACGGCTACTGTGGCGTTGTCCACACCCTCCAGACTTCCTGCCAGAGCCGTCAATTCATGGTAATGCGTTGCAAATAGAGCGCGACATTGATTGGCGGCGTGCAAGTGTTCCAGCGTGGCCCAGGCGATCGAAAGCCCGTCATAGGTGGCAGTGCCTCGGCCGATTTCATCAAGAATGACCAGCGCGCGGTCGTCGGCCTGGTTGAGGATGGCTGCGGTTTCAACCATTTCGACCATGAAAGTTGATCGACCGCGCGCAAGATCATCTGAGGCGCCGACGCGGCTGAAGAGCTGGCTGACCACCCCGATATGCGCTTGCTCAGCAGGGACATAACTGCCCATCTGAGCAAGCAAGGCAATCAGCGCGTTCTGCCTCAGGAAGGTCGACTTACCGGCCATGTTCGGCCCGGTCAGCAACCAGATGGCGGCGCCATCTACAGCGCTGAGATCGCAATCATTCGCAATGAATGCATCGCCGCCTTGCTGGCGCAACGCGTATTCAACAACCGGATGACGTCCACCTTCCACCTCAAAGCTGCGCGAGCTGTCGACCTGCGGACGACACCAGCTTTCCCCACGCGCTAGATCAGACAAAGAAGTAGTCAGATCCAGTTCTGCCAGACCTCGAGCCGCCTGGTTCAGTCGGGCGGCACGGTCCAGAATTTCGTCAGAAAGCCTTTGATAGAGCCGCTTTTCAATCTCCAACGCCAGATTTCCTGCGTTCAGGATGCGGGTTTCGATCTCGGACAGTTCCACAGTTGTGAATCGCACCTGATTGGCGGTGGTCTGGCGGTGGATATAAGTCTCAGAGAATGGCAGGTTCAGCATCTTCTCGGCATGGGTGGCCGTGGTTTCAATGAAATAGCCAAGCACGTTGTTGTGCTTGATCTTCAACGAGGTGATGCCAGTGTGTTCCGCATATTTTTGCTGAAACCCTGCAATAACAGAACGGCCTTCGTCGCGCAGCGTGCGGGCCTCGTCCAGCTCGGCGTCAAAACCCGGAGCGATAAATCCACCGTCGCGCGCCAGTAGGGGTGGTTCAGCAATCAATGCCTCATCGAGTAGGTTCAGTAGATCATCGAATCCTACGAGGTTCTGCAGAGCAGTTGCCAGCAGGATCGGCAGATCCTGGCCCTCGCAAATTCCGGCAATCGCAACAGCCTGAGTCAGCCCGTTACGAATGGCAGTCAGGTCACGGGGACCACCGCGTTCCAGTGACAGACGAGATAGGGCGCGGTCCAGATCTGGTGTTTTACGTAGGGCTTCGCGTAGATCCGAAGCAATTAGACTGTCTTCGGCAGCGAAACTCACGGCGTCCAGTCGGGCATGAATGACGTCCAGATTGCGCGAAGGACTGGATAGGCGCTGTTCCAGCAATCGCGCGCCACCAGGTGTCACAGTACGATCAACCACCGAAAGCAAAGAGCCCGCGCGACCACCGGACAAGGATCGGGTCAGTTCAAGATTACGACGTGTGGCCGCATCTATTTGCACTACCCGGTCCTCGGACTCTTTCAATGGAGTTTGCAGAAGGGGTAGTTTTCCTTTCTGTGTGATCTCCAAATAGTCAATCAGCGCGCCCATGGCCGAAATCTCGGCGCGGCCGAAATTTCCGAATGCATCCAGCGCACCGACGTGAAACAAGCCGCAGATGCGCTTTTCGGCGGCTGTGCTGTCAAAGCTGGCACGTCCCACTGGGGTTAATGAGATGCCCAGATCGCGCACCGGTTCCTGCAACATCTGTTCCGTCCCGTCGGCCACGATTAACTCGGACGGGGCAAGCCGCGCCAGTTCGGGGCTGAGGCGTACGGAGGTCAATGGCATTACATGAAACGCGCCCGTGGAAATATCTGTCCACGCCAGTGCAGCCTCATCCCGTACCTGGGAGTAGGCGGCCAGAAAGTTATGACGCCGCGCCTCCAATAAGGCGTCTTCGGTCAATGTTCCCGGAGTCACCAAGCGCACAACATCGCGCTTAACAACTGATTTAGAGCCTCTTTTCTTCGCCTCCGCCGGGCTTTCCAACTGCTCACAGACTGCGACACGAAAGCCCTTGCGGATCAAGGTCAGAAGATACCCTTCGGCAGAATGCACGGGCACGCCGCACATCGGAATATCGGTTCCGTTATGCTTTCCGCGCTTGGTTAAGGCGATGTCCAGCGCTTCGGCCGCGTTGACGGCATCTTCAAAGAACATCTCATAGAAATCGCCCATGCGATAAAATAACAGGGCGTCTGCATGAGCCACTTTGATCTCAAGATATTGTGCCATCATCGGCGTGACTGTGGACAAAGGCGGCCCCCTTATGGCGTGTTCCGGGCGCGACCTTACAAATCCCGCATCTTCTGTAAAAGCCGAAAACTCATTCTCGTTGAGGCGCGGCCCCGCCTGCGCTATGAGGCAAAAGCCCTTAAGTCATGGAAACGACCTGTAAGATGCCCAAAGCGAAGATCACCAAAGAAGAGGCGCTGGCCTTTCACCTCGACCCGACCCCCGGCAAGTGGGAGGTGCAGGCCACTGTTCCCATGACCACGCAGCGCGATCTGTCGCTGGCCTACAGCCCTGGCGTTGCGGTTCCATGTGAAGCCATCGCTGAAGCGCCCGAGACCGCCTATGATTATACAAACAAGGGCAATTTGGTTGCTGTGATCTCGAATGGCACCGCCGTTCTGGGCCTTGGGAATCTTGGCGCGCTGGGCTCAAAACCGGTGATGGAAGGCAAATCGGTCCTGTTCAAGCGGTTCGCTGATGTGAACTCGATCGATATCGAACTGGATACCGAAGACCCTGATGAATTCTGCCGCGCGGTGCGTCTGATGGGGCCGACCTTCGGCGGTATTAACCTTGAGGACATCAAAGCGCCTGAGTGTTTCATCATCGAACAGCGCCTGAAGGAAGAGATGGATATCCCAGTCTTCCACGATGACCAGCACGGAACAGCGGTGATCTGTGCAGCGGGCTTGCTGAATGCCCTGCATATCTCGGGCAAGAAGATCGAAGATGTGAAAATTGTACTGAACGGGGCAGGTGCTGCTGGGATCGCCTGTATCGAACTGCTTAAGGCAATGGGCGCGCGGCATGAGAACTGCATTGTCTGCGATACCAAGGGCGTGATCTATCAGGGCCGGACCGAGGGCATGAACCAGTGGAAATCAGCCCACGCGATCTCGACCGATCTACGCACTCTGGAAGATGCCATGAAGGGCGCGGATGTCTTCCTTGGCGTGTCGGTCAAAGGGGCTGTGACGCAGGATATGGTGGCCAGCATGGCCGACAATCCGGTCATCTTTGCGATGGCGAACCCCGATCCCGAAATCACACCGGAAGAGGCGCATGAGGTCCGCGTTGATGCGATCGTTGCGACGGGCCGTAGCGACTATCCGAACCAAGTGAATAACGTTCTGGGCTTTCCTTATCTATTCCGCGGCGCGTTGGATATTCATGCCCGTGCGATCAATGACGAGATGAAAATTGCGTGCGCCCATGCGCTGGCACGATTGGCGCGTGAAGATGTGCCGGATGAAGTAGCAATGGCCTACGGCAAGTCGCTTACTTTTGGGCGCGACTACATCATCCCGACCCCGTTTGATCCGCGACTGATTCACCGTATCCCGCCTGCGGTTGCCAAGGCTGGTATGGATACCGGCGCGGCGCGACGTCCGATCATCGATATGGACGCTTATGAGCTGAGCCTGAAATCCCGCATGGACCCGACGGCCAGCATCTTGCGCGGCCTGAACGCACGTGCGCGTCAGGCGCAAAGCCGGATGATCTTTGCCGAGGGCGACGATCCGCGCGTGTTGCGCGCAGCCGTCATGTACCAACGCTCGGGCTTTGGGAAGGCGCTGGTTGTAGGACGACCGGACGATGTCAAAGAAAAGCTCGAAGCCGCTGGTCTTGGGGACGCGGTGCGCGAGATTGAGGTGGTGAACGCGGCCAATACCTTACATCTCGAGGCCTATAAGGATTTTCTCTATCAACGGCTGCAGCGCAAAGGGTTTGACCACAAGGACATTCACCGCCTCGCTGCGCGGGACCGACACGTCTTTTCGTCTCTGATGCTGGCGCATGGTCATGCGGATGGCCTGGTGACCGGCGCAACGCGCAAGTCGGCGCATGTTCTGGACCGCATCAACCATGTGTTTGACGCCGATGCCGCCCATGGCGCGGCGGGGGTTACTGCATTGCTGCACAAAGGACGGATTGTCCTGATTGGCGACACGCTGGTGCATGAATGGCCGGATGAGAACGATCTGGCCAATATCGCCGAACGCGCCGCAGCGGTGGCGCGTCATATGGGGCTTGAGCCCCGGGCGGCCTTTGTCAGTTTCTCGACCTTCGGTTACCCGGTGTCTGAACGTGCTGAGAAGATGCACCGTGCTCCGGTAGTGTTGGACGAGCGCGGCGTCGATTTCGAGTACGAAGGGGAGATGACGGTTGATGTGGCCCTGAATGTGGATCAGCAGGAAGCTTATCCGTTCCAACGCCTGACCGGACCAGCCAATATCCTGATTGTTCCCGCACGACACTCGGCTTCGATCTCGACCAAGCTGATGCAGGAAATGGGTGGAGCCACCGTAATCGGTCCGATCCTGTCCGGCGTTGATAAGCCGATCCAGATCTGTTCGACGGTTTCGACCGCGAATGACATTCTGAACATGGCCATTCTGGCCTCCTGCGATATTGGGTAAATCATGACGATATGGAACCTAGGCTCTATCAACGCGGATATGGTCTATGCCCTGCCGCATTTGCCCGCGGCGGGTGAAACTCTTGCGGCCAGCGGGTTGCAAAGGTTTCTGGGCGGTAAAGGGGCCAACATGTCGGTGGCTGCGGCCCGCGCGGGGTCACGGGTTTCGCATATCGGCGCGGTCGGGTCAGATGGCCTTTGGGCGCGAGATAGGCTGACCGAATATGGTGTGGACACCCGGCATATTGCTGAGGTGGATGTACCTACGGGTCACGCCATCATTGCGGTGGATGCGCAGGGCGAAAACCTGATTGTGCTGTTTCAGGGTGCAAATCACGTCATTTCTAACGACCAACTTGGACAGGCGTTGTCCTCGGCTGTTTCGGGTGACCTGCTGGTGATGCAGAACGAAACCAATGCTCAAATTGAGGCCGCCAAACTGGGTTGCGAAATGGGGCTGACCGTGTGCTATGCGGCCGCTCCATTTCAAGCCGAAGCGGTACAGGCGGTTCTGCCCTATCTGGATTTTCTGATCCTGAACGAGGTTGAGGCCGAGCAGTTGCAGGATGCAACGGGCCTGGCCCCGTCAGACCTGCAGGTCGAGCATGTTATCGTCACCTTTGGCTCAAAAGGTGCGCGGTATTATCAGCGGGGTCATAAACCACAGGCGTTTCGGGCGCATAAGGTCAACGCCGTGGATACCACGGGTGCTGGTGACACTTTTACCGGCTATGTGCTGGCGGGCATGGATCGGGGCATGCCAATGGAGCAGGTAATTGCACAAGCAAACCGTGCCGCGGCCCTGATGGTCACGCGGCACGGGACAGCTGATGTTATTCCTGATCTAAAAGAGGTACGCGAAGCGCAGCTGGATTAGGAACCGGCAAAGGGTGCTTCGCTTCCCCACAATTGCTTGACGCGCGCATCGCGACCGCAGGCTTTGCGGTATGCTTTGTACGCGTTCTTTTGGCGCTTGGGACCAAACCGGGTCAGGACCAGCTTGTCGCCCTTGTAATAATCCTGATGATAGGCTTCCGCCGGATAAAACGTGCCGGCCTGCAGGATCGGTGTGACCACCGTTTGACCCAACGCGTTTTGCGCGCTGCTCTTGGCCTGCTGCGCCAACGCCTTTTCCCCTGTGTTAGAGACGAAAATGGCGGTCCGATAACTCTCACCACGATCGCAGAACTGACCTCCCGCGTCCGTTGGATCGACCGAACGGAAGAACATGTTCAGCAAGGTTTCACGGGAAACGCGGGCGGGATCGAAGGTGATCTGCACCGCCTCGTAATGCCCGCTTCCGCCTTTTGAGACCTGATCATAGGTTGGGTTCTCGGTCGTACCGCCCGTATAACCCGAAACTGCACCTATTACCCCGGGCACTGATTCGAAATCGGATTCGACACACCAGAAACAACCCCCGGCTACGGTCAGCGTTTCTGTCCCCGCCGCAAGGGCTGGCAAGGCGCGCAGCATTGCGACCAACAGGATCAGCACAAACAGAAGCGAAGGTTTCAGGCAATCAAGGTAAGTGGTCCGGGTCATGGCAGGTCTCCTTCCGAAACCAAGCTGCCCGCTGGATTGCGCTTGTGCAATGTGCTGACATGATTTGTCACGCGCTGGTGAGACGAGTTTATCAGCCCAGCAACTGCCCCAGTTTCATCGCCACATTCATATTGCCCGAGATCTTGAGCTTGCCTAGCGCCACCCCGGTCATCGGGTTCAGCTTACCGGTCAGCAGTTTGGTCAGGTTCTCGCGCGAGATACGGATGGTGCAATCGGTCTCGCGATCTTTGGTTGAGGCAGTGTTGTCGGCCAGAACAATCACGCCATCCTCGCCACAATCGAATTTCAGTGATCCGTCAAAGCCCTTGCCATTCAGACCTTTCTGAATTCCGTCGGCGATGTCTTGCAGCATGGTGTTTCCTTTCAAACTTGACGTATGCGTAAAGACAAAAGGTCAAAACCTGCAAGACTTACCAAACGGGAACCGGAAAGTTGCGCAGTCTTCTGGGTCCAAGGAATCGGGCTAAATGTGGTAGATCATGCTGTGTGCGCCACGTCATGCCACACAAGATGTTGTTATCTAACATAGAAAAAGACTCGACTCTGAGGTGCAGAGGCGGAATCATAAGGGGTACCTACTGGCATAGGTACCCCATGACTGCCGCAAACGGGCATTCTGTCTACTGAAGACACTGCGATTCTCACCGAAATCGCGAGTCCCGTCAAGCATGTTGCGGCGTCCTTGTAGGTTCCGGCATTCCCGCTGGGACCGCGTTCTAGAGTACTAGGAGACGCGTAAATGTATTTCGTTCTTTACAAAGACAACGCAGGATACTGGCGTTGGACACTCAAAGCGTCCAACCATGAACCTATCGCTGTTTCTTCGGAGAGTTACGTCCGCAAGGCTGACGCTGAGTACGGAATCAACCTTACGAAATCAGCATATAATGCCCCTGTCCACGAACAGCGGGCGGCATAAGAACTGAGGGTGGGCAGCTTGCGCTGCCCATTTTCTTAACCCAACCGCTTGTCACGCGCAGCCAAGAGCTTCAGGCGCAGCGCGTTCAGTTGAATGAAGCCCGCAGCGTCTTTTTGATCGTAGGCACCGGCGTCTTCTTCGAAGGTCACGTGTGCTTCGGAATAGAGCGAGTGATCCGACCAGCGGCCCACGGTTGAGGCCAGGCCTTTGTACAGTTTTACGCGCACGGTGCCGGTGACATGTTCCTGAGACTTGTCGATCGCGGCCTGCAGCATTTCACGTTCAGGCGAATACCAGAAGCCGTTGTAGATCAGCTCGGCATATTGCGGCATCAGCTGGTCCTTCAGGTGCATCGCGCCCCGGTCCATGGTGATGGATTCGATGCCACGATGCGCTTCCAGCAGGATTGTGCCGCCCGGTGTTTCGTAGATACCGCGCGATTTCATGCCAACGAAACGGCCTTCGACCAGATCGAGACGGCCAATGCCGTGCTTGCCGCCATATTCGTTCAGCTTGGTCAGGATGGTCGCGGGGCTCATCGCCTCGCCATCGATGCTGACCGCATCGCCTTTTTCAAAGCCGATTTCGATGAACTCGGGCTCGTTCGGTGCATCCTCGGGGTGGACTGTGCGCTGATAGACATAATCCGGCGCCATATCCGCAGGGTCTTCCAGAACCTTACCCTCGGACGAGGTGTGCAGCAGGTTTGCGTCAACCGAGAACGGAGCCTCGCCGCGCTTGTCCTTGGCGATCGGGATCTGGTTCGCCTCGGCAAATTCCAGCAGACGGGTGCGGCTGGTCAGGTCCCACTCGCGCCATGGAGCAATAACCTTGATGTCGGGGTTCAGCGCGTAAGCCGCCAGTTCGAACCGCACCTGATCGTTGCCCTTGCCGGTCGCGCCATGGGCGACGGCATCAGCACCGGTCGCCTCAGCAATCTCAACCAGACGTTTCGAGATCAGAGGTCGCGCGATGGACGTACCGAGCAGGTATAGACCTTCATAAACCGCGTTGGCGCGGAACATGGGGAAGACGAAATCGCGGACGAATTCTTCGCGGATGTCCTCGATATAGATGTTCTCGGGCTTGATCCCCAGCAACTCTGCCTTTTTGCGGGCAGGCTCAAGCTCTTCACCCTGACCCAGGTCGGCGGTGAAGGTCACGACCTCACAGCCATACTCGGTCTGCAGCCATTTCAGAATGATTGAGGTATCAAGGCCACCGGAATAGGCCAGAACAACTTTCTTGGGCGCGGACATCTGACTTCCCTTTATGCGTAGAACGACTGGCCCCTAGCGGGTTTTGGACGCGGGGGCAAGCTGTGTGGATTGACGCAGGGCGGGAATTGAGGTGAAACGGTCCGTTAGAGAACAAGGAATAGTTGAGAGGGCGGTTTTTATGCTGGGATTAGAGATATTCGTGCATTCGGTGAGAATGGTTCTTAGGAATCTGACACAGGCATTGCAGATTTCTGTTGTACCAGCGTTGATTGGCGGCTTCCTAGCAATCGGCTTGTTCTTTCTGTTCGGCATCCCTTTTGAAGAATTTAACAGTGAAACCACTGGCTTTCCTGACGGTGTAACGGCGGCATCCTTCACCGGATTTCTGCTCTGCTTTATGATCGTTATCTTTGGGGTCATGCTATGGATTGTCGTGTCGTGGCACCGCTTTGTTCTTCTTGAGGAATATCCAAGCGGTTTGGTTCCGTCTTTCAGGTTCGACCGTGTGCTCGCCTATTTCGGGCGTCTCCTGATGCTCGGCCTAATCGCTCTAATAATCATGATACCGGGGACGTTGATCATGAGCATGATGGCGCAAGCCTCTGCAGTGCTAGGAATTCTGGTTTGGCTGGGTTTGATTATCTTTCTCACCATCGGCTTCTATCGGGCCTCCGCGATTTTGCCCGCCGCAGCGATCGGAAAACCGCTAAAGCTGTCTGAAGCTTGGCAGGCGACCACTGGCGCAAGCGGAGCAATCGCACTTCTGGTCGTCTTGTCCATCCTCTTCCAATTGTTGCTTCAGCTGCTGGCATCACTGCTGCTGTTCGTCCCGATCATCGGTATCTTCATTGTCTTGTTTGCGAGCATGCTGATCGTCCCATTGATCAATGTTAGCATCCTGACGACGATCTATGGTGTGTTCATCGAGAAACGCGAGTTGTCCTGAGCCCGTACACATATGTATTCCTTGCCCTTTCAGCGGTGATCGGGCAGGGAAATCGACATGACTGATTTCATGCCCCGTGCCCGCGCTGCCGAACAGGCGATGCGCTCTGTTTTTCCAGCAACGCCTCTACAGCGGAATGCCCATCTGTCCGAACGTTATGGCGCGGATATCTGGCTCAAGCGCGAAGACCTCAGCCCGGTGCGGTCCTACAAGATCCGCGGCGCATTCAATGCGATGCGCAAGCAGCAGGGGCAGGAGCTATTCGTTTGTGCCAGCGCAGGCAATCACGCGCAGGGCGTGGCCTATATGTGCAAGCATCTGGGCGTGAAGGGTGTGATTTTCATGCCGGTGACAACGCCGCAGCAGAAGATACAGAAAACCCGTATCTTTGGTGGTGACAATATCGAGATACATCTGACCGGTGACTATTTCGACGATACCCTGTCCGCCGCTCAATCCTGGTGTGAAGAGCAGGGTGGGCATTTCTTGTCTCCGTTCGACGATGCTGATGTGATCGAGGGACAGGCCTCTCTGGCGGTTGAGATCGAAGCGCAATTGGGCGGCGTGCCTGATCACGTGATCCTGCCTGTTGGCGGTGGCGGAATGTCTTCGGGGGTCGCGACGTGGTTTGGGGGCCGGACGCATTGTTTATTTGTGGAGCCAAAAGGCGGCGCGTGCTTGCATGCGGCAATGGCAGCGGGACATCCGGTGGCGTTGGACCACGTGGACAATTTTGTAGACGGCGCGGCGGTCGGAAAAATTGGTGCGAAACCCTTTGAGCTGCTGAAGGATCGTCACCTGTCAGATGTTTTGGTCCTGTCCGAGGATCGGATTTGTACCACCATGATCGAGATGCTGAATGTCGAAGGCATCGTTTTGGAGCCAGCTGGTGCCTTGGCGATTGAGGCGGTTGCCGATGTCCAGAGCTTTATCCGTGGCAAGACAGTGGTCTGCGTGACTTCTGGAGGCAATTTTGATTTCGAGCGCCTGCCTGAAGTGAAAGAGCGCGCGCAGCGCTATTCAGGCGTGAAGAAATACTTCATCCTACGACTACCGCAGCGCCCAGGTGCGTTGAAAGAGTTCTTGGGTATCCTTGGCCCAGAGGACGATATTGCACGATTTGAATACATGAAAAAATCGGCGCGCAACTTTGGTTCTGTTCTGATCGGAATAGAGACCCGCAAACCCGAGAATTTTATGCGTCTGTTCGCGCATCTGGATGACGCAGGGTTCACGTATACAGATATCACTGAGGACGAGACCCTGGCGCAGTTTGTAATTTAGAGCAGGTTTTCGGCGAGGCCCGCCTGAAACAAGGCTTTCGATGCGTCATAAGCCGTACAAATTTCACCCAGATCGACTGCAGCGCCGTCGCCCGCAGCGGCCCGGCGCTCGCCGTCCTGACATAGCTTCGAGAAGCTGTCGAACCCAAGACTTAATGCGCTGCCTTTCAGGAAATGCAGGTTCTGCTCGATCTCGATCCGGGCCGTATCATCGCGCAGCTTCTTGATGACCTCCTGAACCTCGTCCAGAAAGATATCGACAACCTCATCGAACTCTTCTGCGCCGACCTCATCACGTAACTGTCTGACTCTGGACCACTGAATCATGCCACCCTCTTGCGGTTGCATTTTGGTATCCTGCTGCGGGTAAATGAGGAGTTAAACTTTGGCTGCTCGATCTTTCATCGGATGTTAAGTTGACGCCCTTAGCGTTTTGTCAACTGGAGAGTTGAGCAAGTACAGGGACTTCATGGTGCCGGATGCCAGTCATGTTGAGACCCGGGTCGAGCTGGATTTTGGCGCGATCCGTAAGGTTCTTGTTGTAGACGACAGCCGTCTGCAGCGACGCATTCTGGTGGCCTCGCTGAAGAAGTGGGGGTTCGAAGTTCTTGAGGCCGATAGCGGCGAGGCTGCGATTGAGTATTGCGCAACCGATACGCCCGATCTGGTGCTTAGCGATTGGGTTATGCCCGGCATGGGCGGGCTGGAGTTCTGTCGCGCCTTCCGAGAGCTGGATAGTGATCAATATAGCTATTTCATCCTTCTGACCTCAAAAAGTGAAAAGCAGGAGGTCGCAAAAGGGCTAGACGCAGGCGCAGACGATTTCCTGATCAAACCTCTTGAGGCGGATGAACTGCGTGCGCGCATCTCGGCTGGTGCGCGTATTCTGGACATGCAGCGCGAGCTGTCGCGCAAAAACCAGCTGATCGAAACCGCGCTGAACGAGCTGAAGCTCGCCCATGACGCGATCGATAAAGACCTGATACAGGCGCGAAAGATTCAGGAATCGCTGGTGCCAGAGTTGAAGGGAACCTTCGGTAAATCTCAGGTCAGCCTGCTTTTGAAACCCTGTGGGCATATCGGCGGCGATCTTGTTGGAATGTTCTCACCCGGTGTTAATCGGCTGGGGTTCTATAGTATCGATGTCTCAGGCCATGGGATCACCTCTGCGATGATGACGGCCCGACTTGGCGGGTATTTGTCCAGCACGCATTTCAACCAGAACATCGCGATGGAACGCCGGTTCAACAAATTCTACGCCTTGCTACCGCCCGAAGAGGTCGCGTCTCTGCTCAACTCCCGTCTGATCGCCGACACCGGGATCGAAGAGTATTTTACGATGATTTATGCCATCGTTGATCTTCGCAACGGACATCTAAAAATGGTGCAGGCAGGTCACCCGCATCCGCTGCTGATGCGCCATGATGGCAAAACCGAGTTTTTGGGCGAAGGTGGGTTGCCAATTGGTCTGCTGCCGGAAGCACAGTTTCAGCAAACCGAAACCTATATGCAGCCGGGCGACAAGCTGCTGTTGCACTCGGACGGGTTTACAGAATGTCAGCTCGCCGATGGCAGTTTGCTGGACGAAGACGGGCTTAGGTCAATGGCTGTCGAGTGCGCTGAAGATAACGGAGGGCCGGAATTCCTTGAGGATATGTTCTGGCGACTCAGTCAGGTGATGTCGCCAGACAGCGGCATGACCGATGACGTCTCTGCCGTGTTTTTCGAATATAACGGACCTTAGAGCCCATGCAGGTGGCGCTGGGCGAAATGGGCGTCGCCGTCATTGCCTAACAGATGAACGGCATCTGCGGTCTCCATCCAAATGGCCTCATGAATGTCTTCGGTCGGAGGGCCTAGGCGACGGACGGGGTGGGCGCGGTAGATTAGGCAGACTTTCTCGGCCCACAGGTCGTATTCCGGCATGTAGGTGTATCGCCGAAACGCACCCATTCGCCGGGGTGCGGCGATCAGCCAACCGGTTTCTTCGTAAACCTCACGGTGAAGCGCCGTAATGGGTGATTCCCCGGGATCGATGCCACCGCCCGGCAGCTGAAGATCGGGGCCAGGTTCCAGCTGACAGGTCAGCAACAAACGGTTGCCCTGAGGTAGCAAAGCATAAACGCCGACTCGCCGGGTGTATTTACGATCTGCCTCGGGGCTTTCACCGAACCGTCTGATCATGTAAGGCCCCTTTCAACCAAAACTGTTCAACCTATATGGTGGCGGTATGCCAACCTGTGGCGCTTAAGGAAACCCCATGTCTATTGGAACCAAAATCGCGTGGGACGACACGGTCCTGCCCTTTCAACTCGATGTATCGGACATGCGTGGCCGCGTGGCGCGGCTGGACGGTGTGTTGGACGGCATCCTGAAACAGCACGACTACCCTGAGGTGGTCGAGGCGCTGGTGGCCGAGATGGCCCTGCTGACCGCATTGATCGGGCAGACAGTATCGCTGCGCTGGAAGCTGTCCCTACAGGTGCAGTCCAAGGGTGCTGTGCGGATGATCGCAACAGATTATTACGCACCGCAGCAAGAAGGTGAGCCCGCGCAGATCCGTGCCTATGCCAGCTTTGATCGTGATCGGCTGACTGATGCCGCCCCCTTCGACCAGGTGGGTGAGGGCTATTTCGCCATCATGATCGATCAGGGCGAAGGCACGCAGCCCTATCAAGGCATCACGCCATTGGCCGGTGGATCGCTGAGCGCCTGTGCCGAGGCTTACTTTGCACAGTCTGAACAGCTGCCAACCAGGTTTTCACTGAGCTTCGGCAAATCGACCGAGCCCGGTGTCGGGGAACACTGGCGCGCAGGCGGGATTATGTTGCAGCACATGCCCAAGGCTTCGCCCTTTGCCGCATCCGGGGAAGGCAGCGGAGAGATTCTGACCGCCTCGGATCTGGTGGATGGTGAAGAGGGCGAGAACTGGGATCGCGTTAACATCCTGCTCGACACCGTAGATGATCTGGAGATGATCGGGCCGTCCGTTGCGCCAACCGACCTTCTGGTGCGCCTGTTTCATGAGGAACAGCCTCGCGTCTATGATGCGCAGCAGGTAAAATTCGGCTGCACCTGTTCCGAAGATCGCGTGCGCCAAAGCCTGTCGATCTATTCGGCGCAGGATATTGCGACAATGACCACGGACGAAGGCACCGTCACAGCAGATTGTCAATTCTGCGGTGCGCATTACGTGCTGGATCCAACGACCGTCGGGTTCGAGGCCGAAGGTCCGGATGGCGCGTGATCTGATCTCGGAACTGACAGCGGCTCTGGGTCGTAATGGCGATGGGTCCAGTGACTTTGATCTGAACCCGGAGACGGTGCTGCCTGCGGGGCGCAAATTGCGCCCTGCGGGTGTGTTAGTGCCTATTTCCATAGTCGGCGATGTGTCGCAGTTGATCCTGACCAAGCGCTCTTCGGCGTTGAAGCACCACCCGGGCCAGATTGCCTTTCCGGGTGGAAAACAGGATGAAGGTGACGCGGATGTCACGGCCACCGCCTTACGCGAAGCCCGAGAAGAAATCGGTCTGCCACCCGAATTGCCGCGCATACTGGGCCGTCTGCCAACCCATGAAACCGTAACCTCCTTTTCGGTCACGCCTGTTGTTGCGATCCTTGAAGCCAGCTTCGAAACCATCGCCGAACCGGGCGAAGTGGATGAGGTCTTCTCAGTTCCGCTTGCGCATGTCTTGAACCCAGAGAATTATGTCGTCGAGTCGCGCCGTTGGCGCGGCCAAAGACGGTATTACTATGCTGTGCCCTATGGCCCCTACTAC
This sequence comes from Ruegeria sp. G2, assembly GCF_056533505.1. NCBI lineage: Bacteria > Pseudomonadati > Pseudomonadota > Alphaproteobacteria > Rhodobacterales > Roseobacteraceae > Ruegeria > Ruegeria sp. G2. The sequence continues at coordinate 74,522 of NZ_JBQFON010000002.1, read as the reverse complement.
ATCTGGGGAGCAACGGCGCGGATGCTGCGGGGACTGGCAGCGCGGATGAGTGAATGAAGCGGATCACAGAAGATTGGTTAACCGAACAAGCCACACAGGATGTGTGCGCCGCACTGACTAACGGTGGGGCGCAGGCGCTATTCGTCGGTGGTTGTGTGCGCAATGCTCTGCTGCACGCACCGGTTTCAGACATCGATATTGCCACGGATGCAAAGCCCGAGCGGGTTATGGAACTGGCGCAGAAGGCTGGGCTGAAACCAATCCCGACTGGGATCGAACATGGCACGGTAACCGTCGTCAGCAAGGGTATTCCTCATGAGGTCACGACGTTCCGCCGTGATGTCGAAACGGATGGTCGACGTGCGGTTGTGGCCTTTTCAGACAGGGTCGAAGAAGACGCCGCGCGTCGTGATTTCACCATGAACGCGCTTTACGCTCGACCTGACGGCACGATCCTTGATCCGCTGAACGGTTTACCGGACCTACAGGCGCGTCGCGTGCGCTTCATCGGTGAGGCCAGTGATCGCATCCGCGAAGACTACCTGAGATCGCTCAGATACTTCCGCTTTCACGCTTGGTACGGTGATGCAGACCAGGGCTTCGACCCCGATGCGCTGGATGCGATTGCTGCGAATTTGGACGGGTTAGAGACACTTTCCCGCGAAAGGGTCGGGGCCGAGATGCTGAAACTTCTCGCTGCGCCTGACCCCGCGCCGTCGGTTGCCGCCATGCACAGCACCGGTGTTTTGGCGCAGCTTTTGCCCGGGGCAGATTACCGGGCTCTGGCGATCCTGATCCAGCTGGAACAAGACGCCCACGCCACGCCCGAAGCGATTCGCCGTTTGGCCGCGATTGCACCGCCTGAAGTCGCAAAAACCCTGCGCCTCAGCCGTGCGCAACTGCAAAGACTGACCCGGATGCGCGACGAAGCGATGGCGATGACCAGCGTCGCGGAACTGGGTTACCGCTATGGCTCGGAAGGCGGTTTGCACGAGACGCTTTTGCGCCACGCATTTCTTGAACAGCCATGGTCAGAAGACCTGAGCCAAGCATTGCAACATGGGGCCGCAGCCAGTTTCCCGATTAAGGCGTCGGATTTGATCCCAGCCTTCTCGGGTCCCGCGCTGGGCAAAAAACTGGCCGAGCTTGAGGCGCGGTGGATCGCGTCGGATTTCACGCTTAGACGCGAAGAATTGCTGGCGGAATAAATTGAAGTCTCAAAAGGGGATGACAAACCCGATTTGATTTGGCAGGGTGCGCCTGACTCATATGGAGGGAGGAATGCGAATGTATTACGGGATCTGGTTCGGCTAAAGCCCGGAACACTTTGACCCGTAGGGGTGGTGTTCTGGCGCCATCTTTCATCGCATGACCTATTTTTTGCTCAATCGGAGCACTCTCTATGTTTCGCTACTTCGAAAACCTCATTGACCCTTTTGTCGCCTATGAACAGGTAGATACCCCACCTACGCGGCTGTGGCCTTTCATGTTGGGCTATTCGCAGCCTTTCAAACGCGTTTTCGTGCTGGCCGCACTGATGTCCGTGATCGTTGCTGCGGTCGAGGTCGGACTGATCTTCTATATGGGCCGTGTCGTGGACCTGCTGGGAAGCTCACCCGCTGAATTCTGGCAGGCGCACGGGACCGAACTGATCGTGGTCGCCGCGCTGATCCTGTTCATTCGTCCCATTCTGCAGCTGGTTGACGTCTTACTGCTCAACAACACGATCCTGCCGAACTTTGGCACGCTGATCCGTTGGCGGGCCCATAAACATGTGTTGCGTCAATCGGTTGGCTGGTTCGAAAATGACTTTGCCGGCCGTATCGCCAACCGGGTTGTTCAGACCCCACCCGCTGCGGGCGAGGTGGTGTTTCAGGTCTTTGACGCGATTTCATTCTCGATCGCCTACATGATCGGCGCGGCCATATTGCTGATGGCGGCTGATCCGCGCCTGTTGCTGCCGTTATTGATTTGGTTGGTGTTCTATGGGGCCTTGGTGCGGTGGACCGTCAAGCGGGTCGGACCCGCGTCGCAAGCCGCGTCCGATGCGCGTTCGACCGTAACAGGGCGCGTGGTGGACAGCTATACCAACATTCACTCCATCAAGATGTTTGCCCATGACATGCAGGAACAGGATTATGCGCGCGAGGCGATTGCAGAAACCCGCCGCACATTCCAGATCGAGATGCGGATTTTCACCATCATGGATGCCGCACTGGTTGCGTTGAACGGTGTGCTGATCGTGGGAGTCGTCGGTTGGGCGATCCTGCTTTGGGCGCAAGGTAGCGCTACGGTTGGTGTGGTGGCCGCCGCCACTGCGTTGACGCTGCGGCTGAATGCCATGACCGGATGGATCATGTGGGCGTTGACCAGCTTCTTCCGGGAACTGGGCATCGTTGCCGAAGGGATGCAGACCATTGCACAGCCCATCGACTTGTTGGATGAGCCTGATGCGAAATCCTTGCGGCTGGGCAATGGCCAGATCGAAATCCGCGACCTGTCGCATCATTATGGGCGCGAAACTGGTGGTTTAGATCACGTCAATCTGACCATCCGGCCAGGCGAAAAGATTGGCCTGATCGGGCGGTCGGGGGCCGGAAAATCGACTCTAGTAAAGCTACTTCTGCGGTTTTACGACGTCGAGAAAGGCGCGATCCTGATCGATGGTCAAGACATCTCGAAGGTTACGCAGGACAGCCTGCGCAGCCATATCGGGATGGTCCAGCAAGACAGCGCTCTGTTGCACCGCTCTGTTCGTGCCAACATCCTGTATGGCCGACCTGATGCAACCGAAGAGCAGATGGTGGCCGCTGCCAAACAGGCCGAAGCGCATGAGTTCATCCTCGATCTGCAAGACCCGGAGGGCCGCACTGGCTATGATGCGCATGTGGGCGAGCGGGGCGTGAAACTGTCGGGCGGTCAGCGGCAGCGTGTAACGCTGGCGCGGGTGATCCTGAAAGACGCGCCGATTTTGCTATTGGACGAGGCGACATCTGCCCTAGATTCCGAAGTCGAAGCCTCGATACAGGAAACACTCTACGGCATGATGCAAGGCAAGACCGTGATCGCCATCGCGCACCGGCTCAGCACGATTGCTCAGATGGATCGCATTCTGGTGATGGATGGTGGTCGCATCGTCGAACAGGGCGGCCATTCCGAATTGCTGGCGCAACGAGGGCTTTACGCCCAGTTCTGGGCGCGGCAATCTGGGGGCTTCCTGAACCCGGAGGCCGCTGAATGAGGATTGCCGACCTCATCCAACCGTTCAAAGACATCGAAACGCCCCCGCCGCAAACGCTGGGGGCGTTCATTCGCTGGAGCCTGTCCGGCGCCTGGCCGATGCTATTCGTCGCTGCTGCGTTCTCGGCAATCGCAGGCGCTATGGAGGCCGGCACCGCCTGGGTCTTGGGGCGGGTTATCGATCTGACTACAACCAGCGGGCCAGACGCGTTTTTGACCGGCGGCAATCTTGCGATCATTTTGGGTGCTGTCGCATTCTTCATGCTGTTGCGTCCCGCGCTGTTTGGGCTGTCATCGATCGCGAATAACTACATCGTCATGCCCAACATCACATCACTGGTATTAGCCAAGCTGAACCGCTGGACGCTGGGTCAATCGGTGACCTATTTCGACGATGATTTCGCCGGGCGGATTGCCCAAAAACAGATGCAAACCTCAAATGCGATGACGCAGGTGGTGTCCGAAACCATCAGCGCGATTGTGTTCGCCTTGGCCTCGCTTGCGGGGTCATTGCTTTTGTTAGGGTCTATTCATCCGCTTGTGATGGTCCCGTTCGCCGCTTGGTTGGTTGTCTACTTCCTGCTGGTGCGCTGGTATCTTCCACGCATTCGTGTGCGCTCTGCCGCGCGGGCCGGAGCACGAGCGATGGTGTCGGGGCAAGTGGTCGACACGATTACAAATATCAAGACGGTCAAACTGTTCGCTCATTCGGAATTCGAAGACCACGCTGCGCGCAACTCTATGGTCGACCTGCGAGAACGGTCGCTGGAATTCGGCAAGTTGTCGGCCAGTTTCCGGTTCATCCTGATGACGCTAGCCGGGGTTCTGCCAGTCCTGCTGATCGGTGCGACGCTGTGGCTTTGGCGGATGGGCGGCGCGACTGCTGGGGATATCGTAGCGGCTGGCGCCGTGGCGATCCGTATCTCACAAATGACCGGCTGGGTCAGTTTCACGTTGATGGGCCTATACGCCAATGTTGGCGAGATCGAGAACGGGATGCATACCTTGACCAAGCGCGACCGGGTCGAAGATGCCCTGAATGCGACTCCCCTAGTGGTCTCGGAAGGTGAGATCGCCTTTGACCATGTCAGTTTTGCCTATGGCCGCGATGTGGGCGGCGTGTCTGACCTGCATTTCACCGCAGCTCCGGGTGAGAAGCTGGGCATTGTCGGGGCCTCGGGTGCGGGGAAATCCACTTTGGTTTCACTGCTGCTTAGGCTCTATGACGGGGAAAATGGCGTCATTTCAATTGACGGGCAGGATGTCTCTCAAGTGACACAGGACAGTCTGCGCCAACAGATCGGGATGGTGACGCAGGAAACTGCGATGTTCAACCGCTCGGCGCGCGAGAACATCCTCTATGGCCGTCCTGACGCGACTGAGGCTGAATTGATTGAGGCCGCGACCAAGGCCGAGGCGCATGAATTCATCCTCGGGCTTGAGGACGCGCAAGGCCGCAGGGGCTATGATGCGCATCTGGGTGAGCGGGGCGTGAAACTCAGTGGCGGACAACGGCAGAGAATCGCTTTGGCCCGTGCTATCCTGAAAGACGCACCAATATTGGTTCTGGACGAGGCGACCTCGGCGCTGGATTCCGAGGTCGAGGCCTCGATTCAGACCGCGCTGCACCGGGTGATGCAGGGTAAAACGGTTCTGGCGATCGCGCACCGTCTCTCCACGCTCAGCGAGATGGATCGGATCATCGTTCTGGATCATGGGCATATCGTCGAGAGCGGAACACATGAGGCGCTATTGGAACGTGGCGGGCTTTATGCCCGGTTCTGGCACCGCCAGTCGGGTGGGTTCATTCAGGCGGAGGCGGCAGAATAAGGGGTTTTGTTGGTCGCAAACCCTCGGTATCAGGCCCCCATGACGCAGCACTACACTATAAACCGCCTTGGACATCAGGGCGACGGGATCGCCGATGGTCCGATCTATGCGCCACGCACCCTGCCGGGTGAGGTGGTCAGCGGCACGCTGCTGGGGCAGTTCCTGAGTGACATCCGTGTCGAAACGCCCTCGGATCAGCGGGTCAAGGCACCTTGCCGTCATTACAAGACCTGTGGTGGCTGCCAGATGCAGCACGCAGCTGACGACTTTGTCGCCAACTGGAAGGTCGACGTGGTCCGCAACGCGCTCGCCGCGCAGGGGCTCGATGCCCCGATGCGGCCCATTCACACCTCGCCTGAACGATCCCGCCGCCGTGCGACCATCGCCGTTCGGCGCACCAAAAAGGGTACTCTGGCTGGGTTCCACGGACGCGCTTCGGAAACGATCACCGAAATTCCGGACTGTCGCCTGCTGCATCCCACCTTGATCGACGCCATTCCGGTGGCCGAGGCCTTGGCCGTGTTGGGTGGCAGCCGCAAAGGCGTGTTGGCCGTAATGCTGACCCTGTCCGAAGGCGGTCTGGATGTGGCGATTAAAGGCGGCAAACCGCTGGATGGACCATTGGAACTGGCGCTCGCGCAAGCGACCGAGCACCACGGCCTTGCCCGGCTCAGTTGGGATGATGAAGTTATCGCCATGCGTGAGCCTCCGATCCAACGCTTTGGAAACGCTGGCGTCACCCCACCGCCCGGAGCGTTTTTGCAAGCCACCAAGGATGGAGAACAGGCTCTATTACAGGCCGTTTCCGATGCGACGCTGGGGGCCAAGCGGATCGTCGATCTTTTCGCGGGATGCGGAACTTTCTCACTACCGCTGGCACAGACAGCCGAGGTGCATGCGGTCGAGGGCGAGGCCGAAATGACGAAGGTCTTGGATCAGGGATGGCGCAAGGCGCAAGGCCTGAAACAGGTCACAACCGAGGCCCGAGACCTGTTTCGCCGCCCGCTCATGCCCGATGAGCTCAAGAAATTCGATGCTGTCGTGCTAGACCCGCCGCGCGCAGGGGCCGAGGCGCAGGTGGCCGAGTTAGCGCAGGCCCAGCGTCCAGTGCTCGCATATGTCTCATGCAATCCAGTGACCTTTGCCCGCGATGCAAAAATATTGGTTAACGCCGGATATACCCTTGAATGGGTGCAGGTGGTTGACCAATTTCGATGGTCGTCACACACCGAACTTGCCGCTCGGTTCATTTTGAACAATTAACCCTGAGATAAGGACCACCCGCATGGTGATCGCCCAACGACTGCTGCCCATCATCGAAGCGCCGACTTTCGGGAAGTTCATCACCGGCGTGATCCTGTTCAATGCGGTCCTGTTGGGGATGGAGACATCACCCACGCTGATGGAGGCGGCAGGCCCGCTGATCGTGACGCTTGATAAACTGTGCCTCACCATCTTCGTCATCGAAATCGTGGTGAAACTGATCGCGACCGGGCGTCGGTTCTTCACAAGCGGCTGGAACATTTTTGACTTTGTGATTGTGGGTGTCGCCCTTGTCCCCAGCGCGGGGGCGCTTTCTGTTCTTCGGGCGCTGCGTATCTTGCGGGTATTGCGCGTCATCTCCGTTGCGCCGCGCCTGCGCCGAGTAGTCGAAGGCTTCATCTCGGCGCTGCCGGGCATGGCCAGCGTGTTCCTGCTGATGGCGATCTTGTTCTATATCGGCGCGGTGATCTCGACCAAACTGTTCTCATACAGCTTTCCGGATTGGTTCGGTGATCTGGGCATGTCTGCCTATACGCTGTTCCAGATCATGACGCTGGAAAGTTGGTCCATGGGGATCGTCCGCCCGGTGATGGAGGTCTATCCCTACGCCTGGCTATTCTTTGTTCCCTTCATCATGGTGACCACCTTTGCGGTGGTTAACCTTCTGGTTGGTCTGATCGTGAACTCGATGCAGGATGCCCACCATGCCGAGGATGAGGTCAAAACAGACGCCTATCGTGACGAGGTTCTTGAAAGGCTCGAGTCGATTGAACGCCGCCTGACGGAACAGTCGTACATCAAAAAGTGATTTAAGTTTCGCGCAAATCTGGCATAATAATTGGCAAAAAAGAGCATCAGGCAGTGAAAACTATGGATCGTCGAGCATTTGGAATGGGCGCGATGGCAACGCTGAGCCTTTCAGCGTGCGCCTCAGCGAAACCCAGATTTCTTTCTTATCGCGGGCCCGAGGTGACCTCTTTGGTCATCAACAAGGGCGCACGCAAGATGTATCTTCTTCATAACGAGCAGATTTTACGGGAATATGATGTCGATCTGGGATTTGCGCCCAGAGGCACAAAAACCAAAAAAGGCGACGGCCGCACGCCTGAGGGCACTTATCTGATCGACCGCCGCAACCCACGTAGTCGGTATCACCTGTCGCTGGGCATCTCGTATCCGAACTCGGAAGATCGGGCGAAGGCCAAGGCCGCTGGCGTTGATCCGGGTGGTGATATCTTCATTCACGGACAGCCGAACCTAAGGTCCGAGTTCAAGCGTGCGAAGAAGACGCCTGATTGGACAGCGGGCTGCATCGCTGTGAAAAACGATGAGATCGAAGAGATTTACGCGATGGTGAACGAGGGAACGGTCATCACTCTGCGTCCTTGACTCAAAGCGGTTTCCAAGCACCAAACCCGAACTGCACATAGTCGCGCTGGTAGGCTTCGGCTGCCAGCGCTTCAAGCCGTGCATCGTAAATTTGATCCAACAAGAAGGGTACATCAGGCTTTGCTTTCATCGGAGTTGGCGGTGCTTCGTGTCCCACTTGACGGGCAAGCTCGGGCAATTTGATTGCCATCTCATCCTCACGCAGAATCAGATCGGGTAGAGTGAATCCAGCCATGCCTTCCAGTGTTTGCACCTGCCCGCACCATTCTCCATCGACGCGGATCGGGGTCTGACCGGCAAGAATACTGCGCAACATGCCCAGATATGCCGAGAAAGCTTCGTAGTGTTGGTCAAGTGAATAAGCACCTAAATCACCTTTGGCAGGTAGCGGCACATTGTACCGCCGGCTCAGCATATTGCGGATACTGACATAGGCGCCGGGGCCGGTGTGTAGGATACGGTCACAGAATACCGCGTGCGCGCGCGCCAACGGATGCCGTAGCACTGTGAATTTGCGGTGACCGGGATGGCTTTGCATCCAATGACGCGTCTGTTTCTGATTGCGGCCAGTGATCAGGTCATCGGTTGTGACTCCATCGAGATCGGCAAGCCATTGCGCAATTTCCGCCTCGGGGCCCCCGCGCACGGGTAGATACATCAGGGGCGTGTTTGCCGCGCCCACATAGCGCGACACGGCAGGACCGCGGCGCGGCTCGAAATTTGGGATTTGGTGCAACTTGAACCGGTCATACTGTGACAGTGCCTGCTCCATGTCGTCTGGATTGGTCACTTTCGACAAGGCAGGCGCGGGGTTCTGGCGCTTGAGATGTTGGTTCAGCTCGGCAAGCCGTGCGCTGACGCCCAGCCAGGCAGCAAGCCCGTTCAAAACGTCCAGATCATTCAGATTGTCATAGTCTATATAAAACGGCGTTTGCCCTGTGGTTTGCAAGTGCTTGAGAACGGTCTGCTGGAACGCCTGCCGTTGTTGAAGTTGGTCAAAGAACTCTTCGGTGTCGAAAGTGACCTGCGCGTCGCGGCGCTGCTTGATGTTTACCAATCTCCATTGCTTGGTCTTCAACGCGATTTTCCAAGAGATGTAGCTGTCCAGAGGATTGCGCATCAGGATGATCTTGGCACAGCGTGGATCATCAAGCGCAGGCCCAAGAGCACGCGCATCGTGATCACTGAAGAATCGAAAACCGTTCATCTCACCCGGTGCGTTTCGGATCGCATTGATCAGAGCCAGAGGATCGTTCTCGCGATCTTCTAGAGTAAACCCAAGAACGCTATCCAGTTTTGGCAGGCCGACGAAGTAGGGGTTGAACGCCTCACCGTGACAGGTCACTCCGTCGAGCGTATTTAACTGCAATTCCAACAGGTTCGAGCCAGTACGCATATCGGCCAGTACGATGAAGTAATCGAAGCGGCGGGTCATTTTTAATTACTGCACCAGATAGGGCTTTTTGAATGATTTGGCTTGTCCGCCAAATACATCGTTAACAGGAAAATCACCCATCAAATAGGGATGCATGCCCTGGTTCTTGAGATTCTGCAGAAACTTACCAAACCCCGTCAGATCCACCATCGTGGGTGCCTCGGTCAAGTGGGTGGGCTGGGGCGCACCCATATCTTCAAGCACGGTCTGCAGGTGTTCCATGGGGGATTCCACGAACTCAGCCATGGTCCAGACCCGTATTCTAGAGTTTGCGCGGGCTGTATCCAGCAACTCAAGCTGCTTTGTTTCCCGCTGCTGCAAACGGGCAGCTTCACACCGAATATCGGCAAAGTTCATGTTGGACCTGAACAAGGGAACCGCCCAGGCGCCAGTGATGATTGCAATACTGGCGTTCAGATCGCGCAACAGGAACTCGTTGATCTGTTGGGAATCATTCGGTCCGAATTGAAAACATTGGCGCTCGCCCCGTGTGTTCCAGATGACGTTCGACAGGAATGCAGTCGGATTGTAGTCGCGGAGAGACGCGCAATCTGGAAGCGCGCCGTTCATCATTGTGCCACCGTTTGCAAATTGCGCCTTCTCCGGGTGAAACAGATGTCCGTGCACCCGTGCACTCGTCACATTTGCAAGCCAGGGTTCGAAATCTTCAAACAGCTCTGAAAAGCCTTGAAGCACGGAATAAGGAAAAGCGGTTAGGCCGCGTTCGCTTGTCGCGCGCGGAAAACAACTCTGCATATACAATCCGTCCCGGCCGCGAATGCGCCGCTCGACAGCTTTAGAAAACACTCGGTCGATCTTTCCCGGATTGGGCTCAGCCGGTGTCATCGCGCTGTTTTCATCCGACAAAAAGGATTGATACAGCCTGTCTGCTCCGTGCCAGACTTTCCGCGCCACAAAGCAATCCGAGCGGCGTAGCAATTGTAGGTGGTCGTCGTAGAACATATGAGGTCGGCCCTGATAGTCGAACTTCGACAGTGTCAGCGACCGGCTTTCGATATGCGTGGAATACAGGCGCGCGAGTGTTTGGAAATAGCTTTCGTCCGGGATCCAGACCCTCCGAAAATACCGGTCATAGTCCGGGCGCTTGGGGTCCTGCAAAATGGCTGACAGGGTTTGCCGTGTCAGGCACCACCATTGGCTGCCCATATGTGGCACAAGACCTTCAGGGATCGCCCTGCGCATTCCTACTACGCGTTGAAGCCGCACGTAGGCGTCAAACAATCTCCGCTGTTTGCGCCATGAGAACGGAAAACGCAGCGTGAAGCGTTCAAGATCCAACCCCCCCATGGTCCAGCTGACATCGCGTGTTGTGGCGCTTTCGATGAAATCAACGCGGGGGCGATCAGCCAGATAATCCATCAGCTCGCCCACAGGGCGAAGCGGCAAACAAGCACCCGAGGCAAGGAAAACGTGACGCACCTGCGGGAAACTGTCCAACATCTGAGTTGCAGCGGACTGTGAGGCTGCAACGATGCCCCACCCACCCCATTCACAGACATGTCGACCCGAGAACTGGATTAAAGGATTATCTGAACAGGCGGTGACCAGAGTGGAATATGCCGAGTTGGTCACCTTGCGATCCACATGGATCACGACCGGGCAGCCCGATGCGGTCCAATGCCGCGCCACCCGCTCTACTCGGTCGAGTGCGGTGTGCACCAGCATGACGATGCCCAGGCTGCTCATGCCCAGTTCCCTTTTGACATCATGCCGAGGATCTCAAGCTGTCGCCAGTTGATGTATTTCTCGGACCAGTTGTTCCAGAAAACGGGCTTATTCTCCAAGTGTTCGGCATAAGCTCTATATTCGCCCGAGGCGCGATAATGCTGGCTGCGGCTTAGTTCCTCACGGGCCTTGTTGCCCAGAGTGTCGATTAACTTAGCATGTAGCAGTGCGCCGCTGGTTTTTTCACCCCCACGTTCCTCGTAAACTTGGTTGAGGCCACGGGGCAGCAGCGCATGGGTCGAGCTGACATAGGCGTATCGGCGATGCCATTTCACCAAAGGGATTTTGTTCAGTGCAGGGGCTTTTTCGGGCGTATCATGAAAGAAAACCCGTGCTCGGGCACCACCTTGAATCCACAGGTTGCCATAGGTGGGATTCCGGGCGATCATGTAGTTGCCTGAGTCAAACCACGGGGCGATCTCGAACGGATTCTGACCGGCATGATAGGGCGTGTCTTCGACGACCCCCTCAGGATACATGTCGATCAGCATTGTGCCGAAACTACGAACGCTGGTGTCATCCAACCAGTCGGTCAACGCCCTTATCGGGCGGGTATCACAGAACGGGTAAACAAAGAACTCGTCCGGATCGACGGTCAAAACCCAGTGTTTGTGGGCATAGGTTCGCAACAGATAATTTGACCAGTCCAGCCCATAAGTCGAACTTTTGTAGCTGGCATCCGTCCACCACAGTGACACGTCTGGTTGGTCGGTTAAAAATTCACGCGTTCCGTCATCGCTATTGTTGTCGACGAATAGGAAATGGTTGATGCCAAGCTTGCGGTAATAGTCCAGAAAATAAGGCAGGCGGATACATTCGTTTCGCACGACGCTCATCAACAAGATGTCTTGCGGGCGAATATCTGACGTGTTGTTCTGTATCGCTTTCAATTCGCGTCTTTTGCGCAGGCACCGCAAAAGGCGACGCTTGCGTCGCAATCTCATGCGATAGGAATCCAAAAGGCTCACGCGGCTGCCCAACCTTTTTTGATATACGCGCGTCTGCCCGGGGCCGCCTGAGGCCTGAGTGGTGCCGAGCCGTCATCGTTTTATGACATCTAGTTACCTTGCGAAGCAATGGGTTTAAATCCGGTTTACTTCCCCGTAGTGGCTGGAAAGCCGCCGCCGTTCAGCAGCCCCAAAGTCTCCAATTGTTGCCAATCGCGCAGCTTTACAGAATCAGACCCCCAAAGATCGGGCTTATTGATAATCCCATCATAATATGTGCTGAATTTTTTAGGGTCGTGGAAATGCTGGCGCCTGTGTTTTTCGATCTGCGATTTTTCTACAACCCCCGGCAGGAATTTCGTGTGCAGCAAAACGCCCGAAGGAGCCTGCCCCTCTGGCCCGTCATATTCAAAATTCAGGGCTCGCGGCAGGGCGGAGTGGCAGGAATTCACATAAGCCATATGTCGCGACCAATGGATCAAAGGGATTTTGTTCAGAGTCGGGGATCTTTCAGGGTGGTCCGAAAAGAAAGCTCTCTCGCGCGTCCCGCCTTGAACCCACAAGTTGCCCAATGGAAATTGACGTTGGGATCTGTAGGGGCCGGTGTCGAACCCGTTCAGAACATCCGTGGGATCGGATTGCGGGTCATAGTACTGCGTGCCCACTGGGCCTTTGGGAAACAGATCCAGCATCAATGCGCCAAAGGCGGACTGCCCACGCGCGTCCAGCCAGCCCGTCAAATCGTTTAACAAATGCGTGTCGTGATGGGCATAGACAAGCAATTCATCGGCATCGACCATAAGCGTCCAATGCCCGTGGCCAAATTTCCACTGCAGATATGTCAGCCAATCCAATCCGAACCGGGACGCACGATAGCTAGCAGTTGTCTGCCACAGAGATACATCCGGCTGATCAAGCAGGTACTGGGTCGATCCGTCGTCGCTGCCGTTATCCACAATCAGAAAATGATCTACACCCAGCGTCCGGTAGTGATGAAAAAACCACGGCAATCGGATGATCTCGTTCCGTAGAGTGGTAAAGGCAAGGATAGCTCCCGGCGCGATTTGTTGTGTTTTGTCTGCACGCGAAGTTAACTGATGGCGGCTACGAAAAGACCGCCATAAAAGCCGCTTACGCTTTAGGCGCAGCTTGTATCGCTGCCCCCAGCTTAGCGGCTGATCCTTGGTGCTCACTTTTTGTAGCTGCCATTCTGATGCCAGCGCCAAGCATCGGTGACCATCGTATCTAACGTTGATCTTTTTGGCATCCAGCCCAGCTCTTGTTCGGCGCGGGTTGAGCCTGATACCAGACGTGTACAGTCCCCTGCCCGGCGTGGGCCAATGCTGTAGGGCACCGCTCGATTGGTGACGGTCTTTGAATGCTCGATCACTTCCATAACCGAAAATCCTGATCCGGTACCCAGATTGAACACACGGCTCTCTTTGCCTTGTTCCAGCCACTTCAGACCAAGAATATGCGCATCGACCAGATCGCAGACGTGCACATAATCGCGAATACAGGTGCCATCGGGCGTGTCATAATCGGTGCCGAACACTGTAAGACCATCGCGCTTACCGGCGACAGCGTCCAGCATTAGCGGCACCAGATGGGTCTCGGGTTGATGGAATTCACCAATTTCGGCATCCGGATCGGCCCCAGCGACGTTGAAATATCGGAAGATCACATGGTTTAGCCCGTAGGCGAATTCGAAATCACGCAGGATATCTTCGATCGCGCGTTTTGAGGCGCCATAGGCGTTCAGCGGTTGTTGAGGTGAGGTTTCATCGAGCACCACATTGTCGTGTTCGCCATAAGTGGCGCAAGTCGATGAAAAGACGAAATTCAAACAGCCCGCGTCGACTGCCGCTTGGATTAACGTCAAAGAGCCGGTCACATTGTTCGACCAGTACCTGCCAGGCTCGGACATTGCCTCACCCACTTGGCTGAGGGCTGCGAAATGCATCACGGCGGCTGGCTGGTATTTGGCAAAGACGGCGTCCAGATGCGCGCGATCCAGTAGGTCGCCCCGTTCGAACGGACCAAATTTCACCGCATCCTGCCAACCGGTGACCAGATTGTCATAGGTCACCGGAATATAGCCCGCCTTTGCAAGCGCCTTGCAGGCATGCGAACCAATATAGCCCGCGCCGCCGGTGACCAGAATATGGGTCATTCCAGTCCCATCGCGGCCATCATTTCTTCGATCTTGGCGACATCTTGCGGGTTGTTCAGTTCCCAAAATTGACGACCTTTGGCTTCCACCTCGACGCACAGAACCTTGCGACCGTTTTCCATGAAACGCAGTTGTTCAAGGCCCTCCAATGTTTCCAGCGGGCCGGTCGGCCAGGAGGGATAGTCTGCCAGTGCATCTGGCCGATAAGCGTAGACACCGACATGATGAAAGACCGGAGTTGGATCATCGTTGGCATAGGTCTCAGAGGTGAAGGGAATTACCTCTTTCGAGAAATAGAGCGCACTGTGATCATTGCCGAACACTGCTGTCGTACCGCCGACGCGGTCGTGTTTGCGGTCATTCAACAACCCGTTCAGAGCGTCGCCATCGCAGCGCAGAACCGGGGTGGCCACACCGGCCTCAGGTGCATCGCGCAAGCCTGAGATCAGGTCTTCGACAAACCAGTGCGGCGTCAATGGTGCATCGCCCTGCAGGTTCACTATGATCTCATAACCGCTGCCCAGCGCCGTATGTGCTTCGGCGCAGCGCTCGGTGCCATTGCGACAGGTATCCGAGGTCATGATCACTTCGGCCCCGAACCCTTCGGATACTTCGCGAATGCGGTCATCGTCTGTCGCCACGACGACCCGATCGACACCCGCGACCAAAATGGCGGCGCGCCAGGACCGTTCGATCAGTGTCATGGCTGTACCATTGACCCCGGTCAGCGGCACCAGAGGTTTGCCCGGATAGCGGGTCGACGCGTAGCGGGCGGGAATCGCGATCAGAACAGACATCAGGCTTCCTTCAGGTCGACGCCCGGAGCATAGGCGATGAAAAATGGGTTGGCATAGCCGTCTTTGCCGTAGGTCAGCGGGGTGTGGTCATCAAAGCGCACGACATTTCCACCAGCACCGGCCAATACTGCATGGCCCGCTGCGGTGTCCCATTCCATTGTGCGGCCTACGCGGGGGTAGAGGTCGGCCTCACCCGTCGCCACCAGGCAGAACTTCAGCGACGACCCGGCGCTTTTGCTGTCGCGCACCTGATACTTGTTGATGTAATCCTCGGTCGCCTGATCCCTATGCGACTTGGAGGCAACGATCATCAGAGCTGAATTGTCTGGTTTAGAGACTGCTATTGGCGTTAGCGCACCCGGCTGATCCTTGTCGAGCGCGCCAGTTTCCTCAACCGCTTGCCCATCGGCCTGCGTATAAAACATCCGCCCCCGTGCGGGCGCATAAACTACGCCGCGCGTCGGTACGCCGTTCTCAACAAATGCGATGTTCACCGTGAAATCGCCTCGACGGTTGATGAATTCCTTGGTGCCGTCCAGCGGATCGACGATCAGAAAGGTCTCACCTTTTTCCGAGTGCGAGTCCGCCTGCTCTTCAGTCACTAGCAAAATTTCGGGAAAAGCTTCGCGCAGCCCGGCCGAGATCAGCGCATCTGCGGCCTCATCCGCCTCGGTCACCGGGCTGGAATCGGATTTGACTTTGACGTCGAAATCATCCGACTCGTAGATCTGCATGATCTTGTCGCCTGCCTGAAGGGCGAGCCGCCGGATGACGGGTATCAGGGCGTCATAGGTCACAAAAAAGCTCCGTTCTTGAGATTTGTTGATCCAAGTTTCTTACGGACTTATGGTGCGCTAGATACGGAACAGCAAGAAATTCGTGCCAGATTGCAGGTGACATGAGCAGGAAAGAGTGGTCGCGTGTTTCACTATAAGCGAAATCAGTCGTTGTTGGGCGGGGTCTTCACCACAGCTGAACTGATATTTCATGCGATTGTGCGCAATATCCGATCGCAGCATTCAAATGCGGTGATGGCGATCCTGATAAATATTCTTCAGGTGGTTGTGGTCGCCGGTGCGTTCTACTTGATCCTGTCTTTCATGGGCACCCGGATCGCGAAGATACGCGGTGAGTTCATACTTTTTCTGCTGTCTGGAGTGTTTCTGTTTCTCACACATATCAAATCGGTCGGTGCCATTGCCGGTGTCGGAGATGGCAATAATCCCATGACTTTGCATTCCCCGATGACCATGATGGTGATGCTGGCGGCTTCGGCGCTAGGCACGCTCTATACCCAACTTGTCTCGATCCTGGTGATTTTGTTTGTCTACAGCGTTGCAGTTTCGCCGCTCGAGATTCAGGAGCCAGGCGGGGCTTTTGCCATGCTTGTGCTTGCCTGGTTTACGGGGTGTTCGGTGGGGCTCGTGTTACTGGCGCTGAAGCCGTGGTTTCCCAATACAGTGACCATCCTGAAAAATGTCTATCGGCGGATGAATATGGTTTTTTCCGGCAAGATGTTCGTGGGAAACGCGCTGGGTGGGTTCATGCTGACCATGTTTGCCTGGAACCCGCTGTTTCATGTTATCGACCAATGCCGCGGCTTTGTGTTCCGGAATTATTTTCCTCGCAACACAAGTTGGGAATATGCGCTTTGGGTGGGGATTGTCCTGACCATGATCGGGTTGCTGGCTGAATTCTACACGCGCAAACACGTGTCAAAAAGCTGGGAGGCGCGTCGCTAGGTGGCGACCCGAAGCGTCAGATTAATACGCCCGCCCTTCGGCAGCAGTTTGGATGATCCAAATCGGATGCGGTCAATCCCGTGATATGTCAGACGGGCAGGTCCGCCCATGATCACCACATCGCCCGAGCTCAGCCAGATTGACTCGGTCTTGCCCCCGCGTGTCGTATTGCCGATGCGGAATAACGCGTCATCGCCCAGTGAAATCGACAACACCGGCCAAGAGAAATCAGCCTCGTCCTTGTCTTGATGCAGGCCCATCTTGGTGCCTTCGCCGTAGTAGTTGATCAGACAGCAATCGGGCTGACGTTCCGCGCCGGTCAGGTCTTGCCAGATCGTCAGAATATCATCCGGGATTGCAGGCCAGGTCATGCCTTTGGGATGGGTATCCTGATACCGATAGCCAGCCCGATCCGTAACCCAGCCCAATGCTCCGGCCGAGGTCATGCGTACCGACATTTCTTTGCCCGATGGGGTGATGGGCCGATAGAGCGGTGCGGCCTTCAGAATCGGGCGCAACAGGTCAACCAGGCGGATTTGCGACACCGCATCCAGATAGCCTTTGCGGATATCAAATCCGCGCAAAAGAAGCCGCGCCATGGAAGAATCCCCAAACCTTGCCAGAACCTTGCCAAAAAAGGCCACAAAATCCCGAAAACCTGCGTTTCTGACCGCTTGCAGGCCCCAGTCTGCGCCCTTATATACGCCTCGACGCGCGATGGTGTAGTGCTGTCGCGCACATCAGATCGGGGCCGGGATGCCGTAACGGGTTCAGGCCTCGGGACATCGCCTTAAATTGAAAGGGATCAAAATTATGGGAAAAGTAATCGGGATTGACCTCGGAACCACCAACTCGTGCGTGGCCATCATGGATGGCTCGCAGCCGAAGGTCATCGAAAACGCCGAAGGGGCGCGGACCACGCCCTCGATCGTCGCCTTCACTGAAGATGAGCGCCTGGTCGGTCAGCCTGCAAAACGTCAGGCGGTCACCAACCCCGACAACACGATCTTTGGCGTCAAGCGCCTGATCGGTCGTCGCGTGGATGATGCCGAAGTCGAAAAAGATAAGAAAATGGTGCCGTACGCCATCGTTGATGGCGGCAATGGCGACGCGTGGGTTGAAGCCCGCGGTGAAAAGTACTCCCCAAGCCAGATCTCGGCCTTCACTCTGGGCAAGATGAAGGAAACCGCAGAAAGCTATCTGGGTGAGGAAGTCACGCAGGCGGTCATCACCGTTCCGGCATATTTCAACGACGCCCAGCGTCAGGCCACCAAAGACGCCGGTAAAATCGCCGGTCTGGAAGTGCTGCGGATTATCAACGAACCGACAGCGGCTGCGCTGGCCTATGGTCTGGACAAAGAAGAAACCCAAACCATCGCGGTCTATGACCTTGGTGGCGGTACCTTTGACGTGACCATTCTGGAAATCGACGACGGCCTGTTCGAAGTGAAGTCGACCAACGGCGACACCTTCCTGGGTGGTGAAGACTTTGACATGCGCATCGTCAACTACCTGGCGGATGAGTTCAAAAAGGAACACGGTGTCGATCTGTCCGCTGACAAGATGGCCCTGCAGCGTCTGAAAGAAGCCGCTGAAAAAGCCAAGATCGAGCTGTCTTCGACCTCGCAGACCGAAATCAACCAGCCGTTCATCTCGATGGGTTCGAACGGTCAGCCGCTGCACATGGTCATGAAACTGACCCGTGCCAAGCTGGAATCGCTGGTTGCGGACCTGATCAAGAAGTCGATGAAGCCGTGCCAGGCTGCTCTGAAAGACGCCGGTCTGTCGGCTGCTGACGTGGACGAGGTTGTTCTGGTCGGTGGTATGACCCGGATGCCGAAAGTGATCGAAGAGGTCACCAAGTTCTTCGGTAAAGAGCCGCACAAGGGTGTGAACCCGGACGAAGTGGTTGCCATGGGCGCCGCCATTCAGGCCGGTGTTCTGCAGGGTGACGTCAAAGACGTGGTACTGCTGGACGTGACCCCGCTGTCACTGGGCATCGAGACGCTGGGTGGCGTGTTCACCCGTCTGATCGACCGCAACACCACGATCCCGACCAAGAAGTCTCAGGTCTTCTCGACCGCCGAGGACAACCAGAACGCCGTAACCATCCGCGTGTTCCAGGGTGAGCGTGAAATGGCTGCGGACAACAAGA
The DNA here is from genome assembly GCF_056533505.1 of Ruegeria sp. G2. Taxonomy (NCBI): domain Bacteria; kingdom Pseudomonadati; phylum Pseudomonadota; class Alphaproteobacteria; order Rhodobacterales; family Roseobacteraceae; genus Ruegeria; species Ruegeria sp. G2. The sequence continues at coordinate 55,805 of NZ_JBQFON010000002.1, read as the reverse complement.
TCCTGGGTCAGTTCAACCTCGAAGACATCCCGCCCGCACCGCGCGGTATGCCTCAGATCGAGGTGACTTTTGACATCGACGCCAACGGCATTGTCTCGGTTTCGGCCAAAGACAAAGGCACCGGCAAAGAGCAGAAGATCACCATCCAGGCCTCGGGCGGTCTGTCCGATGAGGACATCGAAAAGATGGTCAAGGACGCCGAAGAGAACGCGGAAGCCGACAAGGAACGCCGCGAGCTGGTCGACGCCAAGAACCAGGCGGAAAGCCTCATCCACTCGACCGAAAAGTCGATGGAAGAGCATGCCGACAAGGTTGACCCGACCACCATCGAAGCCATCGAGCTGGCGATTGCCGCGCTGAAGGACGAGCTGGAAACCGAGAATGCCGACAAGATCAAATCCGGCATCCAGAACGTCACCGAAGCCGCCATGAAGCTGGGCGAAGCCATCTACAAGGCGCAAGCCGAAGAGGGTGAGGATGCGCCGGCGGCAGCCGATGAGGCACCGGGTGAAGACGACATTGTCGACGCCGAGTTCGAAGATCTGGACGACGACAAGCGTAACTAACGGGTAACCGGGCCAATATGGGCCGGTCCGGTTGCCGGGCCGGCCCAATTACGTTGAGGCAGAAGGAAGAACTGATGTCCAAACGCGACTATTACGAAGTGCTCGGCGTGTCCAAGGGCGCTTCGGCGGATGAGATCAAGAAAGGTTTTCGCAAGAAAGCCAAAGAACTGCATCCCGATCGCAACAAGGACAATCCTGATGCCGAAGCGCAGTTCAAAGAGGCCAACGAAGCCTATGATGTGCTGCGCGATGGCGACAAAAAGGCGGCCTATGACCGCTTTGGCCACGCTGCGTTTGAAAACGGTATGGGTGACGGAGGTCGTCCCGGTGGCGGTTTTGGCGGCCAGGGCGATTTCTCCAGCGCGTTCTCAGACGTTTTCGACGACTTGTTCGGCGACTTCATGGGCGGCCAACGTGGCGGCGGCGGTGGACGTCGTGCAGCCCGCGGATCTGACCTGCGCTATAACCTTCGGGTTTCGCTGGAAGAGGCTTATACGGGTCTGCAGAAAACTATAAATGTACCGACCGCCGTGGCCTGCTCTTCATGTGAGGGTACTGGGGCTGAGGGTGGGGTTGAACCCACCACCTGCCCAACCTGTTCCGGTATGGGCAAGGTGCGCGCGCAACAGGGCTTCTTCACCGTTGAACGCACTTGTCCGACCTGTTCCGGTTTGGGTCAGATCATCAAGAATCCCTGTAAATCGTGTGGCGGTGCTGGTCGTGTTGAAAAAGATCGCGCGCTATCTGTGAACATTCCAGCGGGCGTTGAAACCGGTACCCGCATCCGTCTGGCCGGTGAAGGCGAGGCTGGCATGCGCGGTGGCCCTCCGGGCGACCTCTATATCTTTGTCGAGGTTTCGGATCACAAACTGTTCGAGCGTGACAGCGTGAACCTATATTGTCGCGTTCCGGTCAGTATGGGTAAAGCGGCGCTGGGTGGCTCGATCGAAGTTCCTACAATCGATGGTGGTCGCGGCCGCGTTCAGATTCCGGCAGGCAGCCAATCCGGACGTCAGATGCGTTTGCGAGGCAAAGGCATGCCCGCGTTGCGTGGTGGTGGTATCGGCGACATGTTCATCGAACTGGCCGTGGAAACTCCGGTCAATCTGACCAGCCGCCAGAAAGAGCTGCTGCGTGAGTTTGACGATTTGGGTGAAGATAACCACCCGGAATCGAAAAGCTTTTTCTCTTCTGTGAAGTCCTTCTGGGATGGAATGAAGGGTTAAACCGGTTAAGCAGGGGGGCTCTGCCCCCATCGCCCTCTGGGCGGCTCCCCCGAGATATTTATGGCCAGATGAAGCGTGGGACCCGTGTGTTGCCGATCCGACGGGCAGGGATAAGGCGCGTTAACTTTTCGGAAACCGATTCTGCGTCAGAGTGGGGTTATGACCCAAGACGCCTTTGCCGAAGCCCCCATGCTGTTCGATACGGATGAAGCACCGGCGCAGCCGCTGCCCGTTGGTCGGTTACCCTCCTACATCAAAGACCATCGCAAACGGCTGCGCGAAAGGTTCATGTCTGGCGGATCAGCAGCGATGCCGGATTATGAACTGCTGGAGCTGGCTTTGTTCCGATCCATCCCGCGTCAGGACGTGAAACCGCTGGCACGTGCTCTGATGGATGCGTTTGGCGACTTCAACCGCGTGTTGACGGCGCCTGAGGAACGGCTGCGTCAGATAAAGGGGATCGGGGACACGGTGATTACCGATCTGAAAATTCTTGAGGCCTGCGCTCATCGGATGGCACGAGCGCGGGTGATTCAGCGGCATGTGATTTCGGGCTGGGATGCGCTGCTGGATTATTGCCACACGACGATGGCCCATCGCGAGACCGAGCAGTTTCGGGTGTTTTATCTGGACCGGAAGAATGTACTGATCGCAGATGAAGAGCAGGCGAAGGGCACAGTGGATCACGTACCGGTTTATCCGCGTGAGGTGGCGAAACGCGCGCTGGAGCTGAATGCGTCAGCGTTGATATTGGTGCACAACCATCCCTCAGGTGACCCGACGCCTTCACAATCTGACATCGACATGACCAACCGGATTCAGGATGCTTGCACGGCGCTGGGGCTGACCTTGCACGATCATTTGATTATCGGCAAATCGACAGAATTGAGCTTTCGCGCGCAAGGATATCTTTGACCGCTATCGAATCCATACTTCGACCCGGCGGTTCACCTTGCGGCCCCATTCGGTGTCATCGCAGGCCATTGGCATCGCTTCGCCAAAGCCCTCAACCGCTATCTCGAGACTCGCAGGAATACTCGTTTCGATTGCCGCCAGCACCGCGTTACGAACGGTTTTGGCCCGCTGCAGAGCAATGCGCGTGTTGGATGTGGCAGCCCCGTCGCCATCGCTAAACCCTACAAAAGTCACCTGTCGCGCATCCAGCCTACCGCTTTCCAACACCTGCGCGAGCTGCAGGATATTTGAGCGGGATTGCGCATCGGGTCGCGACGAGCCGGGCTCGAAGCGGAAGGACAAAGATAACCGGGACAGAGGGCGGAGGGTTTCGATCATGCGCTGTAGTTCTTCCAGTCCAACTTCGGTTCCGCCGGTGCTGACGGCATTGACCAGCCGCTCGCCTTGTAACGCCATCCCGATGGTCTCGGGTGATTGATCGACAAATCCGACTTGCCGGATCACCATTTGTGCAACGCCACTTTGGGTGTAGGCCAGAAATTGCCGGGCGAGCCGCGGCAATCTTCTTTGCGGCAGGTAGATAAACATCGGTGCGGTGAGCGGGTAGTCCTCGGTCTTTACTGATTGCCTCGTCGCCGAGAGGGTATGACCGCAGCCACCGGTCAGTGGCAGCGCTCGCGCTTCGCCCGTCTCAGCGAGGCTGGCGATACCAATTGCGAAAGGATCACCTGAGATCGCGCGTACAAGATCGCTGTTGCGAGCATGAAATGTAACGTCTGCTGAGATCGGCGCATCGACCGGTGCCAGCAACAGATCTTCTATGGCCTGCGTGAGGCCAGATCCGGCTTTCGGCAGGTACAGAGAAATGGGTGCATCGGGACCGCCAAGATCGGACCAGTTTGTATTTTGTCCCGTGAAGATTTTGGCTAAGTCTGCGGGGGATATCTGACGTATGGGATTGTCGTCAGATACAATCGGAACAATCGCATCCAGTGCCAAGACCCTTGACCGGCGTGCCTGAGTCAGATCACCCAATCCAGCGTCGCGGTTCAACTTAGTCTCGTCCGGCCGAATCTCGCGTTGGGCAAGAACGATATCCGCCGTGCCCTTCGCAAGATCGGCAAACCCCTGAGAGGTGCCGGTCACAGAGAAGGTAAACCTGGCCAAAGGTGCAAAGCGGTCAGGATGATGCAATGTATACTCACGTTGGGTTACGGCAGTCTCTGAAACAGATGCCGACAGACCTTCTTGTACGGCAAAACCCTGCACGAGTGCCGGCATCAAAGTTTCTGCCATAACGGATGAACCTGAAAATCGCACTTCGGCGACAAAATCGGTCAGATTGGGGCAGGCTGGTCCATCACATGTAACGCCCGAGCCATCGATCGTCAGTTCGCCAAACTGCGTATCGACGCGGTAAAATTCACCATCATACCCAAGCAATGTGCCGACGACTTCGACCTTGCCGTCGTGTGAGGTCAGAGTGATGTCTTGCGCGGACGCTCCCTGTGCCAAGGACAAGGACAAAAGCGCGACAAATGCCGCACGAAGGATTTTCATTGTGGACCGTTGAATTGCCTGCTGCCTATTTGGCAGCAATTGTCAGGTCTGTGAACAGATTATTCAACACCAGAAAATCACCAGCCGTTTCGCAACCCGGCATATCCAATGTCAGATCGCGGGATCTTAGGCGTTGATCCGCGCGCCATTCCAGCGATTGCACGTTCAGAGGTTTGCCGCAATTGGCATCGGTGACCTCAGTTTCGACTGATAGGGTGATCGAACCCGTCTCGGTCGCGGATTGTATCGGGAAGGAATAGACTTCAATATTGCGTGCAATGTCAGAGCCGCCCTGTCCAAGATGGATCACCGAACCCTCACCGCCGGCCTCAGAGCCAGACCATACGTGGCCTTTTTCTCCGTAGCCTGCGCCGAATTCCAATGCGTGCAACTGCAGCTCTGTCTTACCCTGCCATTGTAGGGCGATCCGGTTGAAGTCGTTGATCTCTGGCACATGCGTTGTTGCAACTGTACCTTTGCCGTCGCGCAGAGAGATCAGGAATATGGCGTATTCGGACAGCGCCGGAACAGTCAGGTTCAAGCCACCAAGCGCATCGGTTTCGGTGCTGAATACCAGCCCGTTATGATGAACTTCGATGGTTGCATTTGCATGGCACGGGGCCTTGACTCGCAACCGTGCATTCGCACCGGGTACAGCCAAAGCGCGCGCGCTTAGATCACAGTTGGATGGCAAACGGCTTTGTTCGGGAGCTGGAAGCGAGGATTTTGGTTGAATCTCATTGTGCGCTTCGGTGGGGGAGGAAGAAGTCAGAACAACGCTTTGCAACCCGGCAAGGTCCGCGCCATGCTCAGAGATCGACGCGACACGCGCGCCGCTTGGTTCAGCGCTGGGTTGCTGCGCTGATCCGCTTTGCATCAGATATCCGATGGCCAGGGCGCAGGCAACAGTTCCGCCCGTGGTCACATAGTTCTTTATTACAAACAAGACACCCTCCCCAGTTGAAGGAGCGACTCGTAACTTGCATCTGAATCAAGGCCAATATGTGGCCTTGAGGCGGACTCATTGTGTTTGAAAGTGGATGACGTTAGGTCAATCTACCGTGGCAATGTTTGAACTTTTTGCCTGAACCACAGGGGCAGGGATCATTGCGCGACGGATTTCCCCAGGTTGTAGGGTCATCTTCGACAAAGCCTGGGCGGGCATCGCCCGAAGCTTGCGCCTCGGCCACTGCTTCGGCCTGTCCCGTCGCCTTATCCACTGCCTGCTGGGCCTGGGCCTGCTGCGCGGCCATCTGCGCCAGCATTTCCTTCTGTTCCTCTTCGCTGAGCGGGCGAACGCGCGACAATTGCTGGGTCACGGTTTCACGCAACGAATCGAGCATCCCTTCGAACAGCTGGAAGCTTTCGTTCTTGTATTCGTTCAGCGGGTCACGCTGGGCATAGCCTCGGAAAGCCACTACCGAGCGTAAATGTTCCAGCGTCAGAAGATGTTCGCGCCATTTGCCGTCGATGGTTTGCAGCAGAACCTGCTTTTCGATGTTACGCATGTTCTCGGGGCCGAAGGCGACGGCTTTCTGTGCCATCATTTCATCGGCTGCCTTGATCAGGCGTTCGCGGATCTGTTCGTCATCCACTCCCTCTTCGGCGGCCCAGTCCTGAACCGGTGCATCAATGGTAAGTTTGTCCTTGACGGCCTCATGCAGCCCCTCGGTATTCCATTGATCAGCATAGGTTTTCGGCGGCATGTATTCGTCGATCATATCGTCGATCACCTGCTCGCGCATATCCGAAACCACATCCGACAGATCGTCCGCTGACATGATCTCGCGTCGCTGGCTGAACACGACTTTCCGCTGATCGTTCATCACGTCGTCGAATTTCAGAACGTTCTTGCGCATGTCGAAGTTGCGACCTTCGACCTTGGACTGCGCCCGTTCAAGCGATTTGTTCACCCAAGGGTGAATGATCGCCTCGCCCTCTTTCATGCCCAGCGTGGTCAGGACCTTGTCCAGACGTTCCGAACCGAAGATGCGCATCAGGTCATCTTCGAGGCTGAGGTAAAAAACCGTGCGGCCCGGATCACCCTGACGTCCAGAACGTCCGCGCAGCTGGTTGTCGATCCGGCGGCTTTCATGGCGTTCTGACGCCATCACGTAAAGACCGCCAGCCTCTAGCACCTTTTCCTTTTCTTCCGCGTGCTTGGCTTCTTCTGCCGCACGCAACTCGGCCGGGTCAGCCTCGGGGTTTTCGGCCAGCGCCTGAAGCACCTTCATCTCGACATTGCCGCCCAGCTGAATATCGGTGCCGCGGCCCGCCATGTTGGTGGCGATGGTCACCGCGCCCAGACGGCCTGCATCGGCCACAATCTGGGCTTCCTGTTCATGCTGGCGGGCGTTCAGAACGTTGTGTTCGATTCCCTCTTTATCCAGCATCTGGCTGATCACTTCGGACTTTTCGATCGACGTGGTGCCGACCAGGACCGGTTGACCTTTTTCACCGGCCTTTTTGACCTGTTCGATGATGGCGCCGTATTTCTCACCCGTGGTGCGATAAACTTGATCGTCCTTGTCCTCACGCGCAATCGGCTTGTTAGTCGGAACCTCGACCACGCCCAGACCATAGATTTCCTGAAATTCCTCGGCCTCGGTTAGCGCGGTGCCGGTCATGCCCGACAGCTTGTCGTAAAGGCGGAAATAGTTCTGGAAGGTCACGCTGGCCAGCGTCACGTTCTCGGGCTGAATCTGCACGCCTTCCTTGGCTTCGATGGCCTGATGCAGGCCTTCAGACAGGCGACGACCCGGCATCATCCGACCGGTGAATTCGTCGATCAGCACGACATTCCCATCCCGGACGATATAGTCCTTGTCGCGTTGGAACAGTTTATGCGCGCGCAGGCCCTGATTGACGTGATGCACCACAGTGGTGCTTTCAGGGTCGTACAGCGAATGCCCTTCGGGCAGCAGACCCGCCGAAAGCAGTTGCTGTTCGAGAAACTCGTTGCCTTCATCGGTGAAGGTCACGTTGCGGCTTTTTTCATCCAGAGAATAATGATCGTCCTGCAATGTCGGGATCACCGCATCGATGGCAGTGTACAGATCCGACCGGTCCTGCGCAGGCCCCGAGATGATCAGCGGGGTCCGAGCCTCGTCGATCAGGATCGAATCCACTTCGTCCACAATCGCGAAATTGTGGTGTTTCTGATAAACCTGCTCCAGATCTGCCTTCATATTGTCGCGCAGATAGTCGAAGCCGAGCTCGTTGTTAGTGGCATACGTGATGTCGCAGTTATACGCGGCCATTTTCTCGGCATCGGGCTGACCTGTCCAGATCACGCCTGTGGTCATGCCCACGGACGCGAACACCTTGCCCATCCATTCCGAGTCGCGCTTGGCCAGGTATTCGTTCACTGTAACCACATGCACGCCCTTGCCGGTCAGGGCGTTCAAATAGGCGGGGAGTGTGGCGACCAGAGTCTTTCCCTCACCCGTCTTCATTTCCGAGATATTGCCCTGATGCAGGAAGATACCCCCCATCAACTGCACGTCAAAGGCCCGAAGACCCAGCGCGCGCTTGGCCCCTTCGCGGACATTGGCAAAGGCCTCAGGCAGCAGGTCATCCAGATTTTCACCGTCCAGCGCCCGTTTGCGCAGCTCAGCGGTCTTATCGATCAGGCCTTCGTCGGTCAGTTTCTCGAACTCGGGCTCCATCGCGTTGATCTTTTCGATCAGGGGGCGGGTCGCCTTGATCTTGCGGTCGTTCGGTGTTCCGAACACCTTTTTGGCGAGCGTTCCGAGTCCCAGCATGTTCACTCCAGCGGATCTGTTCTTATCGTGGTTGCGACAGGCTTGCCCACCTTGCGCGCAACCCATAGATACGGGGGGTGAAAGGCGGCCCTGTCCAAGGCTTCAAAGCGATGTAAGCGGCAGGTTCTAAAGTGTCAACGCTGCGCCCTGTCGCGGCAAAGAAATAGGATGATTCCATGCCCAAAGGCCTCACTTTTCTGCCATCGCTGGCGCTTGCTGCCGTGATGGCCCTGCCGTTGGCCGCCGAAACCAAGCCCGATGCCTCGACCGTCGTGGCGCGCGTGAATGGTGATGAGATCACATTAGGTCACGTCATCGCCACCGCGTCTGCTCTGCCCGCGCAGTATCAGCAGTTGGAAGACGACGTTCTTTATGACTTCATCCTTGAACAACTGGTCCAGCAACACCTGTTGGGTCAGCAACAGGATGCTCTGAACCCTCTGAACGCATTGCGTCTGGAAAACGAAACGCGGTCCCTGCGTGCGGTACAGACGGTTGAGGCGATCACCGCTGCCGAGGTTACGGATGAAGCAATCCAAGCCGCCTATGATGCGCAGTTTGCCGAATTCGAGGGCGAGGACGAATTCAACGCCAGCCATATTCTGGTTGAAAGTGAAGACGAAGCCAAAGCCATCAAGGCCCAGTTGGACGAGGGCGCGGATTTCGCCGAATTGGCGAAAGAGAAGTCCACCGGCCCCTCGGGACCCAATGGCGGTTCGCTGGGATGGTTCGGTAAAGGTCAGATGGTGCCCGAGTTCGAAAACGCGGTTGTAGCTTTGGAAAAAGGCAGTGTTTCGGAACCCGTCCAGACGCAATTCGGATGGCATTTGGTTGCTCTGAACGATAAACGCAAAACGCAGGCCCCGGAACTGGCCGTCGTGCGTGATGAACTGGCCCAAACCATCCGGCAGGACGCGATTCAGGCCAAAGTCGACGAGTTGACGCAGCAGGCAACGATTGAACGTCCAGCGCTGGAAGGGGTTGGACCCGAGGTCATGCGCCAGATCGAGCTGCTGCAGGAGTAACGCGCGTGGCGACGATCACCAAGGTATCACCATTGGCCCCAGAGGCCTTTCCTGAATTGCCTGCCATCGACGGCGTACGTTTTGCCACGGTTGAGGCGGGCGTCCGCTATCAGGGCCGCACTGACGTAATGATGGCGGTGCTGGATCCGGGCACATCGGTGGCTGGGGTTTTCACCCGTTCAGCCACGCGCGCGGCGCCAGTTCTGGACTGTCAGGACAAGATCGGCGGGCCGTATGACGGGCCTGCGGCAATCCTGGTGAATTCAGGCAATGCCAACGCATTTACTGGTCATTATGGACAAACATCGGTGGCCGAGGTGACGCAAGCCGTCGCCAAAGCCACCGGCGTGGCGGTGGAGCGGGTCTTCACCTCTTCCACCGGAGTCATCGGCGAGCCGTTACCCCATGACCGCATCGTCGCCCAGCTTGAGGCCTTGAAATCCGGCCTAAATCGGCACGCCATCGAAGACGCGGCGCGGGCGATCATGACCACGGACACCTTCCCAAAAGGGGCATCCGCGCAGGCTGAGATCGATGGTAAAACAATCTCTATCGCAGGGATTGCGAAGGGCTCCGGCATGATCGCGCCTGATATGGCGACGATGCTGGTCTATATCTTCACCGACGCCCATGTCGAACAATCCGCCCTGCAAGCAATGTTGGGTGCTCAGACAGATCGGACCTTCAACTGCATCACCGTCGACAGTGATACCTCGACCTCTGACAGCCTGCTTCTGTGTGCAACCGGAGCCTCGGGCGTTGATGCCACGGGGAATGAGGCGTTTGCGCAGGCACTTGAAACTGTGATGTTGGACCTTGCGCAGCAAGTGGTGCGCGACGGTGAGGGGGCCACAAAATTCGTAGAAATTCGTGTGACCGGAGCTGCAACGGACGCTGACGCCAAAATCCATGGGCTGGCCATTGCCAACTCGCCTCTGGTCAAAACCGCCATTGCAGGCGAAGACCCGAACTGGGGTCGTATCGTCATGGCCATCGGTAAATCCGGCGCTGCTGCTGACCGCGATCTTCTGAGCATTTCTTTCGGCGACATCCTTGTCGCCGAAAAAGGCTGGGTCAGCCCCTATTACCGCGAGGAAGACGCCGCCGCTTACATGAAAGGCCAAGACCTCGTGATCGCAGTCGATCTGGGATTGGGTGAAGGTAAATCCACTGTTTGGACTTGCGACCTGACCCACGGCTATATCGAGATCAACGCGGATTACCGTTCATGAAAACAATCTTAGTGTCTGCGGTGGCTCTGATCGACATCGAGGGCCGCGTCCTGCTGGCCCAACGCCCCGAAGGCAAATCTATGGCCGGTCTTTGGGAATTCCCAGGGGGCAAAATCGAACCCGGCGAAACCCCTGAGGCTGCGCTGATCCGCGAATTGCACGAGGAGCTGGGTATCGACACCTGGGCGTCGTGCCTCGCGCCCCTGACTTTCGCCAGCCACAGCTATGACGATTTCCACCTGCTGATGCCGCTGTTTGCCTGTCGCAAATGGGAAGGCATCCCGCAATCGAAGGAAGGGCAGGCGCTAAAGTGGGTACGCGCGAATGATCTGAGAAATTACTCGATGCCTGCGGCGGATGTTCCGTTGATCCCGATTTTGCGGGATTGGCTATAGGCACAGGGTGAGAGCCACTATTCCAGAGGGCTACAGGGGCTCACCTCTCAAGTTTGTTCAACCCCGTTGAAAAATCCGAGCTGCTTTCATCAGTGGCTCGACATACACGCCGTATAGGGTCCGATAGTCTTCAGTTTCCGGTCCGATGCCAAACTGTAAATCTTCCCGGCCTTTGGGAACATAGAGCGTACCGCCCATCCGGTCCCAAACCGCCAATCCACCGCCCATGTTTTTGTCCCAATGTTTGGGGTCGCTCGAATGATGGATCTGGTGCATGGCCGGTGATATCAACCATTTCTCGATACGTGGCCCATAGCTGACCCAGATGGGACTGTGGCGCAAAACACCACCGATGAGGTTGGACCCGAAGAATATGACATTTGCGCCACCGATCTGATAGGCGGTCAGATGATCACCAAACAGACCTATGAAGACACCATTCACGATAGCCGCCGCACCTACTGCTCCGAAACCGAAAAATACCGCATCGAATGGATGGTGCCGCTCGGCGGTTGCAAAGTTCAGATGCTCTGCCGAGTGATGTATCTTGTGGAATTCCCAAAGAAACGGAACCTTGTGCTGTAGATAGTGCATCCACCAGCGCATAAAATCATTCACGACATACAGCGTGACGGTCAGCGCGACGGCGACCCAAACCGAGCCACCCTCGCTTTGAAGGTCTGCACCCAAAGACCGGATACCATCAGCGACGACAGGGGTCAGTTTCCAGAGTGTGTTGACGATCCAATCGAGGGCAAACACAAAGATGATCGGATTGAGAAGAAGGATTACATAATCAATGAAGGCCGAGCGGGAGCCCCAGACTTCTTTCTTGAAGAAAACCGAATGAAATCTGCGGTCATCTCCTCCCAATCGATGGGCGACGATTGCGATGCTCATACCACACAGGACATACACCCAAAAATGCCGCAGGTTTGCGTTATCCGCAAAGCCCGAAATTTTGGATATGGCTATCTGAGCAAGTTCTGAAAAGTCCATTCCGCGGTGCCTGTACCAAATTCACTGCATAACTGTATAGATGTAATCTCACTTAATACCGGCGGAAATGTGGCGCAGCCCTCCCCTTCTTCCGCTGTTCGGAGTGCTTTATCTAAATTCGATACACCAAAGGGCTTGGCCTGAGCAGATTTGGTCGGATCCCGGATCTCGACATGCCGACACGGTGCCCTGTTACAATTCGTAAGAATTGAGAAAACATCAGGCAAAACTTGACGCTGATCTTTTCCGCGTCCCTTATCGGGGCATCGGCGCCCGGGGCGTGTTCCCGGCTTGTCGTTTCCGGCCCGAGGAGGGGTCGGATGGGGAGGAGAGAAAGATTGGCTCAGACGCAGTCGGGCGCTGGTGGGATGCAGTCCCTTCCGGCGCTGTTACACCGCAATGTGACCCAGTTCGGGGATGCCCCGGCTTACCGCGAAAAGGAATTCGGGATCTGGCAATGCTGGTCCTGGGCCGAAACCGCCAAAGAAATCCGCGCCATTGCATTGGGTTTTCTGGAGATTGGCGTCGAAAAAGGCGATCATATTGCTGTCATAGGTCGTAATCGCCCGGCGCATTATTGGTCGATGGTCGCGGCACAGATGGTGGGCGCGATCCCAGTGCCGCTTTACCAAGACGCTGTTGCCGAAGAGATGACCTATGTGATGGAGCATTGCGGCGCAAAATATGTCGTCTGCGGTGATCAGGAGCAGGTTGATAAGGTCATTGAAATTCAGGAAAAAGTGCATCAGATCAAGCACATTCTGTATACCGATAAACGCGGGATGCGGAAATACGACCACAGCCAGATGAACGCGCTTGAAGACATTATGGCCGAGGGTAGTGCCGGCCACGCGCGGTTTGATGCGGAACTCGACAAGCGCATCGCCGAGATCACCTATGACGACACCTGCGTGATGCTCTACACTAGCGGAACGACGGGCAAGCCCAAGGGAGTGGTGCTGTCGAACCGGAATGTGATCGAAAGCGCCAAGAACTCGGCGGACTTCGATCATCTGACCCGGAACGAGGACATCCTGTCTTATCTGCCGATGGCCTGGGTGGGCGATTTCATCTTCTCCATCGGTCAGGCCTATTGGTGCGGCTTCTGTGTGAACTGCCCCGAAAGCGCCGACACGATGATGACCGACCTTCGCGAGATCGGGCCGACCTATTTCTTTGCACCGCCGCGCGTGTTCGAAACCCAGCTGACCAATGTGATGATCCGGATGGAGGATGCAGGCAAGCTGAAGCAGCGCATGTTCCATCATTTCATGGCCCATGCCAAAAAGGTTGGCGGGTTGCTGTTGGACGGCAAGCCTGTGGGCTTTGGCGACAAATTGAAATACGCGCTGGGCAACCTGCTGGTTTATGGCCCGCTCAAGGATACGTTGGGTTATGGCCGCTTTCGGGTGGGCTACACAGCGGGTGAGGCAATTGGGCCGGAAATCTTTGATTTCTATCGCTCTTTGGGCATAAACTTGAAACAACTCTATGGCCAGACCGAAGCAACTGTGTTCATCACCGTGCAGCCGGATGGTGAGGTGCGTGCCGATACGGTTGGTGTGCCCGCGCCAGATGTCGAGCTGAAGATCGATGACAGCGGCGAGATCCACTATCGCTCGCCCGGTGTGTTTGTTGAGTACTACAACAATCCGGACTCCACGGCTTCAACCAAAGATGCCGAGGGCTGGGTTGCGACCGGTGATGCCGGGTTCATCGAAGAAAGCTCGGGCCATTTGCGGATCATCGATCGCGCCAAGGATGTTGGCAAAATGGCCGACGGATCGATGTTCGCGCCGAAATATGTTGAGAACAAGCTGAAGTTCTATCCTGACATTCTCGAAGTCGTGCTGTTTGGCAATGGCAAGGATCGTTGTGTCGCCTTCATCAATATCGATCTGACCGCGGTTGGAAACTGGGCCGAACGCAACAACGTGGCATATGCGTCCTATCAGGAATTGGCAGGCCATCCCCGTGTGTTAGAGACGATTCGCGGCCATGTGGAAGCGGTGAACAAGTCGGTTGCGGCGGACGAAATGCTGTCGGGCTGTCAGGTGCATCGCTTTGTGGTTCTGCACAAGGAACTGGATGCCGACGATGGAGAAATGACCCGGACTCGGAAGGTGCGCCGTGGCTTTGTCGAGGAGAAGTTCCACGACATCATCGCTGCGCTTTATGACGGGTCTGGCCAAGTGTCGACCACCACCGAGGTGACCTATGAAGATGGTCGCAAGGGTTCGATTTCTGCGACGTTGGAGATTGTCGATGCACCGGTTGTGCCGGTCGTGCAGCACAAGGTGGCGGCGGAATGAGGGGGCTGACGTGCGCCGCTCGACCCGCGGTCATCGCCCCGCCCGCCGTCCCGTTTTTGTGTCAGGGAGGTTCTGATGCTGGATAACTCCGAAGGATATGTCACCGAAGACGGCCGCAAGATCGGCGGTGTGGTGATGGAGATGAAGAACATCACCCTGCGCTTTGGCGGTGTGGTGGCGATCAAGGATATCTCGTTCGACATTCGCGAAGGCGAAATTCGCGCGATCATTGGACCGAACGGGGCGGGTAAGTCCTCGATGCTGAATGTGATCTCGGGCTTCTATGTCCCGCAAGAGGGCGAGGTCTGGTTCCACGGGTCCAAGCGCCCGCCGATGCGGCCCTTCGAGGTGGCGCAGCAAGGCATTGCGCGGACGTTTCAAAACATTGCCCTTTTCGAAGGTATGAGCGTTCTCGACAACGTGATGACCGGACGCCTTGGCTTTATGAAGACGAACATCCTGCAGCAGGCCTTATGGAAGGGTAAGGCCGAGGCGGAAGAAACCGAGAACCGGGAAGCGGTCGAAAAGATCATCGATTTCCTCGAAATTCAGCACATCCGCAAAACGCCTGTGTCCCGTTTGCCCTACGGCTTGAAGAAGCGGGTCGAATTAGCGCGAGCGCTGGCGGCGGAGCCTAAGCTGCTGCTGCTAGATGAACCGATGGCCGGGATGAATGTCGAAGAGAAAGAGGATATGAGCCGCTTTATCCTCGACGTGAATGACGAGTTCGGCACCACCATCGCCCTGATCGAGCATGACATGGGCGTGGTGATGGACCTGAGCGACCGGGTGGTCGTGATGGATTACGGCAAGAAGATCGGTGACGGCACGCCGGATGAGGTGCGCAACAATCAGGAAGTCATCGACGCCTATTTGGGGGTCAGTCATGACTGACGCTCGGGCAGAATTGGGGAGGGGCTGGCATGCCTGAACAACTCGTATTTGCGATGGAGGTCATCCTTAACGGTCTGATGGCCGGGGTGCTGTATGCGCTGGTCGCGTTGGGATTTGTGCTGATCTACAAGGCGTCGGGGATTTTCAATTATGCCCAAGGAGTTATGGCCCTGTTCGCGGCGATGACGCTAGTCGGGATCATGAATGGGCAGGTACCATTTGCACATCTGATTAACGCCATCTTTGGCACGCATGTTCATTACTTTGGTTGGAACGTCCCCGCGCTGCTGGCGATCATTCTGACCATGGCGGTGATGGTACTGCTAGCCTGGGCCGTGCAGCGGTTCGTGATGCGCCATCTGGTTGGGCAGGAACCGATCATCCTGTTTATGGCGACCATCGGCCTGGCCTATTTCCTTGAAGGCGTGGCGGACCTGATGTGGGGGTCCGAGATCAAGACGCTGGATGTGGGTCTGCCACAGGGCATCAACCTATGGATTGACGAGACGACCTTCAACATCTTCGACTATGGCTTCTTCATCGACAATCTGGACATCGTGGCGACGATCATCGCGGCGCTGCTGGTGGCGGCCTTGGTCGCGTTCAGCCAGTACACCAAACAGGGCCGAGCGATGCGTGCGGTGGCGGATGACCATCAGGCGGCGCTGTCGGTCGGGATTTCGCTGAACTTCATCTGGGTGATGGTCTGGTCGGTTGCCGGGTTCGTGGCGCTAGTTGCAGGGATCATGTGGGGTACCAAGTCGGGCGTTCAGTTCTCACTGTCACTCATCGCACTCAAGGCGCTCCCGGTGCTGATGCTGGGCGGGTTCACCTCGATCCCCGGAGCAATCGTCGGTGGGTTGATCATCGGTGTTGGCGAAAAACTGTTCGAGTTTGCCATCGGCCCCTTAGTTGGTGGCGCGACCGAGAATTGGTTTGCCTATGTACTGGCGCTGATCTTTCTGGTGTTCCGGCCGCAAGGCCTGTTCGGCGAGAAGATCATTGAGAGAGTGTAGGGGATGACCAAGCTGATCGCCATCGTCAACGTGATTGCATGGGCCGGGTTCTGGGCCTTTGGCTACATCGCTCTGACGTCCAGTGATCTAAGTGAAGGCCAGCTTGTGATCGCTGTGCTTCTGGCTTTTGCCGGGCTTGTTATGGGCGTTCTCGCCTACATGAAACTGGTGCGCGCCTCTGAGGCGACCGGATACGCCAAGGGCTCCAATCAACTGGATGCCGCAGCCCGCAATCGGGCGCAGGAAGAATGGGGAAAGTAAGATATGTTCTATCGTGAGGCCGGAGACTTCAAAACCTCCTACATAGCGGACAGCCAGACTTTCCCGATCAAGTTTGACCGGTATCGGTACTACGTCGTGTTGGCAGTGGCGTTCGGGGTCATTCCGTTCATTATCAACGACTAT
This sequence comes from Ruegeria sp. G2, assembly GCF_056533505.1. Taxonomy (NCBI): domain Bacteria; kingdom Pseudomonadati; phylum Pseudomonadota; class Alphaproteobacteria; order Rhodobacterales; family Roseobacteraceae; genus Ruegeria; species Ruegeria sp. G2. The sequence goes on along the minus strand of NZ_JBQFON010000002.1, from coordinate 39,496 downwards.
TGGGCCAACGCACTGCTGCTGCCCTTCCTAATTTACGCCATCGCAGCGATCGGGCTGAACATCTTGGTGGGATATTGCGGGCAGGTCTCGCTGGGAACAGGTGGTTTCATGGCTGTGGGGGCCTATGCTTGCTACAAGCTGATGACGGCGTTTCCGGATGTCAGCATGTTCATCCATGTTCTGTTGGCTGGCGGTGTCACTGCGCTGGTGGGCGTGCTGTTTGGTCTGCCCTCTTTGCGGATCAAAGGGTTCTACCTTGCGGTGGCCACGCTAGCTGCACAGTTCTTCCTTGTATGGCTTTTCAACCGGGTTCCGTGGTTCTACAACTACTCGGCCTCTGGCCAGATCAACTCGCCCGAACGGGATGTGTTTGGCATCATCATCACCGGTCCGAACGCGCCTGCCTGGGCGACCTATCTGTTTTGCCTGATCTTTTTGACCTTCAGTGCGATCATCGCGCGTAACCTGACACGCGGCACTACGGGCCGAACATGGATGGCGATCCGCGACATGGATATCGCAGCCGAGATCATCGGAGTGAACCCGCTCAAGGCAAAGCTTACCGCCTTTGCCGTCAGCTCGTTTTTCGTAGGCATTGCAGGCGCACTGTTCTTTGCTGTCTATCTGGGCGCGGTCGAAGTGGGTGAAGTGTTCGGTATTCAGAAATCATTCCTGGTGCTGTTCATGGTAATTATCGGCGGATTAGGGTCTATATTTGGGTCCTTCGCGGGGGCGGCATTTCTGGTTTTGCTGCCAGTTGTCCTAAAGCTGCTGGGTGTCGATCTGCTGGGTTGGCCCACGGATATAGTTGCGCACCTGAATCTCGTGATCGTGGGCGCTCTCATCATCATATTCCTTGTTCTTGAACCCCACGGACTGGCGCAGCTTTGGCGCGTCGCGAAAGAGAAACTCAGACTCTGGCCGTTCCCGCACTAGTGGGCAGGCCCAATGAAAAGACGGGCGGCTGAAGCCCGAAACCCAACATCGGATCAACTAAGGGAGGAGACACCCGATGAAAAAGAAAATGGCTACCCTGGCGCTGGGCGCGCTGATGGCGGCAGGACCTGCGCTCGCAGATCTTGTGATCCCATCGCTCAGCTATCGTACGGGCCCATACGCTGCAGGCGGTATTCCATTTGCTGATGGCTATGCTGACTATTTCACTCTGCTCAACGAACGAGACGGGGGTATTGGCGGTGTTCCTGTCAACGTGATCGAATGTGAGACCGGCTATAACACCGAAAAAGGTGTGGAATGCTATGAATCAACCAAGGGCGAAGGCGCGTTGATTTATCAGCCCTTGTCGACGGGTATTACATATCAGTTGATCCCCAAAGTAACGGCGGATGACATCCCGCTGCATACAATGGGTTATGGCCGGACTTCGGCCCGCAACGGCAAGGTGTTCAGCCACGTCTTCAATTATCCCGCGAACTACTGGGACGGTGCCTCGGGCGCGATCAACTATCTGCTAGACGAAAATGGAGGCGATCTGAACGGCAAGAAAATCGCTCTGGTCTATCACAACTCAGCCTATGGCAAGGAACCGATCAGAACGTTGGAAGAGCTGTCGAAAAAGCACGGCTTTGAGCTGTCGTTGTTGCCGGTCGACCATCCAGGGCAAGAGCAAAAATCCCAGTGGCTGCAGATCCGTCGCGAAAAGCCAGACTTTGTCCTGATGTGGGGCTGGGGCGTAATGAACCAGGTCGCCATTCAGGAGGCTGCCAATATCCGCTTCCCGATGGAAAACTTCATCGGCGTTTGGTGGTCGGGCGCGCAGCATGACGTACTGCCTGCTGGCGACAAGGCGAACGGTTACAAGGCCGTAACCTTCCATGCCGTTGGTGATGACTTCCCTGTATTTGACGACATCAAGACGCATGTCGTGGATGCCGGAAAGGCCGCAGGCGCGGGAGATCAGGTTGGTACCGTTCTGTACAACCGTGGCCTCTACTCAGCGATGCTCGCCGCCGAAGCGATCAAGGACGCGCAGGAAGCAAATGGAACCGGGGATGTCACACCGGGTATGGTTCGGGACGCGATGGAGCAGCTGAACATCACCGAAGAGCGCATGGCCTCTCTGGGTATGCCGAACTTTGGTCCGACCTTCCAGGTATCGTGCGATAACCATGGCGGGCCTGGCTTGATCGGCGTCTCTCAGTGGGATGCAGGTACACAAACATGGAACCTGATCTCGGACTTCAAGCCAACCGATGGTGAGGTGATCGGTGCGCTGGTTGAAGAAGACTCGAGCGCATATGCAGCCGAAAACAACGTCGAAACACGCTGCAACTAAGGCCTGCTTCGACCATGAACTTAGGGGCGGCGGTAAGCTGCCGCCCCGATTAAACGGTCCCACGGGGCAGGCATGAGGATATGCGCTGATGCTGGATGCTGCACAAACCACTGATGTACAAGCCGAAACATTGCTTGAGGTCAACAATATCGAGGTGATCTATAATCATGTGATCCTCGTGCTGAAAGGCGTTAGCCTGACCGTGCCGAAAGGCGGTATTACTGCCCTATTGGGTGGAAACGGCGCGGGTAAGACCACGACACTTAAGGCGGTGTCGAACCTTCTGCATTCCGAACGGGGCGAGGTTACCAAAGGCTCGATCAAATATCGCGGGACCAGCGTGCATGAAAGCGATCCGGCTGTTCTGGTTGAAAAGGGCGTGATCCAGGTAATGGAAGGCCGCCACTGTTTTGAACATCTGACTGTCGAAGAAAACCTTCTGACCGGCGCCTATACACGCAAAGACGGCTCGGCTGCCATCCAGCAGGATCTGGAACTGGTTTACAATTACTTTCCACGTTTGAAGGAACGCCGCCGGTCGCAGGCCGGATATACTTCGGGTGGAGAGCAGCAGATGGTTGCGATGGGCCGGGCGCTGATGTCACGCCCCGAGACGATCCTGTTGGATGAACCCTCGATGGGTTTGGCCCCGCAGTTGGTCGAAGAGATTTTCGGCATTGTAAAAGACCTGAACGAGAAGGAAGGCGTTTCCTTTCTGCTGGCCGAACAGAACACAAATGTGGCTCTAAGGTTCGCTCATTACGGCTATATTCTGGAATCGGGTCGCGTTGTGATGGATGGACCTGCTGCCGAATTGCGCGAGAATCCTGACGTTAAGGAGTTTTATCTCGGCATGTCGGACGAGGGTCGAAAGAGCTTTCGCGACGTGCGCTCATACCGCCGTCGCAAGAGATGGCTGTAAGCGGGCAGAGGATATTTCGATGACCTATTTCGATAAGCTTGAAACCCGATCAGCAGATGAACGCGCAGCGGATCATGCGCGCGCTTTGCCTGAACAAATAAGTCGCGCGCAGGCAGCACCCGGATACAAGGATATCCTTTCTGATGTGCAGTCAGACGCAGTGACTGATATGCAGACGCTGGCGCAATTGCCGGTGCTGCGGAAATCTGACCTGACCAAGGCACAGGCTGGGCGGCCACCTTTTGGTGGGTTTACAGTGAAACCTGCGCGGAACTTCCAGCATGTGTTCCAGTCACCGGGCCCAATTTATGAGCCGGGCAGCACCGATTACGACTGGTGGCGCATGGGCCGCTTTCTGAATGCAGCAGGCGTGGGCCCGGGCGATATCGTGCAGAATTGTTTCGGATACCACCTGACCCCTGCAGGTATGATTTTCGAAAGCGGTGCCCAGGCTGTGGGCGCGTCGGTTCTGCCAGCCGGTACTGGGCAGACTGAACTGCAGGTAACCGCTGCGCGCGATGTGGGTTGCACTGCCTATGCCGGAACCCCGGATTATCTCAAGATCATCCTGGAAAAGGCTGACGCGATGGGTGTTGCTCTGCAGTTTTCGAAGGCGGTCGTGGGCGGGGGTGCGTTATTTCCTTCCTTGCGTCAAGAGTACGCGGATCGGGGCATAGCTTGCCTGCAATGTTATGCTACAGCGGATCTGGGTAATATCGCCTATGAAAGCCCGGCGATGGAGGGGATGATCATCGACGAACACGTCATCGTCGAGATTGTCACGCCGGGCACTGGCACACCCGTTGCACCCGGTGAGGTTGGTGAAGTCGTCGTAACCACTCTCAACCCCGACTATCCTCTGATCCGGTTCGCCACAGGCGATCTGTCGGCTATCATGCCCGGAGCCTCTCCGTGTGGGCGCACCAATATGCGCATCAAAGGCTGGATGGGGCGCGCTGATCAGACCACCAAAATCAAGGGTATGTTTGTGCGTCCCGAACAGGTGGCCGCACTGGTGGATAAGCATGACGAGATTGTCAAAGCCCGCGTTATCGCAGCCCGTCAGGGCGAGATGGACACAATGACCGTACAGATTGAAAGCCCATGCGAGAATGACGGTGCCTATGCCAAATCGGTTGCCGAGGTGCTGAAACTCAAAGGCGCGATTGAGGTCGTGGCCCCCGGTTCATTGCCCAAGGATGGGTTGGTGATCGAGGACCAGCGCGTCTACGAATAAGGGTCTGCGGCAGTATGTGCCGCAGATTTGTTTCCCGTCACACTGGTGTTTCTTAGCAATTTGGTCGATTAAAGACGGAACCTTCGGGATTCTCAGTCAGGCATCATGGCCGAAATCGAATATTCAGAATACGGAACACGCAATCGCGGCGCCTTGGGCACGCGTTTCGTGGGAGCTATCGCCTGTATTGTAGCAGCAGCTTGTCTGTTGCCGATGGTGGCCGTGGTTCTGGCAGCGGTGACCGGCGGAACGGACACCGTTTCCCACTTGTTAGAGACTGTACTACCCAGTTACGCTCTGACAACGATCATCCTTGTCGCGCTGGTCGCAGCGGGGACATTTTCAATCGGGGTCGGGGCGGCCTGGCTGGTGACCATGACCCGTTTCCCGGGGGTGAGATTTCTCGAAATTGCATTGGTGCTGCCGTTGGCCTTTCCGGCCTACGTTCTGGCCTATGCCTATACCTTTATCCTTGACCACCCCGGCATCGTGCAATCCACACTGCGCGATGTGACGGGCTGGGGGCCGCGCGACTATTGGTTCCCCGAAATTCGTTCGACCGAGGGCGCGGCGGTGATGTTGATCCTTGTGCTCTATCCTTATGTCTATCTGCTGGCACGGGCCGCGTTTTTGCAACAAAGTGCCACCGCCTTTTTGGCTGCCCGCGCCTTGGGGAACGGACCCTGGCCCGCTTTCTGGCGTGTTTCTCTACCTATGGCACGTCCCGCCATTGCGGGGGGAGTGCTGTTGGCTGTGATGGAGACCATCGCCGATTTTGGAACCGTCGCCTATTTCGGTGTCCAGACATTTGCCACCGGGATCTACACAAGCTGGTTTTCCATGGCCGACCGTGCCGCTGCAGCTCAGCTTGCCTTGTGCCTTCTGGGGTTTGCACTTGTGATGGCAATAGCCGAACGGACACAGCGTGGTAAGGCTAAATACTACCAAACCGGCAAACAGCATGCTGCCCAACCTGCTGCAGAGCTGAAGGGCGCAAAGGCGTTTGCCGCTTTTCTGCTTTGCGCAATTCCAGTTCTGTTCGGATTTCTTCTACCTGTTGTGATCCTCGTGCAGATGGGTCTCGAATCCGAACAAAACCTTCTATCACGCAGATATGTTGGGTTCATTCAAAATTCGCTAACGCTGGCCGGAACTGCAGCCGTAATCACTGTTTGCGCCGCCATCTCGGTCGGGTTCTATCAGCGCCTCAGACCCGGGCGTGGTTCTGCCACGGCGGCTTATCTGGCGCGGCTGGGTTATGCGGTGCCCGGTGGAGTGATCGCTGTCGGGCTGATCGTTCCCTTTGCCGGGCTAGACAATGCGCTGGATGCCTGGATGCGTAAAACCTTTGATGTTTCAACGGGACTGCTAGTTACAGGTTCGATCTGGTTGCTGGTCGCGGCCTATATGGTGCGCTTCCTCGCCGCTGCGCTCAGCGCATATGAAGGTGGCCAAAGTACCGTGCACTCGAATATGGACGCTGCCGCGCGATCGCTGGGGCAGACACCGCTGGGCACATTGCGCCGGGTGCATTTACCGATTCTGACCCCTTCGCTATTGACGGCGTTGCTGATCGTCTTTGTCGATGTCATGAAAGAATTACCCGCAACTCTTATCATGCGGCCCTTTAACTTCGACACATTGGCGGTACAGGCTTACCGGCTAGCTTCGGACGAGAGGTTAGAAGGTGCAGCGGTGCCGTCACTGGTTATCCTCGCAGTGGGGCTGTTGCCGGTGATCCTGATTTGCCGTCAGGTTGGACGCAGGTAGCACACGGTCGGTTCTAAAAATTCGTGTTGCGATTGCACTGGGCTTGATTCAATGACGATTTCCGGCAAGGCTTGTTTTATGAACATGCAGCCTCCCAGCCGGTTCGGGTCCGGCTCTGCCCAGATGCCGGTCGCGTTTGACCGGCGTGAGATGTCTCAAATCCTGTCTGTCTATGGCCGAATGGTCGCCGCCGGTGAATGGCGTGACTACGGAATTTCCAATTTACGCGAGACAGCCGTGTTTTCAATTTTCAGGCGAACTGCCGAACATCCGATTTACCGGGTGGAAAAGCACCCCCGCTTGCGAATGCGGCAGGGTATGTATTCGGTGGTGGGTATGGATGGGCGCATTCTGAAACGTGGGCACGATCTGCGCTCTGTTTTGAGAGTTCTGGAACGCAAATTGATCCGGGCGGTTGACTCAGATTAGAGCCTTTTATGCGCCGTAACTGGCCCATCGCCTTGCGCTGCAATTCGGGCAATCGCCTGATCCATCGGCTCAAGCGCGACAGCCATGTGATAGGCATTGGCGTGGAGCAGCAAATTCCCGGCCGCCACCCAGGCCACATGGCCCTTCCAGAATAGCAGATCACCGCGACGCGCAGGTTCCCCTGCAGACACAAGTTCTCCGACTTCACGTTCCTGATCGCCGCTGTCTCCGGGACAGGGGATGCCGCAGGCTAGCAGGGCAGCCTGTACCAAACCCGAGCAATCCAGTCCGAACCGGCTATTGCCTCCCCATAGATATGGCGTGCCAAGAAACAGTTCGGCAGCGGCAACAGGATCGGCGAGCTGAGAGTAGGCAGGGACAGCGTGGACCGCTGGAATAAAGCCCAGTGCGGTCTCCATAAATCTGTCTTCCTCCGACAAAACGCGAATTCTGCTGCCGAAACTTAATGAGGTTAGGTCGCGACTTTTAATGTCAGGCTTCTCGTATGCGTGGGTCGAACCGGCTATGATCCAGTGAGTCTGGGGCTCAATTGGGCCCAACCGATTGGTGGGCAGCCATCCCTGATAACCATCCTTGCTAGCTTTGATCTTGCTCCAGCCATCAAGCTCTTCTTCGATGGTCACAGAGTCACCGAATAGCAATTGCCGGTCGCGCGAGCCATCAGGTTGACGTAGCAAATCGACGACGGGACGGATAATACGCGCTTGGGTCATAGGCCAAGAAGCTCCGGAAGGGCCGCCAGAAGGGCACGTGGCCCTTGACCCAACCCGCCCTTGCTGCGGCCGGGTTCCTTGCTACGTTGCCAGGAATAGATGTCAAAATGCATGTAGCGGCTGCGGTTAGCAAACCGGCGCAGGAATAGCGCTGCGGTGATTGACCCCGCAAACCCACCGGACGGCGCGTTGTCGAGGTCGGCGATGCCAGGCTCAATCATCGCTTCGTAGGGCTCATGGAATGGCATGCGCCAGACCGGATCTGCGACAGTTTCTGCTGCCCGTGCCAGCGTTTCGGCTGCCTTGTTGTCATCGGTATAATACGGTGCCAAATCGGGCCCCAACGCTACCCTTGCTGCACCGGTTAACGTGGCCATCGATATCAGCAGATTGGGCGCGTCCTCATGTGCCAGCGCCAGCGCATCGGCTAGAACCAACCGTCCTTCGGCATCGGTGTTGTTGATTTCTACGGTCATTCCATTTCGCGCGGTTAATATATCACCGGGACGGAATGCGTTGCCCGCAACCGAGTTCTCGACAGCTGGGATCAACACCCTCAGTTGTAATTCCAACCCGAGTGCCATGATCATACGGGCCAAACCTAGCACATTGGCTGCGCCACCCATATCTTTCTTCATCAACCCCATCGAGGCACCTGGTTTCAGGTTCAGCCCTCCGGTATCGAAACAAACCCCTTTGCCAACCAATGTCAGTTTCGGGCCGCTGTCACCCCAATTCATCTCCAGTAGCCGAGGCGCCTGTTCCGCTGCGCGTCCGACCGCGTGGATCATTGGAAGGTTCTGGTCCAACAGCGCCTCGCCACTGATGACCGATACATCTGCATCGAACTCCTGCGCCAGGTCCTCAATGGCTTGTTGCAATTGCGTGGGGCCCATATCCGCAGCGGGAGTGTTGACCAAATTCCGTATTAAGGCCTCGGATTTTGCCATGATCTCGATCCGTTTGGCATCCAAACCTTCGGGTGCAACCAACGCGGCATTTGCAGCGATTTGCGCGGCGTAGCGATCAAACGCGTACCCGGTCATCAGCCAGCCAAAGCATTCAGCTTCAAGCACGTTCGCCGGGATGCCCGAGGCTATGCGATAGGTTCCTTTTGGTAACGATTCCGCCGCTGCGGCCAAGGGAAACCGTTTGCGCGCTCGTTTTGCCGCGCTGCCATATCCCGCAAGGGCAAATTCAGGCTTACCATCTGGGCCGGGTACCAAAACTGTTTGACCAAGTGCGGCAGAAAAACCATCCGCCGAAACCCATGAGTGCACGTGATCCGGCTGATTTTCCAGCCAGCCCGCCAATTCGGATTGCTGCAGAACATATAGCGGCAAAGACGGGTCAGTAGCGGGGGCAAAGGACAGGGTCATACGGGCCTCGGCTGGTTGAAGTTTGGCACAGACTATCCGTCTGCGGCGTCCCCGCAACCCCTCTCAGACCGATAGATCCTGCTGATCCCAGATGGCGGTCAGCGAACGCTCGCCAACCCGGATCAGACGGCATAGCGTGGCACCTGTTGCTACAGCATCGCCGACATCAACCGATTGCACGACGTCACCCGCGACACGGGCCAATGCTGTCATGCCGATCTGTTCGGATATGGCCACCAATGATTTGGCGCATTTGCGCAGCCCAGTCCAATCGCGTTTCCGCCAGAATCTTTCGCAATTCGACATACGCAGAGCGAGCTCTTCAACTGTTCTGCACAGCACATCCATCGCATTGTTTTCACCAAGTTGATGATACAGGCTGTTAAGGCGGTCCGGGTCCAGACGCACGGATTCTTTCTGTTCAAGCGTGATAATCTTGTCCACCACATTCACCCCAGTTGATATGCCCCCACGGCACGCTACAATTCTGCTTTGAAATACCTTTGCAATTCCTTGCGGAGCAGCGGGATAATGTCTCGAATTTTGTGAGAATTCAGGGTACAGAGCGATCCAGTCAAAACAACAGGGGCATCAGAATGAAATTTGCCAAACCTTTGCCGACCTATCTGGTGAAACGGTATCACGGCTGGAAGGCGACCACCTATTCCGAGAATCAGGTCTGGTATCGGCGATTGGCGACGGAGGGACAGCGCCCGCGCGCAATGGTCATTTCGTGCTGCGACAGCCGGGTGCATGTGACCTCGATCTTCGGTGCCGATCAGGGTGAGTTTTTCATTCACCGTAACATCGCCAACCTGGTGCCACCTTACGCACCGGACGGGGATCACCACGGCACCAGCGCAGCTATCGAATATGCGGTAACGGCGCTGAAGGTCGCGCATCTGATAGTTCTGGGTCATTCTCAATGTGGCGGCGTGCAGGGCTGTATCGACATGTGCAAGGGACAGGCTCCGCAGCTTGAGGCGAAAGACAGCTTCGTCGGACGTTGGATGGATATCCTCAAGCCTAAATACGAGCTGGTTGCCGATGTCGAAGACAGCACCGAACAAGCCCGGCAATTCGAGCGTCAGGCCGTGGTCGCCTCGCTGGAAAACCTGATGACCTTCCCTTTTGTATCTTCCGCCGTCGAAGAAGGTTCACTCAGCCTGCATGGGCTCTGGACCGATATCGGAGAAGGCGGGTTGCAGAGTTATGATCCGCAGGAAAAGAAATTCGTCGTGGTATAGGCACGTCATTCATTGCTTGACGCTAAACAGCGCAGATCAGTCCTCTGATTCTGCGCTGTTTTTTGATATAGTCCATCCAGTTCAATTGGATTCGGACCATTTCTATGAGATTGATTAAACGTATCCTCGTCGCCTTTCTTCTTATCATTCTGGCACTGGTTGGGGTGTCCTACCTGCTGCCAGGTAAAGCCGAGGTGTCGCGCAGCATCACGATCGACGCCCCGGCCGCCATGATATTCCCTTATGTTAATTCGATGCAGGAGACCGAGAAATGGTCGCCGTGGCTGTCGCGTGATCCCGAAACCAAGCTCAGCTACAGCGGCCCGGATGCTGGGGTTGGCAATACATTGAACTGGAGCTCAGACAATCCGCAGGTGGGCACTGGATCACAGGAAATTATTGAAAGCACCCCCGATCAGTCCGTCAAAACCGCCCTCGACTTTGGCCCGATGGGGACTGCGACGGCTACATTCGCATTGCAATCCGAAGGTGCAGGTACGCAGGTGACCTGGGGTTTCGTGTCTGAGTTGGGAATGAACCCTATGTCCCGCTGGATGGGCCTGATGATGGATAACTGGGTCGGTGGCGATTACGAGCGCGGGCTTGAGAACCTTAAGGCACTGGTTGAGGGATAGCGCTAAATCGAGACGTTGAATCGAGCGCGAGATTGGTTCTCGTGAATTCAGCGGCATTGCGGCAAAAACACCTTTTGGATTCATTGTGTTATCAGCAATCAGAATTTCGGCGATGACCAGGCAACTTTGAAAAGGTTGAGATGACAACCGGCTGCTCAACCGACTCGCTCACAATGCGGGTTCGTCTCAAAACGGGGAACGAGTATATTTACAGATGCCCGGAATTGACTTCAGTCGTGACTTTTATTCGGGAATGCACCTGAATAATGATCAAAACCTCAATCAAATTGAGTTTTTGTGAACATCCATGTGGGAAAGATTTGGTGCCCAGGAGAGGACTCGAACCTCCACGTCCATACGGACACTAGCACCTGAAGCTAGCGCGTCTACCAATTCCGCCACCTGGGCAGGTGTCGTGGAGGGGCGTTTAAGCCGACTGGCGGTAGGCGTCAACCGGATTCGGGGCGTTTTTTGAAAGTTTTTTAGTGTCTCGCCCTGACGGGGATACACGCATTGGATTTTCGCGGATGCGCGGCGTTATTGCGCCTTGTCCGTCGAGCGGTTGGGCGGTAGATCAGATCAGAACCAGACAGCAGGAGCGCCATCATGTCCAAACTGGTCACGATTTTCGGTGGATCGGGCTTTGTCGGCCGATATATCGCTCGGCGCATGGCAGCCGAAGGCTGGCGTGTTCGGGTCGCTGTACGGCGACCCAATGAGGCGATGTTTGTGCGACCGTATGGCGCGGTCGGGCAAGTTGAGCCCATACTGTGCAATATCCGCGACGATGCTTCGGTCGCTTCGGCGATGCATGGTGTCGATGCTGTGGTCAACTGCGTCGGTGTCCTGAATGAGCTGGGCAAAAATGCGTTTGACGCGGTGCAGGCCGACGGGGCCGAACGGATCGCCCGTCTGGCTGCGTCGAACGATGTCGATCGCATGGTTCATATCTCCGCCATTGGCGCCGATCTGGAATCTGATAGCGAATACGCACGCACCAAAGCCCAGGGCGAGGCGAATGTTCTGCAACACCTGCCGGGGGCTGTTATTCTGCGCCCTTCGATAATCTTCGGGACCGAGGATCAGTTCTTTAACCGATTTGCAGGAATGACGCGCATGAGCCCATTCCTGCCTCTTGTCGGAGCCGACACCAAGTTTCAGCCGGTCTATGTGGATGATGTTGCACAGGCCGCTGTTCAGGGTGTTTTGGGCAAGGCCTCTGCAGGGATTTATGAGCTTGGCGGTCCCGAGGTTAAGAGCTTTCGTGGCTTGATGCAGCAGATGCTCGAAGTGATCCATCGTCGTCGGATCATCATAGGCATGCCGTTCCTCGCTGCCAAAATCATGGCGGGCGTACTGGATATCGTAAAGTTTGTTAGTTTTCAGTTGTTCCCAAACAATATCCTAACCCGCGACCAGGTTAGAAACCTGCGGCGCGATAACGTCGTGGCAGAAGATGCCAAGGGGTTTGTGGATCTTGGGATTGAGCCCGCAACACTGGATTCGATATTGCCGGAATATCTCTGGAAATTCCGCCCATCGGGTCAATATGACGATATTCAGAACTCGGCCAAGAATCTGCGTATCTGATCAGGAATAGGCGATAACTAACAGGATCGCCCCAAGGATCACGCGATAGATTACATAAGGTGTGAAACTGACGCTGCGCAACAGGCGCATCATCAGGCTCAACGCCAGCAGTGCGGCAACAAATGCAAACGCTGCCGCGATGACTCCGTCCTTCGCCAAATCCCAGTTAGCATCCTGGATGACGTCAACCGACAAAAGGGCTCCCGAGGCTAATATAGTTGGAATAGACATCAGCATGGCAATCCGGGCCCCATCTTCCCGTGTATACCCGAGTTGTCGTGCACCCGTGATGGTAATCCCAGACCGTGAGGTCCCCGGGACCAGCGCCAGCACCTGCCATAGCCCCATTATCACGGCATCTCTTATGCCCCAATCTGATGCATGTTTGATTTGCGCGCCTTTCTGATCCATCCAGTACAGCAGCAATCCGAATCCCAGCATCGTCCAGCCGATGACCGCGATTGAGCGCAGGGATTGCTGAAGCCCTGACAGGTACAGAATCGCGCCGACAATAACGGTTGGAATGGTGGCCACGATTAATCCGAAGGCCAGCTGTGCCCTGGGAGTATCGATTCGCCCGGTCAAAACTTCTGGCAGACCGGCCAATGCCTGCCTCACATCTGACCAGAAATACAGAACCACGGCACCAAGCGTGCCCAGATGAACAGCGACATCAATCGCCAGGCCTTGGTCACTTGCGCCGGACAGGCCCGGAAGCAGGATCAGATGGCCCGAGGATGAGACCGGCAAGAACTCGGTGACGCCTTGGATAATCGCCACAAGAATCAAGTGAAAAAGACTCATCTGCTCTGCCGGTGTTGTGGTCTGCTTGTTGTGATCAATGGGTATAAGCGTGTTGCGAGAAAGGAAAGCGCATAGATAGGTCCGAATCGGTACTATTTTCTGGACAAAATTTCACCTCAACACGCCAAATCACCGAAATTTTCTAATAATAGGTCAGTATATTTGACTTTTCATCCTCAATGACTTCCCTTAAAGAGACCCAAGCAAGCCAATTCATGGAGTCTGACCCGTGGCCAAGCAACCGATGCTGAAATTTGTGCAGATCGATCGCGTCATGCCTGAAAAGCGTGCCGCTGGTGACCGCAAAGAGGACTTTGATGAAATCTATGCGGAGTTTGCCGCCGAAAAAGCGGCCGAGCAAGCGAGTCGTTGCAGCCAGTGTGGTGTGCCTTATTGCCAATCGCATTGCCCATTACACAATAATATCCCCGACTGGCTGCGCCTGACCGCCACAGGGCGGCTGGAAGAAGCCTATGTGACCAGCCAGGCGACCAACACGTTCCCAGAGATATGTGGCCGTATTTGCCCGCAGGACCGACTTTGTGAAGGTAACTGCGTAATCGAACAATCGGGTCACGGGACGGTCACCATTGGAACGATCGAGAAATACATAACTGATACAGCCTGGGACAAAGGTTGGGTGAAGCCCGTTGCACCAGCGGCGGAGCGTGGCGAAAGCGTTGGCATCATTGGTGGCGGCCCCGGCGGGCTGGCCGCGGCCGATATGCTGCGGCAGGCGGGCATCCAGGTCACGGTCTATGATCGCTATGACCGCGCAGGGGGTCTGCTGATGTATGGTATTCCGGGTTTCAAACTGGAAAAAGACATTGTCCAGCGTCGCAATGATTTGCTGGCCGAAGGCGGCGTAGAATTTGTTCTGAATTGCAATGTGGATGCTGCCAAGTTCGAAGAAATCCGAGCAAAACATGATGCAGTAATTATTGCGACCGGTGTCTACAAATCCCGCGATCTGTCCATGCCGGGCAGCGGTCTGACCGGGATCGAAAAGGCAATCGATTTCCTGACCGCCTCGAACCGTAAGAGTTTTGGAGATGCCGTTGAAGATTTTGATAGTGGCCGCCTGAACGCTGAAGGTAAGAAAGTTGTCGTCATTGGCGGCGGTGACACCGCAATGGACTGTGTACGCACGTCAATCCGGCAGGGGGCAACTTCGGTCAAATGTCTCTATCGCCGTGACCGGGCGAATATGCCGGGGTCACAGCGTGAAACCCAAAATGCCGAGGAAGAAGGTGTCATCTTTGAATGGCTCAGTGCGCCCAAAGGCTTTACTGGCGACGCCAAGGTTTCAGGTGTCATGGTGCAGAAGATGCGCCTGGGTCAGCCCGACGCATCAGGCCGCCAATCGCCAGAAGTGATCGAAGGTGCGGATTATGTCGAAGACGCCGATCTTGTCATCAAGGCGCTGGGTTTTGAACCCGAAGACCTACCCACCCTGTTTGGTCAGCCCGACCTGCCGGTGACTCGGTGGGGCACTATCAAGGCCGCATTCGAGACTGGTGAGACCGAAATGGAAGGCGTTTACGCGATCGGAGACATCGTGCGCGGGGCGTCTCTTGTGGTTTGGGCAATCCGCGATGGGCGCGATTGTGCTGACGCGATTATCGGCAGGTTAAACGCCAAAGCCGCAGTCGCAGCCGAATGATACAAAAAGCGGCGGATCACCTGCTGCAATCATAATATCAACTACCCGAAGGACAGGCGTTACTAAATGAACGCCCGCAAAGGTTCAGAAACCCTGGAGTGCCGACGGAAGAAGGAGACAGCCAATGACCAAGTTTGACGCAGATTGGGTGCAGGCCGAAGAAACCAAACGTCAGTGGATGGCTGAGAATGGTCTTTATTCCGAAGAAGATGAACATTCATCCTGCGGCGTGGGTCTGGTTGTTTCTGTTGACGGCAAGAAAAGCCGCAAAGTTGTTGACGCCGGGATCGATGCGCTCAAGGCGATCTGGCACCGGGGGGCTGTGGATGCTGACGGCAAAACCGGTGACGGAGCAGGCATCCATGTGCAAATCCCCGTACCGTTTTTCTATGACCAGATTCGTCGCACCGGGCATGAGCCAAACATGGACGAACTCATCGCGGTTGGTCAGGTGTTCTTGCCCCGGACTGATTTTGGTGCGCAGGAAAGCTGCCGGACCATCGTCGAAACCGAAGTGCTGCGCATGGGGTATTATATCTACGGCTGGCGGCATGTGCCGGTCGATGTGACCTGTCTGGGTGATAAGGCCAACGCAACCCGGCCAGAGATTGAACAAATCCTGATCTCGAACTCCAAAGGCGTGGATGAAGAGACCTTCGAGCGTGAGCTTTACGTCATCCGCCGCCGCATCGAAAAGGCCGCCGCCGCCGCGGGGATCTCAGGGTTGTATCTGGCCTCGCTGTCCTGCCGGTCGATCATTTACAAGGGTATGATGCTGGCCGAACAAGTGGCGGTGTTCTATCCCGACCTGATGGACGAACGCTTTGAATCCGCGTTCGCGATCTACCATCAGCGCTATTCGACCAACACATTCCCGCAATGGTGGCTGGCCCAGCCGTTCCGTATGCTGGCCCATAACGGTGAAATCAACACACTCAAGGGCAACGTCAATTGGATGAAAAGCCATGAGATTCGAATGGCCAGCGCGACCTTTGGTGACCATGCCGAGGATATCAAGCCGATCATTGCGGGTGGATCGTCGGATTCGGCCGCATTAGACTCGGTTTTTGAGGTTTTGGTGCGCGCCGGACGTTCAGCCCCGATGGCGAAAACCATGCTGGTGCCGGAAAGCTGGTCCAAGCAGGCAGTCGAACTGCCTCAGGCTTGGCGCGACATGTATTCCTATTGCAACTCAGTCATGGAACCGTGGGACGGACCTGCCGCGTTGGCGATGACCGATGGACGTTGGGTATGTGCCGGACTGGACCGGAACGGCCTGCGCCCCATGCGATATGTTGTAACGGGTGATGGTCTGGTCATCGCGGGTTCCGAGGCCGGGATGGTACCAATTGACGAGGCGTCGGTGAAGGAAAAAGGCGCGCTTGGACCGGGGCAGTTGCTGGCCGTGGATATGAAGAAGGGCAAGCTGTATCGTGACACCCAGATCAAGGACAAGCTATCGCGCGCCTTGCCGTTTGGCGATTGGGTCAGCAAGATTAACGATCTGGATACAACGCTTGCAGGTGTAACCGAAGCGCCCATGTTCTCGGGCGAGGAACTGCGTAAGCGCCAGATTGCTGCGGGATACTCGGTTGAGGACCTCGAACAGATCCTGGCCCCTATGGCGGAAGATGGTAAAGAAGCGCTTGCTTCGATGGGGGATGACACGCCTTCGGCTGTTCTGTCGAAACAGTATCGCCCGCTCAGCCATTTCTTCCGCCAGAACTTTAGCCAGGTTACAAACCCGCCAATCGACAGTTTGCGCGAGTATCGCGTCATGTCGCTGAAAACCAGATTTGGTAACCTGAAGAACGTTTTGGACGAAGATAGCAGCCAGACTGAGATTGTGGTTCTGGAAAGCCCCTTTGTCGGCAATGCGCAATGGGAATTGCTGGTCGGGCAGTTCAACTCTCCTTTGGCCGAGATCGATTGCAGTTTTGCCCCGGGTGAGGGTCAGTTGGACTTGGCTCTGGCCCGCATCCGCGCCGAGGCGGAAGAAGCGGTGCGTTCGGGTGCAGGACATCTGGTGCTGACCGATCACCATTCCGGGCCAGACAAGGTGGCAATGCCGATGATTCTGGCCACAAGCGCCGTACACAGTCATCTGACACGGCAAGGGCTACGGACCTTCTGCTCGCTCAACGTGCGGTCGGCAGAATGCGTCGATCCGCACTATTTCGCGGTGCTGATCGGGTGCGGTGCAACCGTTGTGAACGCGTATCTGGCCGAGGATTCTCTGGCAGACCGGATCGAACGGGGCCTGTTGGACGGCACCTTGACCGAGAATGTGGCGCGATATCGCGAAGCCATCGATCAGGGCCTGCTCAAGATCATGGCAAAGATGGGTATTTCTGTCGTGTCTTCTTATCGCGGCGGCCTGAATTTCGAGGCCGTCGGCCTGAGCCGCGCCATGGTGGCCGAGTACTTCCCCGGCATGACGAGCCGGATTTCCGGCATTGGTATCCACGGCATTCGAGTCAAGGTCGAAGAGATTCACGCCAAGGGCTGGGCAAGCGGCCTGGATGTGCTGCCCATCGGTGGTTTCTACAAGGCGCGTAAATCGGGTGAGACCCATGCGTGGGAAGCGACCTCGATGCACATGATGCAAATGGCCTGTAATAGAGCCTCATATGAGCTGTGGAAGCAGTACTCGGCCAAGATGCAGTCGAACCCGCCGATCCATTTGCGCGACCTGATGGACTTCAAACCGCTGGGCAAGCCGGTGCCAATTGAAGAGGTTGAATCGATCACTTCGATCCGCAAGCGTTTTGTCACTCCCGGTATGTCGCTGGGCGCGCTGTCACCAGAGGCACATAAGACGCTGAATGTGGCGATGAACCGGATCGGTGCGAAATCCGACTCGGGTGAGGGTGGTGAAGACCCTGCACACTTCGTGCCGGAGCCCAATGGCGATAACCCCGCGGCCAAGATCAAACAGGTGGCTTCGGGGCGGTTTGGCGTGACCGCCGAGTATCTGAACCAATGTGAAGAGCTTGAGATCAAGGTCGCTCAGGGTGCGAAGCCGGGTGAGGGTGGTCAGCTTCCGGGTATGAAGGTCACCGACCTGATCGCGCGTCTGCGGCACTCGACTAAGGGTGTGACACTGATCTCACCGCCGCCGCACCACGACATCTACTCGATCGAGGATCTGGCGCAGCTGATCTATGACCTCAAGCAGATCAACCCGCGTTGTAAGGTGACGGTGAAGCTTGTTGCGTCGTCGGGCGTTGGCACAATTGCTGCCGGTGTGGCCAAGGCGAAAGCGGATATAATCCTTATTTCGGGTCACAATGGCGGTACAGGCGCATCGCCCGCGACCAGTATCAAATACGCCGGCCTGCCGTGGGAAATGGGCCTGACAGAAGCGCATCAGGTTTTGGCCATGAACAACCTGCGCGACCGCGTGACCCTTCGCACTGACGGGGGCCTGCGCACCGGGCGTGACATAGTCATGGCCGCCATGATGGGGGCCGAGGAATACGGTATCGGTACCGCTGCATTGATCGCGATGGGCTGTATCATGGTGCGTCAGTGCCAGTCGAACACCTGCCCAGTTGGTGTCTGTACGCAAGACGAATCCCTGCGTGCAAAGTTCACCGGCAACGCGGACAAGGTCGTCAACCTGATCACCTTCTACGCGCAGGAAGTGCGCGAACTTCTGGCCAGCCTAGGGGCGCGTTCGGTTGATGAGATTATCGGTCGCGCAGACCTGTTGGCTCAGGTAAGCCGGGGCTCTGCGCATCTGGACGATCTGGACCTCAATCCGCTGCTGATCACCGTCGATGGAGCGCACAACATCGTGTACAACCGCGACAAAGATCGCAATGCGGTGCCTGATACGCTGGATGCTGAGATCGTGCGCGATGCCGCCCGGTTCTTGAAAGACGGTGAAAAGATGCAGCTGTCATACGCCGTCCAGAATACGCACCGGACCGTGGGAACACGTGTCTCCAGCCATATCGTCCAGAACTTTGGGATGCGGAACACGTTCCAGGACGACCACTTGCATGTCAAACTGCAAGGTTCGGCCGGTCAATCGCTTGGGGCCTTTGCTGCTCCGGGATTGAAGCTGGAAGTCTCAGGTGATGCCAATGATTATGTAGGCAAAGGCCTTTCGGGTGGCACAATCGTCGTGCGTCCACCGCAGGTCAGCCCGTTGAAGGCGGATGACAACACCATCGTTGGCAATACCGTCCTGTATGGTGCGACCGACGGACATCTGTTCGCGGCAGGTCGCGCGGGTGAGCGGTTCGCGGTTCGGAACTCGGGCGCAACTGTTGTGGTCGAAGGCTGTGGCTCGAACGGGTGTGAATACATGACCGGCGGTGTTGCGGTAATCCTGGGTGACATTGGAGCGAACTTTGGCGCGGGTATGACAGGCGGCATGGCCTATCTGTACAATCCCGAAGGCAAGGCCGAAGCGCTGTTGAACAACGAGACCCTGGTCACCTGTCCAGTCACGGTAGAGCATTGGTTGGATCAACTGAAAACGCTGATCCAACGCCATGTCGACGAAACCAATAGCCGCAAGGCTGCAGACATTTTGCAGCACTGGGAAGTGGAAAAGACGCATTTCCTGCAGGTCTGCCCCAAGGAGATGCTGAACAAGCTAAGCCATCCCCTGACCACCGAAGTCGCAGCGGTTCCTGCAGAATAGGATCTGCGATATCGAAAACGGTTTACCCGGCGTGTCGAATCCAACACGCCGGGTTCTCTTTTGCATATGCGCAGGACTTCTAATTCTTGTGCAATTCGGTCTGGAACGCCTAGCTTTGGTCATTGTTTGTTCGGGAAATGCGGGCATGATCCTAAATCAATGATGTGAAAGAGGCGGAGTTTTGGTGTGCCGATAACCTATACAGACCAGTTTTATTCCTTCGATCCGGCAAACCCACCCCCCGTCGGATCCGCGATCACGGTCGATACATTTGATCTGGTTGATCAGGACGAAAATGGCGAGATTGAGGACTTTGGCGGTGACACTGTCGCCGGGCAAACGGTTTCAGATTCCTGGCCCGGAGACACCGTGACGATAAATGTTCCCGGTGTCGGAGACGTCACCTATGTGGGTATTACATTCTATCTTTCGGACGGCGTCACGCGGGTTTTCACACCTACAGACGGTCAGGTTCTTCAGGCAGGCACGCTGGTATCGACGACATTTGTGAATGTTGAAGGCCCCCTGATTGTCCCGGGCGAACTTGGCCCACCTTGTTTTACGCCTGGAACACTGATCGATACGCCAGATGGGCCGCGTCTGGCTGAAGACCTGAAACCCGGAGATCTTGTTACAACAGCAGACAGCGGTGCAGAACCGGTGCTTTGGGTTGGCCGGACGACCGTAGCGGCAGAGGGTAATCTGGCACCGGTTCGGTTTGAGGCCGGGATGTTTGGCCTTGTCGAGCCGCTGGTTGTTTCTCCTCAACACCGAATGCTTATTGACGATTGGCGTGCGCAATACCTGTTTGGACATGATGAAGTTCTGATCGCAGCGCATTGTCTCGTGAACGGTGATACTGTGACACGGGTGGAAGGGGGCGAGGTCGACTATATCCATCTCTTGTTCCGCCGGCATGAGATCGTGTTCGCCAATGGGGCCAAAAGCGAAAGTTACTATCCGGGACATGCGCTGACCCAGGCCGAACAACGAACACAAGGTGAAGTTCTGGCGCTGTTCCCTGAGTTGAGTGTGCGCGGTGTTGCATCAGTCAATACGGCGCGCCCGGTTGTTCGTCCGCGGGACGGGCAGATGTTGTCGAATTAATCCGTTTTAAATGCGCCCTCTGCGGCGTATAGCAAAGCATGGCAAAGAAAGCAGCGCGCAAGTCACGCGGTAAGAATAAAAAGGCATCAGGCTCAAAGAAATCGCAAGGCCTCATCGCGCGGATGCGGCGGTGGGGGCTGCGAATCGGCTTAGGTATTGCTGTCGCGTTTTTTGCGTTGATCCTGATTTATTCGGTCGTGAACCCTCCGATCACACATACGATCTGGTCGGAATGGCGCCGGTTGGGTAAGGTTGACCGTGACTGGGTCGCCATCGAAGAAATTTCACCCGTCATGGCCCGATCTGCTGTTGCAGCCGAAGACGCAAACTTTTGCTTGCATTGGGGTTTTGATGTTGAGGCCATTCGGGACGCATTGGAAGATGGGGGCAATCGAGGCGCATCGACCATAACGCAGCAAGTGGTGAAGAATGTCTTTCTTTGGCAAGGGCGCAGTTGGGTGCGCAAGGCCCTTGAGACCTCGATAACCCCGGTTGTCGAAATGGTCTGGAGCAAGCAGCGCATCCTTGAGGTCTATCTGAACGTCGCCGAAACCGGGACCGGTGTGTTTGGTGTCGAAGCGGCGGCACAGAAATACTATGGGGTAAGTGCGGCAAAGATGTCGCCGGTCCAAGCAGCGCGTATTGCTGCAATTCTGCCCTCGCCGCGAAACAGATCAGTTACCGATCCTTCGGTTCGAACTCGCAGGCGTGCAGCATCGATCCTGGATGGAGCGGCCACCATCCGCGCAGATGGACGCGCCAAGTGTTTCGAGGATTGAATCTCAAGCCGGTCAGAGGCTAAAGCTGAGGTGTATTCTCTGGTTCGATTGGAAGCTCATGGCGCGTCTGTTTCACGTTCCCCTCTCTCCTTACTGCCGCAAAGTCCGCTTGTCCTTGGCTGAAAAGAAGATCGAGGTTGAGCTGGTCGAAGAACGATATTGGGAACAAGACCCGGACTTTTTGCGCCGCAATCCGGCGGGCAAGGTCCCCGTGTTGCGATTGGATGGTCAGATCATGGCCGAGAGTGCCGCGATTTGTGAATATATCGAAGAGACTCGTCCCGAGCCGCCCCTAATGCCTAAAAAGCCCGAGGCGCGTTACGAAGTCAGGCGTCTTGTTGGCTGGTTCGATGACAAATTTCATCACGAGGTCACCTCAAAACTGCTTTATGAACGGGTGAACAAAAAGGTCACTGGGCAGGGTTATCCGGACAGCAAGAACGTCAAGGAAGGTGCAAAAGCGATCAAGTATCATTTGGATTACATGGCCTGGCTGCTGGACCATCGCCGCTGGTTGGCCGGGGATCAGATGACACTGGCCGATTTTGCTGCTGCGGCGCATCTGTCGGCGCTGGACTATATCTCGGACGTGGATTGGAACCGGAGCGCTGCGGTGAAGGACTGGTATGCGAAGATCAAGTCTCGCCCTGCATTTCGCTCGATTCTGGCGGATCAGGTGCCTGGATTCCGGCCACCGCCTCATTACGCTGATCTGGATTTCTGATAGGTTGGGGAAGGGGGATGTCTGCCCCTCGTGGCCCATTGGGCCAATTCGCCCCCCGAGGAAAATTAGGGCCAGATGAAGAACGGATCGGAATTGAAGGCACGATTGGTGGAGCAGGCCCTTGTTGAGGGGTTTGTGGCCTGCCGGGTGTGCCGTCCTTGGGACGTGCCGCAGGTGCCAAAGCGGTTGGAGGCATTTCTGCAGGCCGGATATCATGGTCAGATGGGGTGGATGGCGGAGCGGAGCCATTGGCGCGGGGATCCGTCGGCGCTCTGGCCCGAGGCACGATCCGTGATCATGCTGGCCGAGAGTTATACGCCTGAGCATGATCCCGCAGAAGTGCTGTCGTATCCCGCATTGGGTGCAATTTCGGTCTATGCACAGAACAAGGATTATCATGATCTGGTCAAGAAACGCCTGAAGCGATTAGCGCGCTGGCTGATTGCTGAGGGCGGGGGTGAAGTGAAGGTGTTTGTCGACACGGCGCCAGTGCCTGAGAAATCTTTGGGAGAGGCAGCTGGGTTAGGTTGGCAGGGTAAACACACCAATCTGGTAAGCCAAGATTGGGGCAATTGGGCCTTCTTAGGGTCTGTATTCACGACATTGGACCTGCCAACGGACGTGGCTGAGGTCGACCATTGCGGGTCGTGCAGGGCTTGTTTGAATGCATGTCCAACAAACGCTTTTCCAGCGCCGTATCAACTGGATGCGCGTCGTTGTATTTCGTATCTAACCATCGAGCATAAGGGGCCGGTGGATGAAGAATTGCGGGGGCTACTGGGGAACCGGATATATGGCTGCGATGATTGTCTTGCAGCCTGCCCCTGGAACAAGTTCGCAGTCGCTGCCAGCGATATTAGATATGCAGCGCGTGAGGAATTGAAGGCCCCGTCGTTGGCAGAGTTGGCGATGTTGGATGATACGGCTTTCAGAGCGATGTTTTCGGGCTCACCGATCAAGAGAATCGGGCGGGATCGGTTTGTGCGGAACGTGCTTTATGCGATTGGGAACTCGGCGGTACCGGCATTGCTGCCGGTTGCTCAGACGCTGACCGATGATCCTGATCCGACGGTGGCTGATGCTGCGCGCTGGGCGGCGTCTAGGTTGTCGTAAACAGGCTGGACGCGCCGTAGGAAAACGCTACACCCGATTCTGGCGAACAGATGGAGGACCCGATGGCGCTGGCTTTGGGTGTGGATACGGGCGGAACCTATACAGATGCGGTGCTGGTTCGGGATGAGCGTGAGGTGATTGCCTCGGCTAAGTCTCTGACCACACGCGCAGATTTGGCGATAGGAGTTGGTCGGGCCATCTCGGCGGTGCTTGCAGAAGCCGAGATCGCGCCAGATCAGATCGGATTGGCATCGCTTTCGACGACTCTGGCCACCAATGCGCTGGTCGAAGGCCAGGGGGGGCGTATCGCGCTGATTTATGTTGGGTTTCGGGAAAGTGATCTGGAAAAGCATGGGTTGCGGGATGCGCTGAAAGGCGACCCGGCGTTGGTTCTGTCCGGTGGGCACAATCACGCAGGCGGTGAGAAAGAGCCGTTGGATACAGAGGCACTTGAGGCCTTCTTGAAATCTCACGAAGGCATATCTGGCTACGCGGTTGCGGCACAATTTGCCACCCGGAACCCGGCGCATGAGCTTGAAGTTGCACGGGTGGTTGCGGAAAGAACCAGTATTCCGGTGACCTGCTCGCACCATTTGTCAGCCAAATTGAATGGACCAAAACGGGCTGTGACTGCGGTTCTCAACGCGCGATTGATAGGCATGATTGATCGTTTGATCGGGCGGGCGCAGGACCAACTGAAAGAACAAGGTATTTCAGCGCCTATGATGGTGGTGCGTGGCGACGGGGCCTTGATGAGTGCCGAACAGGCGCGCGAACGCCCGATCGAGACGATCCTTAGCGGCCCGGCGGCATCGATTGTGGGCGCGCGTTGGTTGACGAATGCCGATAACGCGTTGGTTTCCGATATCGGTGGAACTACGACCGACGTCGCGTTGATACGGGATGGAAAGCCCGCGATTGATCCCGCAGGTGCGCAAGTTGGTGGTTTCCGTACTATGGTCGAAGCCGTTGCGATACGTACCCACGGTCTGGGTGGGGACAGCCAAGTACATGTTTTAACGGAAGGATTGCAGGGTGGTGTCTTTCTTGGCCCGCGGCGTGTGCTTCCGGTTTCGTTGATCGCTGCTGAAGCACCAGATGTTGTTCACGCAGAGTTGGATGAACAATTGCGCGCGACAACAGTGGGTGAACACGATACCCGTTTTGCGCGGCGGGTGCCGGGAATCCCGGCTGAAGGCGTGGGCCCGCGTGAAGCTGTCTTGCTGGACCGGCTGGGCGATGGGGTGCTGGCGCTGAGTAAATTGTTGCAGACCCGGATGGAACATGGCGCGCTGACGCGTTTGGTCAATCGTGGGATTGTTCAGGTTTCCGGTGTCACGCCCTCAGACGCGAGCCATGTTCTGGGTCGTCTGGACGACTGGGATGCTAAGGCTGCATATAAGGCACTGGAGCTAATGGCGCGTAAGCGGGTTGGATCTGGAGAAAAGCTGGCGAGGTCACCTGAGGTACTGGCGCAGATGATCGTTGATCAATTGACGGAACAAACCTCATTGACTTTGTTAGAGACTGCTTTTGCGGAGGAGATCGACGGTTTTGGTCTTTCACCGCAGGAACTCGCGCGGCACGTACTAACCCATCGTGGTCTTGCCAAACACCGAGGATTGATCGCGCTGGATGCCGCACTGAATGTCGATGTGGTGGGCCTAGGGGCCTCGGCACCCAGCTATTACCCTGCCGTAGGTGAGCGGTTGCATTGCAATATGATCCTGCCTGTACACGCTGGTGTTGCGAATGCTATCGGAGCGGTCGTTGGTCGGATGACCCTGCGCCGGTCAGGCACTGTCACGTCTCCCGCTGTAGGCCGCTATCGGGTGCATCTGGAAGAAGGGCCACAAGATTTCTCGGATTCAAGCGCTGCCCTGAAGGTACTTGAAACAGCTTTGCGTGGTGAGGCTGAAGGTGCTGTGCGCGAAGCAGGGGCCGAGGATATTCGAGTGACGGTCGAGCGCGACATCCGCACCGCCAAAATTGAGGCGCAGGAGGTGTTTGTCGAGGCGTTGGTCACGGTCGAGGCCAGCGGACGGCCTCGGGTGGCGGTGGGGTAGCCCCCGCAGGGGCTACCGGTATCCTTATTCTGCCGCGCTGGAGCGTTTTGGCAGCACCCAATCCGAGCGCGGGAAGTGGCAAGTGTAACCGTTCGGGATACGTTCCAGATAATCCTGATGTTCTGGCTCGGCTTCCCAGAAATCTCGGACAGGCTCAACCTCGGTCACGACTTTGCCGGGCCAGATGCCGCTGGCATTCACATCGGCAATCGTGTCTTCGGCTACCTGTTTCTGGACCTCGTCAACATAATAGATCGCTGAGCGATAGCTCATGCCACGATCATTGCCCTGACGGTTCAAGGTGGTGGGGTCGTGAATCTGGAAGAAGAACTCTAACATTTCACGATAGGTGATCTGTGCCGGGTCGAACCAAATCTCGATCCCCTCTGCATGGGTGCCGTGGTTGCGATAGGTCGCATTGGGCACATCACCGCCGGTGTATCCGACGCGGGTGCGGGACACGCCCGGCAACTTGCGGATCAGGTCCTGCATGCCCCAAAAGCAGCCTCCGGCCAGAACGGCGCGTTCATCGGTCATCTGATATCCTCCACATGGATCAGGAATTCGCCATAGCCCTCGTCCTCCATATCGTCGCGATGGATGAACCGCAGCGAGGCGGAATTGATGCAATAGCGTAGCCCACCATGTTCGCGCGGGCCATCGGGGAAGACATGGCCCAGGTGGCTGTCGCCGTGTTTCGAGCGGACCTCGGTCCGGATCATGCCATGGGTGGTGTCGCGAAACTCTTCGACATGTTCATGCACGATGGGTTTGGTAAAGCTGGGCCAGCCACAGCCGGATTCGTACTTATGGGTCGATGCAAACAATGGCTCGCCCGAGACGATATCCACATAGATACCGGGTTCCTTGTTATTCAACAGTTTGCCTGTGCCCGGGCGTTCGGTCCCGCTGCGTTGAGTGACGTGGAACTCCTCCGGCGAAAGGGCGGCGATGGCCTCGGGGTCCTTGGTGAAACGAGACATGGCTCCTCCGATTCTATTGGTTTCGACCAATAAATGGGGTTCTAAGGGGGAAAGCAAAGGCTTGTTACATCGGCTCGCGCAGTCGTGCGCGATCTTAGGCCAGCTTGGCGACGGGTTGGCGTGACAATTGCACGGCCAAAATACCCAATGTGGTGATCAGTACGCCGATCGCATCAAGTGGCCCCAATTTTTCACCCAGCAGGAGGGCCGCTATGGCAACACCGAAGACCGGGTTGAGGAAATGGAAGGTTGCCGCACGGATCGGGCCGATCCGGTCCAGCAGCAGGAACCAAATCAGCGTGGCCAAAAGGCCGGGGAACAGCGTGGTGTAAGTAAAAGCCAGTATGAACGGAACGGTTGGGTGGATGTAGATGGTTTCAAAGATCGGGGCGGCGACGAACAGCGCCGCTGCGCCTACAAGCATTTGCAGCCCCACCACCATCATGAAATTGCCGCCAGAGGTCGCTCCGCGCACCGCCAGCGTAGCAAAAGTGAGTGCAAGTGCTCCGAACCCGCAGAGCGTGACCCCAAACAGGTCAATGCCAGCCCCGATCCGGCTGCCCATGATCAAGGCGACACCGGCAAAGCCTGCAAACAAACCGATGATACCCACCGGACGCAGTTTTTCGCCCAGCAGTAGCCATCCAGCCAAGGCGACAAGTAATGGCATAGTTGATGCAATGATCGCAGCCATCGATGCTTCTACGGTCTGCATGGCGAAGAAATTTAGACCCAAATAAAGGGCATTTTGACAGATTCCGAATAGGATTGTGGCGCGCCATTGAGCAGGCGTCAGATTCCAGCTCTGCCCCATGGCGCGCGCGATCGCCACGCCGAGCATTCCCGAAATGAGAAACCGCAGCGCAAGCGAGAACAGGGGTGAGGCATCGGCAACAATGATCCGCGCCGAGGTAAAGGCCGACGACCAGATCAGGGCAAACACAAGCCCCATAGCGATGGCGCGCAGATCCATTTCAGCCTCCTTGGGAATTCGGGGCGACTGTCACCGGTTTTCGTGACAACCGCAAGGAAAAGGGGCCGCCCGGTGGCGACCCCTTCGATCTTGTGATCTGTCTTCGGTGAATTAGCCGTTGACGCTGTCTTTCAGAGCTTTCGCAATGGTCATCTTGACCACTTTGTCGGCTTCTTTCTTGAACTGCTCGCCGGTGGCGGGGTTACGCACCATGCGCTCGGGGCGCTCGCGGCAGTAGATTTTGCCAACGCCGGGCAGGGTGACGGCGCCACCGGCCGAAACTTCGCGGGTGATCAGGCCGGTCATGGCCTCCAGCGCAGCGTTTGCGGATTTCTTGTCAGTTCCCATTTCCTCAGCGAGAGCAGCCACCAGCTGAGTCTTTGTCATAGGCTTTGCCATTTCTTGGTCTCCTTAACGTGCCCGATCTATAGGGCCTCACCGCGTAACTGTAACGGGATATTGTGGCTGAACACAACGAATAGTAGCACTAAAAACCCCAAAAATAGGGGAAATTCGTTGCTTTTTTGCTTCAGAGAAAGGCCGTTTCGTCGAACGAACGCAATTTCCGGCTGTGTAACCGTTCCAGTGGCATGCCGCGCAAGTGCTCCATCGCCCGGATTCCGATTGCCAGATGACGACTGACCTGAGTGGTATAGAACGCAGAAGCCATGCCGGGAAGCTTTAATTCACCGTGCAAAGGTTTGTCCGAGACGCACAGCAAGGTGCCGTATGGAACCCGGAACCGGTAGCCATTTGCAGCAATCGTTGCGCTTTCCATGTCCAGTGCAATCGCGCGGGACTGGCTGAGCCGTTGCACCGGCCCGGACTGATCGCGAAGTTCCCAGTTTCGGTTGTCGACCGATGCGACGGTGCCTGTCCGCATGATGCGTTTCAGTTCGTAGCCTTCCAGCTCGGTTACCTCGGCCACAGCCTGTTCCAGCGCGACCTGCACTTCGGCCAGTGGGGGGATCGGCACCCAGACAGGCAGGTCGTCGTCCAGCACCTTGTCCTCGCGCAAATAAGCGTGGGCCAGTACGAAATCCCCCAGAGCCTGCGTGTTGCGCAGACCGGCGCAGTGGCCGACCATCAACCAGGCGTGCGGGCGCAGAACCGCGATGTGGTCGGTGGCTGTTTTGGCATTCGATGGTCCGACGCCGATATTGACCAATGTGATCCCAGACCCATCCGCGCGTTTCAGGTGGTAGGTTGGCATTTGCGGCAGTTTCAACGGCTGTTCGATTGCCGCTTCTGGATCAGCGATCTCGACATTTCCAGTCGAGACAAAGCTGGTATAGCCGCTGTCGGGATCGGACAACTGCGCGCGCGCATAGTTTTCGAATTCAGAGACGTAGAACTGATAGTTTGTGAACAGAACGTGGTTCTGGAAATGGCTCGGGTCCGTTGCGGTGTAATGCGACAGCCGCGCAAGAGAGTAATCTACGCGCTGGGCGGTGAATAGCGCCAGAGGTTCGGCATCGTTCTCGGGCTCGTTGATGCCATTTACAATGTCGTCATTGGTTGTGTTCAGATCGGGCACATCAAACGCATCGCGCAACGTGAAACCGGCTGCGCCTTGGTGCGGAACCACCAGATCCGGGTTGTTGGCCACGGCGAAATGCACCGGGATCGGGGTCTCAGAGGCTCCAATTGTTACCGGCTGATCGTGATTCTTGATCAATAGTGCGATTTGCTGGGTCAGATATGATCGGAACAGATCGGGCCGGGTGACCGTTGTCGCATGCGTGCCCGGTTCGGATACATGGCCGAAGCTTAGTCGGCTGTCGACTTGTGCGTAAGAAGAGGTCCTGATCCGGATTTCAGGGTAGAACGCGCGATATCTTTCAGCGGGAGCGCCGTTTTTGAGCGCGTCAGCAAACTTGTCGCATAGGAACTTTGTCGCTTGTTCATAAAGCTCTTCCAATCGCGCGACAGCGGCCAGTGGGTCTGTAAATTTCTCGGGGTTGGGAACGTCAGGGGTTTGGATAGTTGTCATGCAAGGGGTTCCAGAAGGTCGATCTTTTCAAATGTGCGTACGTCTATCAACCCAAGGTCTGAGATCCGCAGCTCAGGGATCACGACTAGGGCCAACAAAGAATGCTGCATATATGCGTTGTTGAGTTCACAGCCACAGGCTTTCATCGCCTCGACCATCTGTTCGGCTTTGGCTGCAACTTCGGCGGCTGGGCTGTCGGACATCAGACCCGCTATGGGCAATTCAACCAGCGCCAGTTCATCACCGTCTCGAAAGATTGTGATGCCGCCGCCCACTTGCGCCAGTCGGTTTGCAGCCAGAGCCATCTGCTCGCGGTCAGTGCCGACAACGATCATATGGTGGCTGTCATGCGCCACGGTTGAGGCCATGGCCATTTTGCCCTGATATCCAAAACCCGACACAAAGGCGTTGGTTACACCACCCGTGGCGCGGTGGCGTTCAACCAACGCGATCTGGCAAACCTGGCCTTCGCCCTCAACAAGCCCTTCGATAATGGGCAATTCTGACTTCAGCGCCTGGGTTGGGGCTTGATTCTCGACGACGCCGATCACATTGGCCATGACGCGGTTGGCGCCAGCGGGGGCTGTAATCTCAAAATCGGTCGAAGACAGCTCATGTCCAAGATGGACGGTGTTCCGTGCCTTGGCAGGCCAATCCAGATGCGGACAGTCGACTGTCACCATTCCGTTTTCAGCCACGACCTGGCCCCGCGCAATAACCGTTTCGATTGGCAGACTTGTCAGGTCAGAACTCAGAATAATGTCGGCTCGCCGACCCGGCGTGATCGAGCCGATCTCACGTTCCAATCCAAAGTGAGTCGCGGTGTTAATGGTAGCCATTTGAAGCGCGACCAGAGGATCACATCCACAAGCGATTGCGTGGCGCACCACACGGTTCATATGACCATCATTGACCAGAGTACCCGAATGGCAGTCGTCGGTACACAGAATGAAGTTGCGCGGATCCAGCCCCTTTTCGGTCACCGCAGTGATCTGGCTTTCCACATCATACCAGGCAGACCCCAGCCGCATCATCGACCGCATCCCCTGACGGACCCGAGCAATGGCATCGTCCTCGCAGGTGCCTTCATGGTCATCAGCGGGGCCACCGGCAACGTAGGCTCCAAAATCAGACCCTAAATCAGGCGAAGCGTAGTGCCCGCCCACTGTTTTTCCCGCTCGCTGAGTGGCGGCAATTTCCGCAAGCATCTTCGGGTCGCCATGTATGACCCCGGGAAAGTTCATCATCTCACCCAACCCGACAATGCCGGGCCAAGCCATTGCTTCAGCCACATCCTCGGCTGTGATCTCATATCCCGTGGTTTCAAGGCCCGGTGCCGAAGGCGCGCAGGACGGCATCTGGGTAAAAATATTCACGGGCTGCATAAGCGCTTCGTCATGCATCAGGCGCACGCCTTCAATGCCAAGCACATTGGCGATCTCATGCGGGTCGGAGAACATCGAAGTGGTGCCATGTGGAATGACTGCGCGGGCAAACTCTGCAGGCGTCAGCATGCCCGATTCGATATGCATATGCGCGTCGCAAAGTCCGGGGATCATATACCGGCCATCTGCCTCGATGACCTGAGTCTCAGGACCGATGCAATAGGAGGCATCCGGACCCACAAAGGCCACGCGTCCCGCAGCGATGGCGACATCATGATCCGGCAGGGCTTCTCGGCTGTGTACATTCACCCAAGTACCGCCGCGGATCACCATATCGGCAGCTTCGCGGCCTGCAGCAACAGCGATAAGACGAGGGGCGGTATCGGGCCAACTGGGGAAGGGAGTGTATTCCATGGCCCAACTTTCACGAATGAAGCAAAAGGTGCAACCCCCACCGGTAAGGTATCATCCAATCATCACAATTCATGCCAACCGCAGCGCGCCAGCGCTGCTACGCCCAACCAGAGGAGATGCCCAAAGGGCATTGAGGATGGGCGGGAGCGCCCTGGTCTAGTTTTGAGTGTCGGCTGAGATTTCTGAGCGCAGCCAGTCAACAAAAACCAATGCGCCCGGCGTTTCCTCAGCTTGAGGTGACAGCAGCAAATAATATGCCTCGGGCATGGCGGCACGGTGAGAGAACGGCGCAATTAGGCGACCTTCGTCAAGTAGGCGTTTGGCGATCATGTCATGGGCCAAGCACAACCCGCCTCCAGCCATCGCGACTGACACGCTGACCAGATAGGTCGTTGAATAGGTAACTTGCGGTTTCTCCCAAGTTAGACCCTGTTCCGTGACCCAGCTCTCCCAATTCGACAGCAAGTTCGAACAATCAAAAAGAGGCTGCTCTTGCAATGTTTCAAGTGTTACCCGGAAGCCCGGAGCACAGACGGGATAATAGTGATCGGTCTGCAATAGTTCTGTGCGCACCGTGTCGGCAGGACGCAGTGAATATCGAATTTCGACCGCCGCACCCTCAGCCATTTCGCGTGGCTCCCACAGCTCGGTGAAGATGTTCAAATGCACATCCGGGTGCAGTTTCCGAAACCGGGGAAGACGCGGCGCCAGCCAGTTGACGGCAAATGTTATGTTGCTCTGCACCTGAACCGCGTTTTGTTGCGCCCCCGTGACGGCCTGAGTACCCCTTACAAGCGTTCGAAACGCCTCGCGCACAACCGGCAGATAGGTGATGCCTGCTTCGGTCAGTTCCAATGCGCGCGGGCGACGCAGGAACAACGGCTGGCCCAGATACCCCTCCAGCGATTTGACCTGCTGACTGACCGCACTTTGCGTCATGTTCAGATCCCGTGCCGCACCTGTAAACGACAGGTGACGGGCTGCTGCTTCAAATGTGCGCAGCCAACCCAGAGGAGGAAGTGGTTTCCGCATATGCATAACTCCGCCAGTAGTTTTACTTATGAATTAGGTGTGTTTTTTTCGTTGGTCAAACTTTTGCAGTGCAGGCACGATTTACCCAATGCCCCAATCGCCCCACGAAGGAGTCCGGTATGAGCGTCACCAACCTGCGCCCCAACATCGATCATTGGTCCGAACGTGTTGATATGGCCGCAGCCTTCCGCTGGACCGAGCGTCTCAACATGCATGAAGGGGTAGCGAACCATTTTAGTTTGGCTGTCAATGCAGACGGCACGCAGTTTCTGATGAATGCCAACCAGATGCATTTCTTGCGGATCAAAGCGTCAAATCTGCTGCTACTGGATGCCAACGACAATAATGTCATGGATCAGCCCGGAGCGCCGGACCCGACGGCATGGGGGTTGCACGGATCAATCCACCGCCATTGCCCCCATGCGCGTTGTGTGATGCACGTACATTCGATATTTGCGACGGTTCTGGCATCACTGGCGGACAGCACCCTGCCGCCGATCGATCAAAACACCGCAACCTTCTTCAACCGCTATGTGATCGATGAGGAATTCGGTGGTCTGGCGTTCGAAAGCGAGGGCGAACGATGCGCTTCGATGCTGTCAGACCCGAAGAAAAAGGTCATGATCATGGGCAATCATGGGGTTCTGGTGATCGGTGACAGCCCTGCAGATGCCTTTAATAGACTCTACTATTTTGAACGCGCCGCTGAAACTTACATCCGTGCGCTTCAAACCGGGCAGCCCTTGCGCGTTCTGTCAGACGAAATTGCGGAAAAGACCGCACAGGAATTGGATGACTATCCCGGTCAGGCTGAGGCGCATCTGCGCGAAATTAAAGCAGTCTTGGATGCCGAAGGCTCGGACTACGCATCCTAAATACCCCCTCTAAGGAGTTTCTTCCGTGACTGACGTTCATGATGCAGAAGCCGCCCGCTGGAATTACCGCCCCGACGGTCCGGTCGGTCTGAATCCTTTGTTCAACTGGCCGCCGCGCCCCGCTGAGATCCTGCGTTGGTACAGAGGGGCTTGGCTGCCGCTTACGTCGCTGACTCTGTGCATGGCCTTGGCAATGGTTGCATATCTTGCGTTTTTGCCTGCATTAGAGACTATGCAATCCTTCGCGCCTGGTTGGATGTTCCGCGTTTGGCTATTGAATATGCTCCCTCAGATCCTGGTTGCTGGGGGCCTGCATTGGTGGCTTTACATGCGCAAAGGGCAGGGCATGTATAAAAAGTTTGACCGTCGGGACCTGACTCGGAACAACGGTTCATTCACTTTTCGAAACCAGGTTTTGGATAATATCTGGTGGACCTTGGGCAGCGCGATGACTGTGGCCACGGTCTATCAATGGATAATCTATTGGGCGATGGCGAACGGCTACGTGCCAGTCATAACTTGGGCCGCAGCGCCGGTCTGGTTCGTGATCTGGATGCTGCTGATTCCGATGTGGTCCGGGTTGCATTTCTACTGGGTCCATCGGTTGGAGCATCACCCGAAACTCTATAAACATGTCCATGCTGTGCATCACCGCAACGTCAATATCGGGCCGTGGTCGGGGATATCGAACCACTGGTATGAAAACCTGCTTTATTTTTCGACCTACTTCATCCATCTGATCGTACCCTCGCACCCGCTGCATCTGTTGTTTCATGTTTACTTTCAGCAGATCAGCCCTGTTCTGTCCCATTCGGGCTTTGAAAAGCTAAAGGCTGGCGAGACGGACGCAGCGAGGGCAGGAGATTTCTTCCATCAGCTTCATCACCGGTATTTCGAGTGCAACTATGGCACTTCTGAGATTCCGTTCGACAAGTGGTTCGGGACCTATCACGACGGCTCAGCTGAGGCGACAACACGGACTCGGGCGTATAAGAAGCAGATGTATACCTAGATGTCTAATGCTGCGAAGGTCCAGATATTGTCAGATTCGCCCTGATTAGTGTCTGATCAGCCCTTTTCGAACAGTGCGATTAAAGCAATGTCATCCTTGTTGGGGCCAGCGGCTAGCTCACCATATATACGCACTTCGGTAAATGACAGATTGCTGATTTGTTCAGCCTCGAGAGCGCCGAATGCATCGGAAAACCCCAGCGCCTCAAAGTGCTTTGCGTTGATTGACAGGGCGAATTGTGCGCCGGGGCGCGCGACCCGCAAGAGCGCGGGCAAGGCCTCGGGCCCCAGGTGGCCATGGGTGAACGTTCCGGAGGAGACCACGCCTGCATAGCTGTCACGCGGGACGGGAAGGCCCTGATTCAGATCGGCCTCGATCGCGTCTCGGTAGATATCCTTGCGCATCGCCTGATCCAGCATTTCAGCACTGATATCCGTGGCGTCAATCGGGCCAACGCCCAGCCCCGCCAAAACCGCACCACATAACCCCGTTCCCGCTCCAACATCCAATACCGGACCCTGACCACCGGCAGCAACGAAAGCGCGCGCTGTTTGGATGTGGAGTTGATAGTCTTCCAGTGCGGCAAAATTGTCGTCGTAGTCTCCGGCCCATTCAGCGTAGAGACGCTTGTTCTCTTCAGGCGACTTCAAGGAATAGGCGGCGCGTAGATCGGGTGTTTTGTTGCTCATACATCAATGAAGGCGCATCAGAGGATTCGAATCAAGTGCGTCCATCCGGCGCTTGCATCCCCGGGCCGGGCGGATCATCAAAGGAGCTATGACTCAGACACTTTTTTCCTTCGGCCACGGCTATTCTGCCCGAGCGACATCGAAGCAACTTGATCCAGCATCCTGGCGGATCATCGGAACCTCGCGCGATCCAAAGCAAATTGAGACCATTCGCGCGTCGGGCGCCGAGCCGATTGTCTGGCCGGGGGAACGGCCTGACCTGGAATGTGTCACACATGTATTGATATCAACCGCGCCTACAGTAGATGGTGACCCTGTATTGGCAGAGTTGCGCGATGAGATTGCCGCCCGCGCCGGGCAATTCAAATGGGTTGGGTATCTGTCGACCACTGCGGTTTATGGTGATCACGATGGGGGTTGGGTGGATGAGACCACCGCGCCCGAACCTACCGCCGAACGAGGTCGGTGGCGCGTGCGTGCCGAAACGCAGTGGGCAGATATCCCGGACCTCCCGTTACACACATTCCGATTGGCGGGGATTTATGGGCCGGGGCGTGGACCGTTTTCCAAGCTCAAGAGAGGTGGCCTGAGACGGATCATTAAGCCGGGACAGGTATTCTCGCGTATTCACGTTGATGATATCGCGCAGGTGTTGATCGCATCGATGGCCAAACCCAATCCGGGCGCGATCTACAATGTCTGCGATGATGAACCGGTGCCACCGCAGGATGTGATCGGCTATGCGGCCGAGCTGCAGGGACTGCCGTTACCGCCTGCTGTGCCGTTTGATGAGGCTGATCTGACTCCAATGGCCCGTAGTTTTTACAATGAAAACAAACGCGTTCGGAATGATCGGATTAAAGAAGAGCTGGGTATCTCACTGCTCTACCCAAATTACCGGGTTGGGTTAGAAGCGTTGATGGAACCCTCGTGATCACTGCGCCTTGTCAAGAAACAGATGCAGGTAGTATGGGGATGCGATGAAGGATCGCTCAGCCACCCTGAAGATTACGGTTTCTACTCTCACCCGGCAGCGCCCCGAAATGCTGGCTGCATTGATCGAGAGCTGGGGCGAGATGAAGCTGCCGACCGATTGCTCGGTGCGATGCCTTGTGGTCGAAAACGACAGTTCACCGCTTAGCGAGGATACCGTGCGGGCAGCGGGGGCTGTTCTGCCCAACGGGGCGGGTCTGGATTATGTCCTTGAGACCGAACCTGGCATTCCTTTCGGGCGCAACCGTGCAGCGCGCGAGGCGCTTGAACAGGGTTCGGATCTACTCTGTTTTGTCGATGATGACGAGGTAGTGGCATCCGATTGGCTTGAGAATTTGGTTGCCGGGTATCGCAAGAGTTCCTCTGTGTTGTTGGGTGCGCCACTCCGCGCTGCGGGGCCGACCGGACAAGAGACCGCAATGCAGCGGCTGATGCTGCGCAACATCAGCAATCGATATCTCGATAAGGAAAACGTCGCCGCCAGGAAAGCCACGCTGAACGATACCGGCGGTGTCACCATCGTGACCAACAACTGGCTTGGCGAGACGCGGTTGTTCAGCGAAACCGGGCTTTGGTTCGATGAAACCATGCGGATGACGGGCGGAACGGACGCAAAGTTCTACGCCGAGACCGTTGCCGCTGGATTGCCTGTGGGCTGGGTGCCTGATGCGTTCGTGTATGAAACCATTCCGCCCGAACGCCTCTCGTTCTTGTATCAGGCTGCCCGAGGGCGGGACCAGTCCAACACGCATATGCGGCGCAAGCTTGATCAGAAGCCGACAAAGGCGATCTTGGGTTTCCTGAGTGCACCTTTGCGTTTGTTGGCGCTACTGGGGGCAATACTGTTGTTTCCGTTCCAACCGGATCGACGGTTGATCCAGATCGCCCGCACGGCAGGGTGGTTGGTCGGCGTGTTGGGAATTCCCTTTGGCTACAAATCCGCCCTTTATAAAAAAGTCAATGGCCACTGAACCTGTGTCGACAGACAGCTTGACGCTGGCCCCACTCAGGCAATTTACAGCGGTCAGCATCGTAGATCCATTTGCGTCGCCACCCCCACGTGCTCAAATTGCGAGTCACGGTGAAGCCCAACGGCGAAAATGCAATCGCGTGCTCTAGCGTCCAGCTGCGCGAAGACGTTCAAGTGATAGTTTTGGGTTATCAATATCATCGAAAAACAAAACTTATGTGAATAGCTTGGATTTGCTAAATCTACACCCAAACAGAAAGAACGAGTCGTTAATGCTATTTCCTACAATGAAGGCAGGGCCGATCCGCGCGATCCCGCGTAGTGCCCATGCCAGGGACGAGCGCAAAAACACTCAAGCCCCTGTTTCTCGTTTCAAAGTTAACCGCGCGACGCACACATCTAGCCAGTACTGGAGATCGATATGGACGGAAGTGATACCCCCAACATGGGCAAATGCCCGGTAATGCATGGCGCCGAGGCCCGGTCCAACCGGGATTGGTGGCCGAACCAGTTGAACCTGTCGATTCTGCATCAGCATAGCCCTGCATCGAACCCGATGGGTGAGACATTCGACTATGCCGAAGAGTTCAAGAAGCTCGACTTGAAGGCGCTGAAGGAAGACCTTTACGCACTGATGACGGATTCGCAGGACTGGTGGCCGGCGGACTACGGTCACTACGGCGGCTTGTTCATCCGTATGGCCTGGCACGCAGCGGGCACTTATCGGACGGCAGATGGCCGTGGCGGTGCCTCGACCGGCAATCAGCGGTTCGCGCCTCTGAACAGCTGGCCGGACAATGGCAACCTGGACAAAGCGCGCCGTCTGCTGTGGCCGATCAAGCAGAAATACGGCAACCAGATCTCGTGGGCTGACCTTTATATCCTGGCGGGCAACTGCGCGATTGAATCCATGGGTGGAACGACCTTTGGCTTCTCGGGTGGCCGCGAAGACATCTGGGCTCCCGAAGAAGACATCTATTGGGGTGCCGAGACCGAATGGCTGGCCCCAACCGAGAACCCGCACAGCCGCTATTCGGGCGAGCGTGATCTGGAAAACCCGTTGGCCGCCGTTCAGATGGGTCTGATCTATGTGAATCCCGAAGGGCCCGATGGTGAGCCGAACGTTCTGGCCTCGGGCCGCGACATCCGTGACACCTTTGGTCGGATGGCAATGAACGACGAGGAAACCGTCGCTCTGGTCGCGGGTGGCCACACTTTTGGCAAGGCGCATGGTGCGGGCGACCCCAATCTGGTCGGCCCCGAACCCGAAGCCGCCCCGATCGAGGACATGGGCTTTGGCTGGATCAACAAATTCGGTTCAGGCAAAGGCGACGACACCACTACCAGCGGAATCGAGGGTGCATGGACCGCGAACCCGATCAAATGGGACAACGGCTATTTCGATCTGTTGTTCGGCTATGATTGGAACCTGACCAAAAGTCCCTCGGGCGCTTGGATCTGGGAACCGGTCGGCGTGAAAGATGAAGACATGGCCCCGGCGGCGCATGATCCGTCCAAGAAGGTCAAGACCATGATGACCACCGCCGACATGGCGATGCGCATGGATCCGATCTACGGCCCGATCTCGAAACGCTTCCACGAAAACCCGGAAGAGTTCGCCGACGCCTTCGCTCGCGCCTGGTTCAAACTGACCCACCGCGACATGGGTCCACGTGCACGTTATCTGGGAGCAGAAGCGCCCAGCGAAGAGCTCATATGGCAAGACAATGTCCCTGCCGTCGATCACGCGCTTATTGACGACGCCGATGTGGCGGATCTGAAAGCCAAGATCCTTGCGACAGAGCTGTCGGTTTCGGATCTGGTGTCGACCGCATGGGCTTCGGCTTCAACCTTCCGCGGATCGGACATGCGTGGCGGTGCCAACGGTGCGCGTATTCGCCTGGCTCCGCAGAAAGATTGGGAGGTCAATGAGCCGCTGAAACTGTCCAAGGCGCTGGGTGCGCTGGAAGGGGTTCAGGCTGCGTTCAATGATGGACAGTCTGGTGGCAAGAAAGTTTCGTTGGCAGATATTATTGTCCTAGGTGGCGCTGCAGCCATCGAACAGGCAGCCAAAGCCGCAGGCCATGACGTTGACGTGCCCTTTACCCCGGGCCGCACCGATGCCGCGCAAGAGCAGACGGATGTGGACAGCTTTGCAGTGATGGAACCCATCGCCGACGGTTTCCGCAACTACCTGCACAAGGAGTACTCGGTTCCGGCCGAGGCTCTGCTGGTGGACAAGGCCCAATTGCTGACACTGTCTGCGCCTGAGATGACGGCACTTGTCGGTGGGATGCGGGTGCTGGGTGCTAACTTCGGCGGCACCTCTCATGGAGTGCTCACCGACCGAGTTGGTACGCTCAGCACTGACTTCTTTGTGAATCTTTTGGATATGGGCACCGAGTGGAAGCCGTCTGGTGATGGCGTCTACGAGGGTCGTGATCGGGTGAGCGGCGAAGTGAAGTGGACGGGTACCCGCGCGGATCTGGTCTTTGGTTCGAACTCGCAGTTGCGGGCGCTGGCCGAGGTCTATGGTCAGGACGATGCGGGCGGTAAATTTGTCTGTGACTTCGTTTCTGCCTGGAACAAGGTGATGAATGCGGATCGATACGATTTGAACTAGTGACGCGACCTTCGCAGTGAATTGCGACGCCCGAGGAGACTCGGGCGGCGTTTTCATTCGCCTGAGTTTGGGTTGCCTGCCGAGCATTGGGTATGATTCCGCCGAAAGGTCGTCCATTTCGTTGCCGTGAACCTCCTTTTAGCAAATTTGCTGGGCGAATTATGAAGCTAACATATTGTTTTCATTAAGATGGAGAAGAAGCTGAGCGGAAATGTGAAGTTTTTTCAAAATGGGGGTTGCAGGTCTTAGACCTAATCCGTAAATACCCCTTCACCGGCGCTGCTGAGGCGGTTGCTGGGACGCTGGGAACTGCGGAGACGGGCCGGAGAGACGGTTGAGACGCATCGGAGAGACGGTGGGCATCTGAGGTTGGTAATTGGGCGGTGGCGCTGAGTGATTGGC